>JBBRCD010000079.1:0-19544 GCA_038205245.1 Burkholderiales bacterium
GCGTTCGTCGAGCATTTCATGACCACGGTGGCCGGCTTCAGGCAGGGCGACCCGATGGCCGATGACACCTACATCGGTGCGATCACACGCGCACCCCAGCTCGATGTGCTCGATGCCCAGGTGGCCGATGCACTCGCCAGGGGCGCCACGCTGCGCTGCGGCGGCGCGCGCCTGCCCCGGCCGGGCAACTGGTTCGCACCGACGGTGTTCACCGAGGTCGATCACTCGATGGCGCTGATGCGCGAGGAAAGCTTCGGCCCGATCATCGGCATCCAGAAGGTTCGTGGCGACGACGAGGCGGTGGCACTGATGAACGACACCCGCTATGGTCTCACGGCCGGGGTCTTCAGCCGCGACGAGGCCAGCGCCCGCGCGGTGTTGTCCCGCGTCAACGCCGGCAGCGTCTACTGGAATTGCTGCGACCGCGTCAGTCCGCGCCTGCCCTGGTCGGGACACGGCGACTCTGGACTCGGCCTGACCTTGTCCACGCACGGCATCCAGACCTTCACGCGGCCCAAGGCCTGGCACCTGCGGCGGCCTTGATCGCGCCAGCCTGGCCTCGGCGACCGGACTCGGCCAGACGCAAGGGTGTCCCGCCGCCCCGTGGCGCGGCGGCGTCAACCGCACGATGCGATCCGCTGTTTCTTTCAAGCTGCCCCCTCCCCGGCGCCGTCAATTCGCAGTAGATTGCCGGCTCCCCACCCTGCGAGACAGGACGGGGGCACTGGCCTCTGCCGCTCACGCGTTCATGCGACCGCGTGCGACCGCGCAGCGCGCGACCGAAGAGCGCGAGGGGAAGACCGCATGAGCATGATGACCGACGAAGACCTGGCGAGACTGGCACCGGCGGAATCCTCGCTGTTCGCCTCCCCGATTCCGGTGCAGTCGGTGTCGTCCGACGAGTTCATGCCGGCACCGCAGACCGAACGACAGCGCGAGTTTGAAGTGCGGGTCAAGACGATCGGTACGGAAGTCGCCGAACACCCGTGAATCCGTGACGTGAACCCTTGACGGATTACGTCAGGTGCGTTTCACTCGGGCTATAGATGGGTCACAACACGACACCATGTCGATGGGAGGATGGAATGACTGCGATCGCCGACGAGCATGTCCGACAGGGCGAAGGAATATGCCTGAGTAACGCGCGCCGGATGCCGGTGCGCCAGGCGCTGGCGGTCACCCTGGCGGGCACACTCGCCCTGTCAGGGTGCGCCACCAATCAGGACACCGCAACCGCGATCGGCGCGATCGGCGGCGCCGCACTCGGGGTCGCAGTGGCCGGCGGCTCGACCAACCAGCGAATCGCCGGTGCGTTGATCGGTGCCGTGGCCGGGGGCTTCGCCGGGTCACTGATCGGCAAACGACTCGATCAGGCTGATCAGGCGCGCGCCGAAGCCGCAGCGCAGAAGACGATCGCCGACCGCCAGGCGACGGTCGCACGCGAGCAGCAGACACGCAACGCCGAGATCGAAGCACAGCTGCGTGCCGAGCAGGCGAAGGCGAAGTCTGGGCAGGAGCGGCAGGCCGCCGAGACGCGAGCGGTCGAAGCCCGCCAGCGGGTCGCGCAACAGAGCGCGCAGACGTCGCCCGCGCCGGTGCAGTGGACTGGCAATGCGCGCGGCTCGGCGCAGGCGATCGGTCCGACCCAGGTTGCCGGCCGCGACGGCTGCGAGCAGGTGCGAGAGATCGCGGTGATCAAGGGCGAGGAAGTGCGCCAGACCGCGACCTTCTGCCGCGATCCTGGCACCGGGTCGCGGGTCCGGGTTTGACCGGGGTGGATTGCTCCGGCGTGGATTGCTCCGGCGTGGATTGCTCCGGCATGTTTTGGCGGTATCGATGATCCGGCTGGTCACGTGCATTCTCGGTCGGGCAGCCGGGTCGGCCGGGTCGGCATGCCTGCTGGCCGCATTGGCTGCAGGCATGGGCGTGTCCCCGCGCGCCCTCGCGGTGGATTTCGTCGTGATGGACTACCAGGGCCGCCGGGTCATGCTGATCCGGGATGAGGCCAGGAGCGAGAAGTATCCGCGCGGGGGCATGATCCAGCGCGGCGATGCACAGCGCTTCAGCCAGGAACTTTTGCGCGCCGGCAAGATCGAGGAAATCCTGTTCGACTCCGGGGGCGGCTCCGAACCGGACGGGCTGGAACTGGGCCGGCTGATCCGCAAGGCCGGGCTCGCCACCCGCATCCCCGCCGGCGCGACGTGCGCCAGTGCCTGTGCCGATGCCTTCCTCGGCGGCGTGGTGCGCCGGGTCGAGAAGGGCGGCCGCTACGGCATCCACATGCCGACCATCGCCGGCAACGCACAGACCGTGCAGAAGATCGTCGCGATCATGGAGAAGGCGCGCAGCGAGGGCAAGATCGAGTCGGCGCAACGGCTGATCTACGAGATCGAGCAACTGTCTGCGCAGGCCTCGGCGCGCTGGGCGCTGTACGTGATGGCGATGGGCGCTTCGGTGCGCATCGTCGACTCGGGCGCGAAGTTCCTGGCGAGCGAGATGAACTGGCTCACCCGCGAGCAGTTGCTCGATCTGAATGTGGTGAACGTGGACAACTGAGCGTCGGCAACTGAACGTCGGCAACCAGTGGGACAGACCCTGCGGGATCGGTCCCCGAAAGCAGCGCGCCAGGATCCCCGCGCTGGGTATACCGCGTGCGGCAGCCGCGATCGACCCTCAGAGCCAGGGATCGAACAGCGCCGCCAGGTCTACCCGCGCGCGCAGCCGCGAACACAGCATGAAGATGCCGACGAACTTGCGCTGCAGGAAAATGAGATCTGTCGGCGGCGTACCCGCGAAACCCGATGCGTAGAACTGCGTGCGGCCCTGTTCGAACACCCGACCGAACAGATCGGTTTCGCCGAAGTCGTAACGGCCGTGATGACGCAGCGGTTCCCCCGCGAGCAGCATCATGTCGATCACAGCGACCGTCTGCTCGGGTGGATCCCGCGCGTCGGTGAAGCCGATCGACTCGGCCGCTGCCGACGTAGCCGTTCGATCCGCGTCACGCAGCGCCCGGGTGAGCGTGCGCAGTTGTTCCATGCGATCGCGACCGATGGCCTCGGTCGCCCCGAAGTCGAGCAGCGCGATGCGTCCGGTGTCGGGATCGAAAAGATAGTTGCCAGGATTCGGATCGGTCTGCACCAACTGCATCTGGAACAGCTCTCTTACCGACAGTCGGCACAGTGCTGAAGCCAGATGATCGCGCTGCGCCTGCGACAGGCCTTCGCCCATCAGGCCGGCGAGGGAACGACCAGTCGCGAACCCGGTGGCCAGAATATGGTCGGTGCAATGCTCCTCGACCACCGCCGGCACGACCAGCACCGGGTCTTCACCCAACTGATCGCGATAGTCGGTGAGCGCACGCGCCTCGGCACGGTAGTCGGTCTCGTGCTGCAACTGTTCGCGCGCGCGCTCGAGCAGCGGTGCGAGATCGAGGCCCGCTGGCACCAGCCCCGGGGTTCGCGCCAGCAAGGCGAGGTTTGCCACGTCACTGTCGATGCTTTGCCGCACCCCGGGGTACTGGATCTTCAGCGCGAGGGTGCGTCCATCATGGGTCTGCGCGCGATGCACCTGACCGATCGACGCCGCGGCGATCGGCTGGAAACTGAAACTGCGAAAGCGGCGATGCCAATGGCTGCCGTACTCGCGACTCAGTGTCTCTGCCAGCTGATCGGCCGGCATGGTGTGCGCCTGATCACGCAATCCGCCGAGCAATTCGGCGAACTCGGCCGGCAGCACGCCGTTGGCGTCCATCGACATCAGCTGGCCGACCTTCATCACCGCACCGCGCATCGTGGACAACCGCCCGGCCAGCCGCCGCGCATTGGCTGGCGCGAACAGCAGTTGCTGCAGCGGAAGCGGTTCGCCTCGAGACAGCCGGGTCAGGCCGTGGGCCGCGGCACCGGCGAACAGTTCACCCACGGCGAAGCCGAGATGGAGGAAGCGCTGCGCCCTGCCTTGCGGAACCGGCGCCATCCGTTTGGTACGCTGCAGATCATCGCCCGACACGATCAGAGTCGCCGGGCCACCTGCACCGCCAGCGCTGAACCCGATCCGACGCATCGGCACCAGAGTCCTAGAGCGACACCAGGCGCGCCAACAACGGCTGCGCCGGCCTCGTCGCGGTGGTGCACCTCATCGGCCTGGCACTGCTGCAATACCTCGCGCAACGCGCCTGCCTCGGGGTGGGCGGCAAGCCGGTCGAGCTGCTGCTGATAATGATGGTCGACGAAGGTCTCCACCGCTTCGATCGTCGCGTAGACCGCTCGCGTGCCGAACAGGGCAGGCAGCGCCCCGGTAAGAAATCCCGCCACCCGCCAGCCCGGCAGCAGCCAGCTGCGCTTCTGCCAGGGGAGCCATTCGCAGATACGTTCCAGATGCTGTTGCTCGGTTGCCAGGTGGCGGCGCGCGAAGTCGCGCAATGCAGCGTCGCGCGCAATAAACAGTACACCGCGATAGATCCAGACAGCACCGGTTTCCCCCGCATGGTCGGAGCGCAGGTCGGCGATCAGTTCAGCCGGCACCGCATTCGACCGCGGTTCTACCGCGCGCGCCGCACGCTGCAACAGCGGACGACCGATCAGGAACAGCCGATACCCCTGCTCGAGCAGCGTGGGTACCCCGGGCAGCGAGGCCAGACGCGCCAGCCAGCGCCAGCCAGGCAACATGGCCCACAGCGCGATGAACGCACGTGCACCGCTATCGACGCTGCCGTCGGCATGCTGCACATGGAATCGCGCCATCGCCTGCGAGGGCGAGCAGCCCGCAGGTAGCTCAGCATCGGGCGTGCTGACATCGCGCCAGGCCAACGTGTGTTCCGGGTCGACCGGAGACAGGTTGCGATAGGCGGCCACTTCACGGCGGCACAGCGGGCAGGACCCATCGAACAACACCGTCAAGGTGTCGCCCGGCGGTGTATCGCGATGACCTGCCGTGCTTTGGCCTTTGCTGACCAGTGATGCTGCGAATGCCTTGTTCATCTGCTGATGGTGCCAGTTCCCGGGCCGCTTCAGCGGCGAACGAGGGTTGACCACCGTTGGCAACCGCTTTCGCTGCAGCAGGCAGGGGACAGACCCGGTAGGGTCTGTCCCCGATACGGCGCCCAAATATCCTTGCAAATCTTCCATGGCGTGGAAGATCTGCAAGGATATCGTCGTTCAGCGTCAGTAGCCTCGCGTGGGCTGCACCTCGTTGAACGGTCGTTCTCCCTGGCGCACCCGGGCGAGGTTGGCGACAATCTGCTCTGCCGCCGTGCGCGGGATGCCCACCGATGCCAGATGCGGGGTGATCAGCACCTGCGGCAGCTCCCAGAACGGGTGTGTCGCCGGCAGCGGCTCTTCACGGAACACATCGAGCGTCGCTTCGGCGATATGGCCCGAGCGCAGCGTAGCCACCAACGCGTCTTCATCGACAGTCATGCCCCGCCCGGCGTTGACGAACTTCGCCCCGCGCGGCAACTGCGCGAAGCGCTCGGCAGTCATCAGGTTCTCGGTCTCGGGCGTGAGCGGCAGCAGCATCACGCAGATCTCGCTGCGGGCGAGGAATGCCGGCAACTGATCGACTCCGGCAAAGGTCTCCACCCCGGGCAGAGACTTTGCCGACCGTGACCAGCCCAGCACCTGGAAGCCTTCGCGCACGAACGCCTGGGCCGCCATCGCGCCGAGCTGGCCCAGCCCCATCATGCCGACTGTGCACTCGCGCGTCTCGCGCGGATGCACATAGGCCCAGCGACGCTCGGCACGTGCGCGCTCGAAGGTGGAGAACTCGCGGAAGTGGCGCAGCACGCAGGTGAGCAGATACTGGCTCATCATCCGGCCCATCTCCGGGTCCGAGATGCGGGTGATCGGAATGCCCGACGGCAGCGTCGCATCGCGCACGATGTTGTCGACCCCGGCGCCGAGGTTGATGATCAGCTTGAGCTTCGGAAACTGCCGGTAGAAGCCGGGCGGCGCTTTCCAGGCGAGCACCGCTTCGACTTGATCGAACGGTCCACAGTCGGGCCAGACATGGAAGGCGAGTGCAGGGTCGGCGGCCTGTACTGCCTCGGCCCAGCCGACCGAGCTGTCGACGGTGCTGTAGAAGACAAGAGACATCGGCCGAGCTTAGCGCACCCGCGTCGATCAAGCCCAGTCAGCGAATTAGAGTCAGCGAATTAGAGTCAGAGAACGAGAGTCAGAGCGTCAGGTCTTCCGCCGAGATCTGATCGCGCTCGGCCAGCCTGCGGTAGTGCGCATCCGAATACAGCAGCGGTGAGCCGTCGTTCACGGCCACGCTCTCGACATGACCGATGAACACGAAGTGGGTAGACAGCTCCAGCTCGGACGCCAGCGTGCAGTCGAGTGCGACCATCCCCTGTTCAAGCACCGGGGCACCGGTGGCGAGCGTCTTCCATTGATCACAGGCGAACCGGTCATTGCGCCAGCGTTCGATCCGGCCGGCAAAACTGTCGGCGACATGCCAATGGGCACGATCGAGCACATTGATGCAGAACACCTTGTTGCCACGGATCGCGGCTGCTGCCGCACTGGTCTTGAGCACGCAGGCGAGCATCTGCGGCGGCTCGGCGGTCGCGGTACAGAACGAACTCACGGTGACGCCGCAGCGACCTGCGCTGCCATCGGTGGTGACCACCGAGACCGCGGTGGCGGCGCGACGCATTGCAAGCTTGAACAGGTTGGGGTCGAACTGGGACATCAGGGAGCGCTTCCGTAGGGAGGGACGGGGCACAAGCGACGGTCGGCTTCGAAGGCCTGGCCGGCGACGACTGGCATCGATCTTGCTGACCCGATGATAAGTCAACGCCGACCGGAGTCCCCGATGAAGCAACCCGCCAACTGTCTTATCAGCCCGCGTCTCGCCGCCGCCCTGGTGCTGGCGTGTACGGCCACCGGTACCATCGCCCAGCCCTACCCGTCCAAGCCGGTGCGCGTGCTGGTCGGCTTCGCTCCGGGCGGCTCGGTCGATCTCACCGCGCGCATCCTGAGTGCGCCGATGGGCGAGGCGCTGGGCAGCACAGTGATCGTCGAGAACCGGCCAGGCGCCTCGGGCAACATCGCCGGCGAAGCCGCCGCCAGGGCCACACCGGATGGCTATACGCTGATGATGTCCAGCGGCGGGCCGCTTGCCGCCAACCGGGCGGTGATCGCCAACATGACGTTCGATCCGCAGCGGGATTTCTCCGGCATCGCGCTGGCGGCGTTCCAGGCCAATATCGTGGTGGTGAACCCCAGGGTGCCGGCAAAGACCATGGCCGACCTGATACGCATCGCCAAGTCGGCGCCGAACCGGCTGACCTATGGCTCGGCCGGTGTCGGCAGCGTGCAGCACCTGTCCACCGAGATGTTCCGCGCGATGACTGGCGCCGAGATGGTGCACGTGCCCTACAAAGGGGGCGCGCCGGCAGTCGCCGATCTGGTCGCCGGGCATATCGACGTCATGTTCGACACCATCTCGACCTCGATCCGTTTCGTGCAGGAAGGCAAACTGCGCGCCCTGGCCGTCACACCCATGACCCGCGCAGCGATGCTGCCTTCGCTGCCGACAGTGAACGAGTCAGGTCTGAAGGGCTACGAGTTCCGCGGCTGGATCGGGCTGGTCGCGCCGGTGAAGACGCCAGCGCCGATCCTCACCCGCGTGAACGCCGAGATGGTCAAGGCGATGGCGCTGCCTGACGTTCAGAAGCGCTTCGCCGAACTCGGCTTCGATGCGCCCGCTCCGATGACGCCAACCCAGTTCGATGCCTTCATGCGGGAAGAGGCGGGCAAGTATGTGGAGCTGGTGAAGCGGGCGGGGATCAAACCCGAATAGTCAGAAAACGCTGAACCGGGGCAGGCCCTTTCCGGTCCCTTTTTGGTCTCTTTTCGGTCCCTTTTGGGCCTGGATGCGAGCGGTTCGCGCACACGAGCGATCGACCCTCTGCAACTCGACGAACAGAACACACTGATTGCCACCCGCCGATCTGCGCAGGGTGTAAAGTAATGCCAGTAAGGATAGCATTACCAAAAGGACTCCATGCTGGCCGTAGCAAAGATCACTGCGAAGGGGCAGACCACGATCCCGCAGGATGTGCGGGCGGCGCTCAACGTTGCGCCAGGCGATCTCATTTCCTGGGAAGTCGGAAGCGACGGCACTGCCACCGTGCGCCGGGTTCAGCCGATGGATCTGGAGTACCTGCGCGCCCTGCAGGGCACACTCGGCGAATGGGCGGGTGTTGCGGACGAAGAAGCCTATCGTGATTTTTGAGGGCTATTCAGTGGTGCGCGTGCCGTTTCCGTTCGCCGACCGCAATACCAGCAAGAACCGCCCGGCCGTCGTGCTTTCGGCGGCCGAGGCCTTCAACACCCCTGCTGGCCATTCAGTGATGGCCATGATCACCTCGCAGGACAACGCCCCCTGGCCGCTCGACTGCATTCTCATGGATCTTGCCGCAGCCGGTCTGCCGGCGCCTTCCCGTGTGCGTTTCAAGCTGTTCACGCTCGACCATCGCCTGGTGCGGGGCGTCGTAGGCTACCTTTCGCCTGACGACGTCGTGCAGGTGCGTTCGTCGCTGTCAAGTCTGCTGGGCGGCCTGGGCTGACGCCGATCCACGGTAGCCCGATGCAGCGGCACCGCTGCTCCAGCCGCTCAATCAGGGACACTTAGTTTGGGGACCGACCCTCAGGGTCTGTCCCCTCCCTTCGGGTGTTGTCTCAAAACGCCGGCAACCCGGTCATCGCCCGCCCGAGCACCAGCGCATGAATGTCGTTGGTGCCTTCCAGAGTGTTCACCGTCTCCAGGTTGAGCATATGGCGGATCACGTGATACTCGTCGCTCACGCCGTTGCCGCCATGCATGTCGCGCGCCATGCGCGCGATCTCCAGCGCCTTGCCGGTGGAGTTGCGCTTGATGATCGACACCATCTCGGGTGAGGCGCGGTTCTCGTCGCGCAGCCGCGACACCCGCAAAACCGCCTGCAGACCGATGGCGATCTCGCTCTGCATGTCGGCGAGTTTCTTCTGGATCAGTTGATTGGCCGCCAGCGGCCGGCCGAACTGCTTTCGATCCAGGGTGTACTGGCGCGCCGCATGCCAGCAGAACTCGGCCGCACCGAGTGCGCCCCAGGCGATACCGAAGCGCGCGTTGTTGAGGCAGCCGAACGGGCCCTTCAGCCCGGTGACGCCGGGCAGCAGCTGCTCATCGGGCACGAACACCTGATCCATCACGATCTCGCCGGTCGGGCTGGCGCGCACCGAGAACTTGCCCTCGATCTTCCGGGTCGACAATCCGGGCAGGCCGCGCTCGAGGATGAAGCCGCGAATGGTGCCGTCGCGATCCTCGCCTCCGTGAGCCTTCGCCCAGACGATCATGATGTCGGCAATCGGTGCATGGGTGATCCAGATCTTGTTGCCGGACAATCGCCAGCCACCGTCGACCTTCTGCGCACGCGACTTCATGCTGCCCGGGTCCGAGCCGTGATCGGGCTCGGTCAGTCCGAAGCAACCGAGCAGCTCACCGGTGACCATCCGCGGCAGGTACTTCGCGCGCTGGGCGTCCGAACCATAGGCATGGATCGGAAACATCGACAGCGTACCCTGCGTGCCACAGGCCGAGCGAAACGCCGTGTCTACCCGCTCCAGCTCGCGCATCGCCAGGCCATAGGCGACATAGCCGATACCGGCGCAGCCGTGGCCGTCGAGCGTGGCGCCTAGCAGGCCCAGGCTCCCCATCTCGTTCATGATGTCGCGGTCGAAGGTCTCGTGCCGATTCATCTCGAGGATGCGCGGCATCAGCCTTTCCTGCGCATAGACGCGGGTGGCGTCGCGGATCGCGCGCTCGTCCTCGCTCAACTGATCGTCGAGCAGGAACGGGTCATCCCAGGCGAATTCACCGTTGAACTGGCCGTTGAATCGGCCGCGGAGTTTGCCGCTGAGTTCGCCGCTGAGTTTGCCCTCGAACTGGCCAGCCACCACCGCCGCCCCCGAACGACGCTGGCTTACACCCGCTCGATCACCATCGCCATGCCCTGGCCGACACCGATGCACAAGCTGACCAGCGCATAGCGGCCGCCGGTGCGTTGCAGCTGGCGCGCCGCCGTCAACGCGATGCGCGCACCTGACGCCCCGAGTGGATGCCCGACCGCGATCGCGCCACCGTTCATGTTCACCCGCGAATCCTCGAACGTGGTGCCCAGGCCCTTCAGGCAGGCCAGCACCTGGGCAGCGAACGCCTCGTTGATCTCGATCACGTCCATGTCCTTCAACGTGAGCCCGGCGCGCGCCAGTGCCTTCTGCGACGAGGGCACCGGGCCAAAGCCCATGATCCGGGGCGGCACGCCAGCGACGGCACTGGCGAGAATGCGTGCGATCGGCTTCGCGCCAGCCTTCTCGCCGATTTCGCGCGACCCGACCAGCACGGCGCAGGCCCCGTCGTTCACGCCCGAGGCGTTGCCGGCCGTAGTGACCCCACCCTCGAACAGGGGCTTCAACTTCTGCAGCGTCTCGATCGTGGTGTCGCCGCGCGGATGCTCATCGGCGCCGATCACCTTCGGGTCGCCCTTGCGCTGCGGGATGGTCACCGGTGCAATCTCGCCATCGAAGAACCCGGCAGCCTTCGCCTGTGCATACTTGCGCTGCGAAGCTGCGGCGAACACGTCAGCCGCTTCGCGTGGGATGTCGAAATCGCGCGCCAGGTTGTCCGCCGTCTCGGGCATCGTTTCATCGCCGAACTGCTTCTCGATCTTCGGATTCGGGAAGCGCGCCCCGATGGTGGAATCGAACACCCGCATCTCACGGCTGTAGGCAGACTCCGCCTTCGCCATCACGAACGGCGCACGGCTCATGCTCTCGACGCCGCCGGCGAGGAACAGGTCGCCCTCACCCGCGGTCACCACCTGTGCCGCATAGGCCACTGCGTTCAGGCCACTGGCACAGTTGCGCTGAAGCACGGTGCCGCCGACTTCGATCGGCAGTCCGGCGAGCAGGCCGGCGTGGCGGGCGACGCAGCGTGAATCTTCGCCACCCTGGTTGGCACAGCCGATGACCAGGTCTTCCAGCTGCTCCGGCTTGAAGCTGCTGCGCGCCATCAGTTCCTTCATCACTCCGGCGAGCAGGTCGTCGGGGCGCACGCCGGCAAGACCACCGGCATGGCGGCCGATCGGCGAGCGCAGTCCGTCATAGAGATAGGCGTTCAGCATGGGAATCTCCTTTTCATTCCGAGGTGAGCAGCGACACGCCGAGCTTGGCCCGTCGGGTCATCCAGACGTTGGGCCGGTAGCGCGGGTCGCCATAGATGCGGTGCATGTTCGACAGCACCGCGTGAATGCGCTCTACTCCGACCACGTCGCCAAACCTGAGCGGCCCGCTCGGATAGTTCAGGCCCAGGGTCACCGCCTTGTCGATATCGGCCGGCGAGGCGGTCTTCATCTGGGCGATCGAGCAGCCGATGTTGCAGATCATGGCAACGATACGCTGCGCGATGAAGCCCGGGCTGTCGCGCAGCACGGTGACCGGCGTGCCATCGGAGGCGAGCAGGCCGTGAGCGGCTTCGACCATCGCCGGATCGGTGACCGGCGTACCCATGATGGTGCGCCGCTTGACCAGCGGGAACAGGGTATCGACCGCGACCGTGCGCTTCGGGTCCAGGCCCTGCTCGACCGCCGTATGCGTCGCATCGGTGCCATAGGGCGTGACCAGGATCAGCGCCTGGGCACTGGGCTGCGCAGCGCGCTCGATGCTCGTACCAAGCTTGTCCAGCAGTTCGAGCAGTCGCTGCGCGCCGGCAGGTTCGGCCGGGCTCACCCAGACACTCGCCGGACGGGCCTCGGGTGCCGCCGCCTCGGGTGCCACCACCGGCTTCATCTCGGCGTCGTACTCGTACCAACCGCGTTTCGTCTTGCGCCCGAGCACGCCGGCTTCGAAGCGGGAGCGCATCAGCATCACCGGGCGGTAGCGCGGTTCGTCATAGAACTGTTGATAGATCGCCTCCGAGGCCGGGTGGGTGACATCCAGCCCGGTCAGTTCCATCAGCTCGAACGGCCCCATTCGAAAGCCGCCGACATCGCGCATCACCCGGTCGATGTCCAGAATGCCGGCGAGGCTCTCCTGCAGCATGTGCGCCGCCTCGATGGTGAAGCCACGGCCGACCTGGTTGACGATGAAGCCAGGCACATCGACACAGCGCACCGGCTCACGTGTCATCCGCCGGCCGATCACCATCAGCGCATCGCCGACCCAGGGTGCGCTTTGCACACCGTCGATCACCTCGACCAGCTTCATCAGCGGCACCGGGTTGAAGAAGTGGAAACCGGCGAAGCGGTGCGCGGTCTTCATCTTTGCCGAGATGGTGGTGATCGACAGCGACGAGGTGTTGGTGGCGAGGATGCATCCCGGGCTCACTACCTGCTCGAGTTCGCCGAACACCTGCTGCTTGATCGCCAGATTCTCGATGATCGCCTCGACCAGCAGATGGCAGCGTGAGAAGCCGGCCAGCGCATCGATGACGCTGATGCGCGCCAGTGCGGCCGCGGCCTCTGCTTCCGGCAACTGCCCCTTCTCGGTCGCGCGCTGGAACATCTTGCCGATGAACTCGCGTGCCTCGGCCGCCGCACCCGGCTTGGCATCATGCAGCAGCACCTGCATGCCCCCGGCCGCGGCCACCTGCGCGATGCCGCGCCCCATTGCGCCAGCCCCCAGCACGCCGACCACCAGGTCGGCGCGGTTGGGATCGAAACCCGGATCGGATGCTGCTTCGGATGCCATGTACCCCTCCCTTTTGCACTGCCTCGACCGGTCTGAGGCCGGTTCTGGATCGGGCGCTGATGGCGGCGCCTCGAACCGGTTGCCGTGTTTCAGCGCCCCTTGAACTGCGGCTTGCGCTTCTCCATGAATGCGGTGCGGCCTTCCTTGTAGTCTTCGCTGGCGAAGCAGTGCTCCACCGACTGCGCGCAGGCCTGCAGATCGCGCTCGGCCGGATCGGCATGGATGTTCTGCACGATCAGTTTCACCGACTGTACCGTCATCGGCGCGTTCTCGGCGATCACCATCGCATAATCGCGGGTGTACTTTTCCAGCGCATCGTTGGCGACCCGCCGGTTGATCAGGCCCATGGTCTCGGCCTCTTTCGAATTGAACCGGCGCGCGGTGTAGAAGATTTCGGCAGCGAACGACGGCCCGACGACATCGGACAGCCGCTTGATGCCGGAGAACCTGTAGCCCAGCCCAAGCTTGGCCGCCGGCACCGAGTACTGCGAGTCCTCGGAGGCGATGCGGATGTCGGCGCCGAGCGCCAGGCCCAGTCCGCCGCCGATGCAGAAACCGCGGATCATCGCGATCACCGGTTTGGTGCAGGACTGCAGGCGATCGTTCGCGTGATCGGCAATGGCGTTGTATTCCTTCACCGCCTCCATCGTGCCGCGGCGCTCGCCGAACTGCGAGATATCCGCGCCGGAGACGAATGCCTTGTCGCCGGCCCCGGTGATGATGATCACCCGGATGTCGGTGTCGGCTTCAAAGGCGCCCAGGATCTTCGGCAGCGCCTCCCACATGTCCACCGACATGGCGTTGTGGCGGGCGGGCTGGTTGAACGCGATCCAGCCCAGGGGGCCGTCCTTGCGCACGGTCATCCGCTCGGTAATGCCTTGCAGGGCAGGCAGCGCGTCGTTCATGCCGGACCTCCTGGGTAGTGAATTGCGGAACGGGGAAAGGCCGGCGACCATAGCAGATTTGCCGGCCCCGGGAAAACTGGCTAGGCTGTGAGCGTAAATCGGCCAGTCGAGCAGAGCCGATAGCTGCGCGCACCGGATCGCCGGGCGCCCCAATGCACAGGAGGAAAGATGAGACCGACACTGAAATGCCGTGGTCGCCGCGGCCTGTCACGCATCGCAATGCTGGCGCTGTTCGCCCTGGCCGGCGCCAGTCACGGCCCGGCGCTGATCGCCCAGGGCCAGCCGTTCCCCAACAAGCCGGTGCAGATCATCGCCCCGTTCTCCGCCGCGGGCGACGCCGATCTGGCCGCCCGGGCGCTGGCCAACGTGCTGCCCCGCTACCTGAACGGCCAGCAGGTGCTGGTCATCAACCGCACTGGCGCCAGTGGCGCGATCGGCTCGGAATCGGTGGCCAAGGCGACCCCGGATGGCTACACCCTGCTGCTCGCCCGGGTCGGCTCTCAGGCAGTGCTGCCGGCGCTGGCCAGCAAGCTCGGCTACCGTTGGAACGACTTCACCTTTCTCGGGCTGCTGGAACTCAACCCTTATGTCTGCATGGTGCGCGCCGACTCACCGATGCGAACCTTCGGCGACCTGGTGGCAGCGATCCGCAAGAACCCGGGCAAGCTGACCTACAGCACGGCCGGCTTCGGCACCATCCACGAGATGGGGCCGCAGATGATGTTCGACGTGTTCAAGCTGGGCAAGGATGCCGCGATCCAGGTGCCGTTCAAGGGTGGCGGCGATGCGGTGATCGCGATTCTCGCCGGACAGGTCGACTTCGGCTGCGGCAACCTCGGCCCGGCCAACCCGCAGATCCAGGCGGGCAAGCTGCGCGCCCTGCTGGTGACCCTGCCGGAGCGCTACAAGGACATCCCCGATGTACCGACCGCGCGCGAGATCGGCGCCGAGGCGATGGAGCGCATCGTCGGCTGGAGCGCGCTGTATGGCCCGCCCGGCATGTCGAAAGAGCAGGTGGCCTTCTGGACTGGCGTGATGCAGCAGGTGGCGAAGGACCCGGACTGGATCCGTTCGACCGAGAAGATCGGCTCGGTCCCGCGCATCCTTTCGCCTGCCGATACGGCGAAGTTCGTCCAGGAGCAGTTCGAGACCTACGAGCGGATCGGCCGCACCTTCGGCATCGTGCTCACGCCCTGACCGCCCGGGCCGCTCGGCCACCGCGCGGCCCCAGGTCCGATCAGGCCTCGGCGTCAACCACGATCAGCCAGTCGACCGCGATCGCGTTGTCGGCCGACAGCATGATCGGATTGAGGTCGAGCTCCTTCAGGCGGGGGCCGGCGGCTGCGGCCAGGCGCGACACCGCGCAGATCAGCCCGACCAGCTTGTCGCGCGCCACCGGCGGCTTGCCACGCACCCCGTCCAGAATCGCCCGTCCACGCAGATCGTCCAGCATGCCGGCCGCCTGCACTGGCGTGAGCGGCGCACGGCGGAAGGTGACGTCCTTGATCACCTCGACCAGCACGCCGCCGATGCCAGCCATCACCACCGGACCGAACACCGGGTCCTGGCTGACCCCGAGCACGAACTCGACGTCACCCGCGATCATCTTCTGCACGATGACCCCGGCGAGTTTCGCCTCCGGCTGATTGCGTTTTGCGTTGGCGTTGACGACCACCCAGGCTTCGCGCACCGCCGCCTCGTCGGCGAGACCCAGCTTGACCCCGCGCACCTCGGTCTTGTGCAGGATGTCCGCCGACTCGATCTTCATCGCAACCGGGTAGCCAAGCGCTTGCGCATGGGCGACCGCCTCATCCGCGCTGTTGGCCAGTCGCACCGGCGCGATCTCGATGCCGGCTTCGGCCAGCAGCGCGGCGCCTTCGAGTGTGCTCAGCACGTGCCTGGCGCCCTGCGTCGAGGGCACGGTCGAGTGCAGGATCGAATCCAGGACCGGCAGCGCAGGCAGCCTGATCGCCGAGCGTGCAGGCGCATCGGCGAGCCAGCGGCGGCGCGCCTGACTGAAGTGCACCAGCCCGGCCAGCGCATCGACCGACGGCTCGGCACTACGGATCACCGGGATGCCGGCCGCGCGCAACGCGAGCAGTGCCGGCTCGGGAATGCTCACCCAGCACACCACCAGCGGTTTGTCGTACTTGGCCTTGATCGCCTTGAAGATGTCGACATTCATCTGCCACAGCTTCTCGGTCAGCGACAGCCACATGATCGCCACATGCACGTTCGGGTCTTCCATCACGATCTCGATGCTGCGCTGGATCAGCGTCGGATCGACCAGCCCCTGTGCAGTCACGTCGACCGGGTTGCCGATCGAGCCGAACACCGGCACCACCGCCTTCAGCCGGGCACGGGTTTCCGGGGTGAACTGCGCGACCTCGAGGCCGAGCTCGCCTGCCCGGTCGGCCATGATCACGCCGGCGCCGCCGGAGCGGGTGATCACCGCCAACCCGTTGCCCTGGGCGTCGCCGAAGCAGGATAGAACCTCCACCATGTCGAGCAACTGCTCTTCGTTGCGCACCCGGAGCAGGCCGAACTGGCGGGCGACGCCATCGAATACGGCATCGGCCCCGGCGAGCGCGCCGGTGTGCGAAGCCGCCGCCCGGGCGCCCGCTGCCGTGCGTCCCACCTTGATCACCACGATCGGCTTGCCCACGTCCAGCGCATGGCGGGCGGTGTCGACAAAACGCCCGCCGTCGCGCAGCCCCTCGATATAGCCCGAACCGACCCGGATCGCCGGGTCGTCCAGCACTGCGCGCATCGCCTCCGACCACTCGACATCGACCTCATTGCCGGTGTTGATGAAGTAACCGAAGCTGAAGTGCCGCCGGCGGGCAGTGCTGTTGGTTGCGGTGCCGAGCGCACCGGACTGGGTGACGAACGCCGCAGGTCCGGGCGGGGTCGGGCCGCTGGCGAACTGGCTGAAGGTGGCCATGACATTACGCGCTGCGTTGATGAAGCCCAGGCAGTTCGGGCCGAGCACCCGCATGCCGGTGTCGGCGATCGCCTGGCGCAGCGCCTGCTCCAGCGCGGCACCTTCAGGGCCGGTCTCGGAGAACCCGGAGCTAAACACCACCGCAGCACGCACGCCCTTCTTCGCCAGCGCGCGCAGGGTCGAGGCCGCGATCGCCGCGGGCGTGGCCACGATGGCCAGATCCACGCCCTCGGGCAAGGCTTCGACATCGGGGTAACAGACCAGATCGCCGATGCGCTCGTACTTCGGATTGACCGGATAGATGCCGCCGTCGAAACCCTTGTCGACCAGGGCCTGCACGGTTCGCCCGTTGAGTTTCTCCGGATCGCCCGAGGCACCAAGCACGGCGATCGCGCGCGGATCGAACAGCGGCTGCAGTGAAGCGCGTCGCGGCGCTTCGCCGGAGATCGCGGCACCTGAAGCGGCTCGTCTGTTCGACGAGATGCTGGACGGGTTGCTGGAGGGGTTGCTGTACAGGTTATCGGTCAAGGCGAAACTCGATCAAGGCGGCGCGGCGCGGGCCCGAGACGATAGCGCAACAACCCGGCACGGGCAATTTTTCGATCGCCGGGTTGTGGCAACATAGAAGTGGGTTGTGTAAACGGGAGTACACCGTCGGCAGTACGCTGGCGGCCGTTCTGGACTCGATCCGCGCGGCTCGCCGCGCGGGGCACAAACCACCAGGGAACAACGCAGAACGAAAAGAACGGCCCGCCCTCGATGGCGATCATGCCGTCACCACGAGGATGACTCATGTTGATACAGTCGATTCGCACGATCCGCCGCCCGGTAGCCAGCCAGGCGCAACGCTTCGCATCCCCCGCCGCCGGCGCCGTCGCCGTGACCGCGTTCGCGTTGGCGCTGGCCGCAACAGTGGCGCCAGCGCCAGTGGCCGCCCAGGCGTTTCCAGTCAAATCGGTGCGCCTGGTAATCACTTTCCCGCCCGGCGGTCCGGTCGATTTCGTGGCGCGTGGCCTCGCAGACGAGTTGGCGAAGGCCTGGGGCCAGTCGGTGGTGGTGGACAACCGGCCTGGGGGCGGTGGCACCATCGGCAACGACATCGTGCGGGTGGCACCCCCAGACGGCTACAGCCTGCTTCTCGGTACGCACTCGGGCATGGTCGCAGCACCACTGCTCAACCCGAGCGTGAAGTACCACCCGCTGAAGGACTTCACCCCGATCAGCCAGGTGGTGAACAGCCCGTTCTTCCTGGTCGCCAACAGCAGCGTCCCGGCCACCAATCTTAAGGAGCTGATCGCACTGCTGCGCGCCCAGCCGGGCAAGCTCAACTATGGCTCGGTCGGGCAGGGCAGTTCCACCCACCTCGCCTTCGAGATGTTCAGCTTCAACGCCAAGGTCGAGGCGCTGCACGTGCCCTACAAAGGCACCGCGCCGATGATGATCGACCTGCTCTCCGGAACACTGCAACTGGCCATCACCAGCATCCCGACCGTGCTGCCGCATGTGAAGAGCGGCAAGCTCAGGGCAATTGCCAACGGCTCGCTCAAGCGCTCGGTCGCCCTGCCCGACACGCCCACCTTCGACGAAGCCGGCATGCCCGGCTTCCAGTCGGTGACCTGGTACGGGATGGTCGGACCGGCAAAGATGCCGCGTCCGATGGTCAAGGATCTGCACGCCGCCACGGTGCGCGCGCTGGCGAGCCCCGGCCTGCTTGCCCGCTATACCGAAGCCGGCCTGGAAACCATCGGCAGCACCCCGGAGCAGTTCAGCGCATTTATCGGCCAGGAGTTCGAACGCTGGGGCAAGCTGATCAAGCAGGCTGGCATCAAGATAAGCGAGTAGCGATGCTCAACCTTTCGGATCGATCCTGCCGGGCGCTGGCCGCCCGGGCGATCACGATGGCCGTCGCCACGACGGTTGCTGCCGTTGGTGGCTTTGGTGGCTTTGCGACCAGCGCAATCGCCCAGACGACCGCCTGGCCATCGAAACCGATCCGCTTCATCGTCCCCTTCCCTCCGGGCGGACCACTTGACATCACCGCGCGACTGCTGGGTGCGCGCATGGGCGAGACGTTCGCACAGCCTGTGCTCATCGACAACCGGCCGGGCGCCGGCGGCAGCCTGGGCGCCGAGCTCGCGGCACGCGCGACCCCGGACGGCTACACCCTCCTGATGGGTGCGCTGTCGACCCATGCGGTGAATCCCTACCTGTATCCGAAGATCGGCTATGACCCGATCCGCGACTTCGCACCGATCACGCTGGTGGCGAACGTGCCCAACGTACTTGTGGTCAACCCCGCAGTGAAGGCCACCACGGTGAAGGAGCTGATCGCGCTCGCGCGCGCGCAACCGGGCAAGCTCGCGTTCGGTTCCGGTGGCAGCGGCAGCGGCGGACATCTGGCCGGCGAGCTGCTCAAATCGATCGAGAAGATCGACATGACCCATGTGCCCTACAAGGGTTCAGCGCCGGCGGTGACCGACCTGATCGGCGGCCAGATCAATCTGATGTTCGACAACCTCGCCTCGGCGCTGCCGCAGATCAAGGCCGGCAAGGTGCGCGCGCTGGCAGTGACCACGGCCAGGCGCAGCAGCTTCATGCCCGACCTTCCCACGATGCAGCAGGCCGGCGTGTCAGGGTTCGATATCAGCACCTGGTTCGGCGTGTTCACCCCGGCGGGTGTGCCGCCGGCCGTGGTCGAGCGCCTGCACACCGAGATCGTGCGCACCCTGCAGCTCGCCGACATTCGCGAGCGGCTGGCCACCTTCGGTGCCGAGCCGGTGGGCAATACGCCCGCACAGTTCGCCGCGTTCATACGCGCCGAACAGCCGAAGTACGCGCGGATCATCAAGGAGTCCGGCGCCAAGGCGGACTAGCAGTTCACCTGCCCGATGGTCCGCGGCCGAAGCTCAGGCACGCCTCAGGCAGGCCAGAGCCAGGCCGCGCCGCGAACCCCGGACGAGT
>JBBRCD010000080.1:0-19263 GCA_038205245.1 Burkholderiales bacterium
GCTCGAAAACGGCTGGGGAACGCCCGAGCAGGATCGCGATCGCATTGCGCAACTGGGCGAGCGGGATGCGCACATCGATCACCTGCGCCTCGACCGAGGCGAGCTGGCTTTGCGCCTGGATGACGTCCGACCTCGGCACGACGCCTGCGGCGTACCGGTTCTCGGCGATGGTCAAGGCGCGGCGGTTCGCAGCAACGGTATCGAGCAGCAACTGCTCGCGGCGTTCGGCCACGCGCAGCTGCAGGTAGCTCTGGGCCAGCGTCGCGCGCGCTGAAAGGCGCACAGCGGCCAGATCGGCAGCACTCGCCTGTGCGCTGGCACGATTGGCTTCGACCGTACGCGACACGCGGCCCCAGAGATCGATCTCCCAGCTGGTGGCCACGCCGGCATCGTTCGAACTAAAGACACGCCCTGCCCCTGCCCCTGCCCCCGGCGCGGTGCCGCTGCGGATCACGGTCGTTGTCGCGGAGCGGCTGCGGGTCGACTGAAGGGTGCCGGTCAACACCGGGAGCAGTCCGGCGCGGGCCTGCGTGAGAAGCGCCAGGGCCTGTCGGTACTGCGCCTCGGCCGCGGCGATGTTCTGGTTCGAAGGATCCACCGATTCGACCAGCCGGTCCAGCGTGGGATCTGCGAACAGGGCCCACCAGCGGTCGTTGGCCGGCAGGTCCTGCGGCGTCGCCGGTCGCCACTGGCTGCGCGGATCCGTGGCGCCCGCGCCGGCGTGGCGCCAGTCGTCCGCGGCGGGCGCGGTCGGACGCCGGTAGTCCGGGCCCACCGTGCAGCCCACTGCTGCTGCCGCGCAAACCACCACCAGTGCGGCGGTGGCCAGACGCCACCGGGCGCCAGAGAGGGTTTCGGTCTCGCTCATGCTGTCGCCACCGGTGCGGGTCGCCAGCCCTTGCGCGCCGCGCGCCGGCGGATGAAGAAGTGGCGCATCCGGTCCAGGTGCAGGTAGACCACCGGTGTGGTGTAAAGCGTGAGTATCTGGCTCACCACCAGCCCGCCGACGATCGCGATGCCCAGCGGCTGGCGCAGTTCGGCCCCGTCGCCGCTGCCCAGTGCAAGCGGCAGCGCGCCGAGCAGGGCGGCCATGGTGGTCATCAGGATCGGGCGCAGGCGCAGGCGGCAGGCCTCCTCGATCGCCTCGCGCGGACCGATGCCACGGCTACGCTCGGCTGCCAGCGCGAAGTCGACCATCATGATCGCGTTCTTCTTCACGATGCCGATCAGCAGCAGCACGCCGATCAGCGCGATGATGCTGAACTCGGTCCTGGTTATCATCAGCGCGAGCAGCGCGCCGACGCCGGCCGAGGGCAGGGTCGACAGGATGGTCACCGGATGCAGCGTGCTCTCGTAGAGGATGCCGAGCACGATGTACATCGCGACGAAAGCAGCGAGGATCAGCCAGGGCTGGCTGTCGAGCGAACTGGTGAACAGCCGCGCCGTGCCCTGGAAGCCGCCCTGCAGCGAGGTGGGTGCGCCGATGCTGGCCAGCGTGGCGTCGATCGCCTCGCGGGCGGCGGCCAGCGATCCGCCTGCCGGCAGGTTGAACGACAGGGTGGAGGCGGCGAATCCGCCCTGGTGGTTGACCGCCAGCGGCGTGTTGGTCGGTCCGAAGGTGGCGATGCTGGCCAGCGGGATCGAGCGGCCATCGGCGCTGACGAACATGAAGTCACGCAACGTCTCCGGGCTCTGCCAGTAGCGTGGTGCAACCTCCAGTATCACCCGGTACTGGTTGAGCGGGTTGTAGATCGTCGACACCTGGCGCTGGCCGAAGGCGTTGTTGAGCGAGGCCGAGATGCGGCGCATGTCCAGCCCGAGTCGCGCTGCGGCATCGCGGTCGATCACCAGCGACGTCTGCTCGCCGCGATCCTGGGTGTCGGTGTTGACGTCGGCGATCGCCGGCAGATCGGCGAGCGCGCGCCGCACCCGCGGCTCCCAGGCGCGCAGGACAGCCAGATCGTCTGCCTGCAGCGTGTACTGGAACTGCGCCCCGCCGGAGCGCCCACCGGCGCGCAGGTCCTGCACCGCCTGCAGGAACAGGCGGGCGCCGGGCTCGCGCGCGAGCAGCGGGCGCAGGCGCGCGATGACCTGATCGGAGGACACGCCCTCACGCTCGGCCAGCGACTTCAGGGTGACGAACATGAAGCCGGAGTTTCGCTGGCCGCCGCCGGTGAAGCCGACCACCGCGGCGACCGCCGGATCCTTGCCCACGGTGGCCACGAAGTTCTCCAGCTTGCGCTCCATCGCCTGGAACGAAATGCCCTGGTCGGCCTGGATGAAGCCGGACAGCCGCCCGGTGTCCTGCTGCGGGAAGAAGCCCTTGGGCACGATGTTGTACAGATAGACGTTGAGCCCGATGGTGGCGAACAGAAGCAGCAGCATCAGCCAGGCATGGTCGAGCACCCAGGCAAGACTGGCCGCATAGCCGTCCACGATCATCTTCCAGAAACGGCGCGACGCCCGCAGCACCAGGTTGGGCCGGGGCGGCGGCCGGCCATCGCTGCCGCCAGCAGCCTGGCGATGACGCAGCAGCCGGGCGCACATCATCGGCGTGGCGGTGAGCGACACCACCAGGGAGACCAGCACCGCTACCGAGAGGGTGATCGCGAACTCGCGGAACAGCCGCCCGATGATGCCACCCATGAACAGGATCGGGATGAACACCGCGATCAGCGACAGCGTCATCGACAGCACGGTGAAGCCGACTTCGCTGGCGCCAAGCAGTGCGGCCTGCATCGGCTTCATGCCGGCTTCGACATGGCGGGTGGTGTTCTCCAGCACCACGATCGCGTCATCGACGACAAAGCCGGTGGCGATGGTCAGCGCCATCAGTGACAGGTTGTTGAGCGAGAAGCCGGCGAGGTACATCACGGCGAAGGTACCCACCAGCGACACCGGCACTGCCACCGCCGGGATGATCGTCGCCCGCCAGTCGCCCAGAAACAGGAACACCACGCCGATCACCAGCACGATCGAGATCAGCAGCGTGCGCTCCACCTCGCGCAGCGAGGCGCGGATGGTCGGTGTACGGTCGAGCACCACGTCGAGCTGGATCGACGAGGGGATCGTCGCCCGCAGCAGCGGCAGCAGGGCGGTGATCCGGTCCACCGTGTCGATGATGTTGGCATTGGGCTGGCGGTTGATGATCAGCAGCACCGCCGGGCGGCCGTTGGCGATGCCGGCGTTGCGGACATCCTGAACCGAGTCCCGCACCTGGGCGACATCCGATAGCCGGATCGCCGCGCCATTGCGATAACCGACGATCAGCGGCAGATAGTCTGCCGCGGTCCTGGCCTGATCATTGGCACCGATCTGCCAGCTGCGTTCGCCGTCCTCGATCGAGCCCTTCGGCCGGTTGGCGTTCGCTGCCGAGACCGCCAGCCGGACCTCCTCGGTGCCCAGCCCCTGGCGGGCCAGCACGTCCGGGTTCATCTCGATGCGTACCGCGGGCAGCGCGCTGCCACCGACGGTGACCTGGCCGACGCCTTCGACCTGCGCCAGCCGCTGGGCGAGCAGGGTCGATGCCGCGTCATACATCTGGCCGCGCGACAGTGTGGGCGAGGTGAGCGCGAGGATGATGACCGGCGCGTCCGCCGGGTTGACCTTGCGCCAGGTCGGGTTGCTCGGCAGGCCGGTGGGCAGCAGCGCGCGCGCGGCGTTGATGCCGGCCTGCACATCGTTGCCTGCGCTGTGGATGTCGCGCGACAGGTCGAACTGCAGCGTGACCCGGGTCGACCCGAGCGAACTTGAGGAGGTGATCTCGGTGACCCCGGCGATCCGGCCGAGCGTACGCTCGAGCGGGGTGGCCACCGTCGCCGCCATGGTCTCCGGGCTGGCCCCGGGCAGGCTGGCGTTGACGATGATGGTCGGAAAATCCACCTGCGGCAACGGCGACACCGCAAGCTGCGAGAAGCCCGCCCAGCCGGCCAGCACCACGGCGATGGTCAGCAGCGTGGTGCCGATCGGGCGGGCGATGAAGATTGCGCTCAGGTTCATCGCAGCGCGTCCGCTTCGACCACCCGGCGGGTCGGCGCCAGACGGTCGAACATCAGATAGATCACCGGCGTGGTGAACAGGGTCAGCACCTGGCTGACCAGCAAACCGCCGACCAGCACCAGCCCGAGCGGGCTGCGCAGCTCCGAGCCCACCCCGCCGCCCAGCATCATCGGCAGTGCGGCGAACAGGGCGGCGAAGGTGGTCATCATGATCGGGCGGAAGCGCAGCAGGCAGGCCTCGTAGATCGCTTCGCGCGCAGCCAGGCCGCGCCTGCGTTCGGCGTCCAGAGCGAAATCGATCATCAGGATCGCATTCTTCTTCACGATGCCGATCAGCAGCACGATGCCGATGATCGCGATGATCGACAGCTCGGTGCCGGAAATCATCAGCGCGGCCAGTGCACCGATCGCCGCCGAGGGCAGGGTGGACAGGATGGTCACCGGGTGCACGAAACTCTCGTAGAGCACACCCAGGACGATGTACATGGTGATGATCGCGGCCAGCACCAGCAGCAGCGTGTTTGCCAGTGAGGCCTCGAACGCGCGCGCCGCGCCCTGGAACACCGGGGTCATGCTGGCGGGTAGCGCGAGCTCGGTCATTTGCGCGCGGATCGCATCGACCGCCGCACCCAGCGAGTGCCCGGGTGCGACCGAGAACGACAGCGTTGCCGACGGAAACTGCGACAACCGGGTGACTGCGAGCGGCGTCTGGCGCTCCGAGATGCTGGCGATTGCCGACAGCGGGATCGCGCCACCGCCGGGCTGAACCAGGCTGAGCGACTCGATGCTGCCCGGTCCGCGTGCGAACTCGGGTGCGACCTCGAGCACCACCCGGTACTGATTGGACTGGGTGAAGATGGTCGACACCAGGCGCTGGCCGAACGCGTTGTACAGCACGTTGCCGACCTGCTGCACCGAGATGCCCAACCGGCCGGCGGTGTCGCGGTCGATTTCGACATAGGCCTGAAGGCCGGCGCTCTGCAGGTCGTTGCTGGCGTCGGCAACCTGCGGCAGCGCGCGTACCCGCTCGGTCAGTTTCTGCGCCCATTCGCTGACCCGCGCGCTGTCGGTGTCCTGCAGGGTGAGCTGGTAGGGCAGTTTTGCCACCCGGTCCTCCAGCGACAGGTCCTGCACCGGCTGCAGCCACAGGCGGATACCTTCCACCTCCAGTGCCCGTTGCTGCAGCCGCGCGATCACTGCCGGGGCGCGCTCGCCGCGCTCGGCCAGGGGTTTCAGGTTGATCAGCACCCGGCCTGAGTTCAGCGTCGCGTTCACCGCGTCCACGCCGATGAAGCTGGCGATGCTGGCCACCGCCGGGTCCTTCTCGAGGACGGCGGCCAGCCGCTGCGACCGTTCGGACATTGCCTGGAACGACACCGAGGGCGGCGCCTCGGTGACGCCCTGAAGCAGCCCGGTGTCCTGGGTCGGGAAGAAGCCTTTCGGGACCGCCATCCAGAGCACCACGGTCAACAGCAGCGTGAGGGCGGCCACACCGAGGGTCAGCCACTGGTGATCGAGCACCCGGGTCAGCATCCGGCCGTAGGCGGCGATCACACGCTCGAACAGATGCTCGCTCGCGGTGTACAGGCGGCCGCGCCGCTGTTCGGCCTTCGCCCGAAGCAGGCGTGCACACAGCATCGGGGTCAGGGTGAGTGAAACGACGGCCGAGATCAGGATGGCCACCGCCAGGGTGATCGCGAACTCGCGGAACAGCCGGCCGACCACGTCACCCATGAACAGAAGCGGGATCAGCACGGCGATCAGCGAGAAGGTGAGCGAGATGATGGTGAAGCCGATCTCGCCCGCACCGATCAATGCCGCCTCCATCGGCGACTTGCCGTCCTCGACATGGCGCGCGATGTTCTCGATCATCACGATCGCGTCATCGACCACGAAGCCGGTGGCAATGGTCAGCGCCATCAGGGTGAGGTTGTTGATCGAAAACCCGGCGAGGTACATCACCCCGAAGGTGCCGACCAGCGACAGGGGCACTGCCAGGCTCGGGATCAGGGTCGCTGGCAGGCTGCGCAGGAAGACGAAGATCACCACCACCACCAGCACGATCGCCAGCATCAGTTCGAACTCGGTGTCGGCGATGGCCGCACGGATGGTGACCGTGCGGTCGGTGAGCACGGCGACATCGACCGCGCCGGGCAATCCGGCGGTGAGTTGGGGCAGCAGTGCCTTCACCGCGTCCACGACTTCGATCACGTTGGCGCCAGGCTGGCGCTGCACCGACACCACGATCGCGGGCGTCGAGCCGCTCCAGGCAGCGAGCTTGATGTTCTCGGCGCCCTCGATCACTTCGGCGACATCGCCAAGACGCACTGGCGCGCCGTTGCGGTAGGCAAGGGTGAGGCTGCGGTACTCGTCTGCGGTGCGTAACTGGTCGTTGGCGTCGATCGTCGACGCCACCAGCGGCCCGTCGAAGCTGCCCTTGGGCTGGTTCACGTTCCAGGCGGCGATCGAGGTACGCACGTCGTCCAGGTTGAGCCGGTACGAGGCGAGCGCGCGTGGATTCAGGCGCACCCGTACCGCCGGGCGCTGACCGCCGGCCAGCGTGACCAGGCCGACCCCGGGCACCTGGGCCAGGCGCTGCGCCATGCGCGTCTCGATCAGGTCGCGCACCCGCGGCAGGGGCAGGGTGGGCGAGGTGACCGCGAGGGTGATGATCGGTGCGTCTGCCGGGTTCACCTTGTTGTAGATCGGTGGCGCCGGCAGGTCCTGTGGCAGCAGGTTGGAGGCGGCGTTGATCGCCGCCTGCACCTGCTGCTCGGCGATGCCCAGCGCCAGGCCGAGCGAGAAGCGCAGGGTGATCACCGAGGCGCCGCCGGAACTGCTGGAGGCCATCTCGTCCAGCCCGGGCATCTGGCCGAACTGTCGCTCCAGCGGCGCGGTGATGGTCGAGGCGACGATATCCGGACTCGCCCCGGGATAGAGCGTGGTCACCTGGATTGTCGGATAGTCGACCTGCGGCAGCGCCGACAGCGGCAGCAATCGCCAGGCCACCAGACCGCAGAGCAGGATCGCGAGCATCGTCAACGATGTCGCCACCGGCCGCAGGATGAACAACCGGGACGGATTCATGGCGCGCCCGGCGCCGGCCGCAACGGGCGGCCGATGGATCGCACCCCGGCCTGAACGCCGGCTCGCACCCCGGCACGCACCCCGGTTCTCGGCGATTGCCTCATCTCACTGTTTCGCGGGTGCTGCGTCCGGCCTGGCGCCCGGGCTTGCGGTCTGGCCAGCGGCCGGCCCGGCGGCCGGCCCCGACTCGCGCTTCTTGCGCGGCCCGCCCTTGCCTTCACCACTGCGCTCGGCCACCTCGACCCGCATGCCCGGGCGAAGACGGTCGGCGCCATCGATCACCAGGCGGGTGCCGGCGGCCAGGTCCGCTTCGACCGCGACCTGTTCCGGGGTCGAAGCACCTGGCTTGACCGGCACGACGCGCACCCGGTTCTCCTCGTCCAGCGCGTAGACGAAGGTGCCTTCGCGCCCGCGCTGGATCGCCACCGGGGGCACCAGGATCGCCTCCTCCAGCCGGTCGAGCTTGAGACGCACGTTGACGAACTGGTTCGGGAACAAGGCGCCGTCGGTGTTGGCGAACTGGGCTTTCAGCTTGACCGTGCCGGTGCTGGCATCGATCTGGTTGTCCACGGTGAGCAGCATGCCGGTGGCGAGGCGGTTGAGGTTGGCGCGGTCCCAGGCCTCCACCCGCAGCTTCGCCCCCTTGGCGAGCTGGGCGAGCACCGGTTGCAGCGCGTCCTCGGGAATCGGAAACACCACCGTGATCGGGGAGATCTGCGCGATGGTGACCAGTCCGGTCGCGTCGTTGGCGCGGATCAGGTTGCCCGCGTCGATTAACCGCAGACCCGCCCGGCCAGCGATCGGCGCGGTGATCCGGGTGTAGGACAGCTGCAGCTTCGCGTTGTCGACCTGGGCCCGATTGGACAGCAGGGTGCCTTCGGATTGACGCACCAGCGACTCCTGGGTGTCGACCTGCTGGCGGGCAATCGAGTCCTGGGCGAGCAGGGTCTTGAAGCGTTCCAGATCGAGCCGCGCATTGCGCAGCACCGCCTCGTCACGCGCCAGCGCGCCGGTGGCCTGCTGCAGGGCGACTTCATAGATGGCCGGGTCGATCAGGGCCAGCAGCTGGCCAGCGCGAACCATTTCCCCTTCACGGAACAGGACCTGCTTGAGCGGTCCGTCCACCCGTGAGCGCACTACCACCGTGTTGCGCGGAACGACCGAGCCGAGCCCGGTCTGTACGACGTCGATCGGTCCGACCCGCACCTGGCGCACGCCGACCACTGGCGGCGGCCCGCCGCCCTTGCGCGCCCCTGCGCTGTCGCCCTTGACTTCAGTCTTGCCCGGCTCGCTCTTGCCTTCTGCCTTGCCCTCGCCGCGAACGGCTGCCTGCGGCTCGCCCTTGACCTCGCCGCGCGCCGCCGGCTCGCTCCCACCCGGGCCCTTCGCCTCGACGCCGCCCGGGCCCTTCGGCTCGGCCCGGAATTCGCCTTTGCCTGCGGCTTTGGCTGCGGGTGCGGGCTTGCTGCGCTCCACCGCAAACCACACGGCGACGCCGACCACCGACAGCAGACTGAGCAGCACCAACCAGCCGAGCCAGCCTCGGCGCGTGGGCAATGCAGGAGTGGCAGGCTCAGAAGAGGCGGCAACACTGGGGTGAGACAGGCGATCGGATTCGGACATTGAGCGAGCGTGAACGGCAGGGTCGGCAGCGATGATCTGGGCTAATCTACTGGAATGGAAGACATGCCACAGTGACCAGGGCGGCGCAGATGTCTCATTCCGTATCGAAAACGGCGGGTGAAGCGGGGAATGTGGCCGGCGCGGGTCCGGCATCTGCCTCCAGTTTGCTGCCCGAAGTGGGCGCCAGCACGGTAATTGTGCCGGCCGTTGGCCTGCGCACGCTCGAGTCGCTCGCGTTCGAGCCGGTGCTGGGCGACCTGCCACGTGAATTCCACACCCGGCTCGCGCCGACGCCGTTGTCTGGCGTTCATCTCGCCAGCTTCAACCCGGAAGCGGCGCGGCTGATCGACCTCGATCCGGCGCAGGCGGCCCGGCCGGAGTTCGTCGCCTACCTGAACGGCGATCGTCCCTGGCCCGGCACCGACCCGCTCGCCATGGTCTATGCCGGGCACCAGTTCGGCCACTTCGTGCCGCAGCTGGGTGACGGGCGGGCGATTTCGCTCGGGCAGGTTCGTAACGCCCGAGGTGAGCTCTGGGACTTGCAGATGAAAGGCGCGGGCCGTACGCCGTATTCGCGCTTTGCCGATGGCCGCGCGGTGCTGCGCTCGACCGTCCGGGAGTACCTGTGTTCCGAGGCGATGCACGCGCTCGGCGTGCCGACCACGCGCGCGCTGGCGATGATCGGCAGCAGCGAGCGGGTGGTGCGCGAGACGGTGGAGACCGGTGCGCTGGTGCTGCGCATGGCGCCTTCACATATCCGCTTCGGCTCGTTCGAGTACTTCTTCCATCGCGGCCAGCATGAACTGGTGCGGGTTCTGGCCGATCATGTGATCGCTTACCATCATCCCGAGTTCTCCGGGAGCGGGGGCGCGGGGCCTCGCTATGCCGAATGGTTCGGCGAGATCGTCGAGCGCACCGCACGCATGATTGCGCACTGGCAGTCGGTCGGCTTCGCGCACGGCGTGATGAACACCGACAACATGTCGATCCACGGCATCACCATCGACTACGGGCCGTTCGGTTTCCTCGATGCGTTCGATGCCGGCCATATCTGCAACCATTCGGACGAAGGCGGCCGCTATGCGTTCGACAACCAGCCCGGCATCGGCTACTGGAATCTGGCCTGCCTTGCGCAGGCGCTCACGCCGCTGATCGAGGTCGACACCCTCAAGGCAATGCTCGCCCGCTACGAGGCGGCGTACGGCGAGCAGTTCCTGGCGCTGATGCGCGCCAAGCTCGGTCTGTTCGAGGCGCACGACGACGACCTCGACCTGCTGACAACGCTGTTCGAGCATCTGCAGGCGGGCCGCGCCGACTACACCATCTTCTTCCGTCGACTGGGTGACCTGGATGAGGTTCGCGATCCGGCAGCCACTTTGGCCGATGCGGCGCCGGTGCGCGACCTGTTCCTCGACCGGGCACGGTTCGATCTATGGCTTGCCCGGTACCGCGCGCGGCGGGCGATCGAGTCTGGCGATGCGGGAGAGCGGCGGGCGCGCATGCGCCAGGCCAACCCGAAGTTCATCCTGCGCAACTACCTTGCGCAGGCAGCGATTGCCGCTGCCCAGCAAGGTGACTACAGTGACGTCGATCGCCTGCTCTGGGTGCTGCAGCGGCCGTTCGACGAGCATCCTGAGCACGAGCGCTACGCCGCGCTGCCGCCTGACTGGGCCTCCGGTATCGAGGTCAGCTGCTCGTCCTGAGCCGCGTTGGCTTTAGCGGAAGCGGGGACAGACCCTATGCGGGGTCTGCCCCTGCGCGCAATTGGCCGCGCGAACTCAGTGCTACTGGGCGGTCGTGCGTGCCGATGCCACCGCTACCGGCGACGGCGGCCGGGTCATCGTCTGGGCCGACGACAGCACCGGCTTTCATGGATTGATCAGGGCACGCGGCGGCGCGACTGGCGGCAATGGCGGGTTCGTCGAGACCTCGGGCAAGGTCAATCTGGCGGTGACCGGCAGCATCGACACCCGGGCGCCTGCCGGGCGGACCGGAACCTGGCTGCTCGACCCGACGAACATCACGGTGATCTCGGGACCCGGTGCGTTCATCAGCCTCGCCGAGGTCGATGCCTTCGGCGATCCGAACTCGGGGCCCAATACACTTTCCGTGTCGTTGATCGATGCCGCGGCGTCCAATGTGAGCCTGCAGGCGGCCAACGACATCACGTCCGCCAAGTCGGTGAACATGACCAACGCGGGCGTGGGCCTGACCGCACGTGCCGGCAATGACATCATCTGGCGGGCAGACGGGTACCGCCGCAGTGTCGTGTGTCGCCGATACGGTCGGCATCTCGATTCCGGTGCTCGGCGGTTCGGTGTCCTTCACGCCAGAGACCGCGGGTCGCGCCGTTCGCATCGAGTCGAGCGCGACCGGCGGTGTGCTCAGTCTGTCGCCGGCGTTGTTTGGTCTGATCACCGCGAGCAGCGCCATCAGCGCGAACAGTACATCGACGCTGACCGTCGCCTCGCCGGTGTCGACCACGGTGCCGATACTGTCGTTGAGCGCGGGCAGCAATCTGGTGGTCAATGACAGCGTGTCCAATACCGGGTCCATCCTGCTCAGCAGCGCCCAGGAGGTGCAGGTGGTGGCAACGCCCACGCGCAGTGCGGCGGTCAGCGCCTCCGGCTCGCTGGCGGTAGTGGCCAATGACATTCTGTTGCGCGGATCCGATAGTGGCGCACGCAGCGCACGCATGTCCGGCGCGTCAGTGACACTGGTCGGCCGCGCGCTGACGCTGCAGGGCGGCGCAGTCGCCGGGTCGTTTGCGGACATCGTAGGCACCACCGCGGTCAGCGCGATCCTGAATCAGCCGATGGTTGTCAGCGCTGGCCCCACCGCGAGTTCGTATGCGCGAATGGATTCCCCGGCCGGTTCGATCAACCTGCTGTTTCCGCTGCTGTCCTCGGGTGGCTACTACGTCAATGGCGTTCAGGGCGGAATCTGGGACCCGGTGACCGCATCGGGCTTCCGCGTTGGTGGTCTGCCCGGGGTACTCGGCGCCGGCTTCGATGTGATCTACGGCCTTGGCGCTGCGTTCAGTGCGTTCGCCGCGGTGTCTGGCGGCACGACTTCGGTCAGCGCGCCCTTGTTCGCGGCAGTCGATCAGAGCGGGCAGTTGCCGCCGATCGTTCTGGCCTCGATCGGCGTGACCCGTGGCCTGCTCTCCGGAGCGCTGCAGGATGACGACCCGCGCACGGCCAGCCAATGCAACTGAGTGCCTCGCAACCGAGTGCCTCGCAACTGAGTGCTTCACAACTGAATGCTTCGCGACTGGGTCCTGCGCAACCGACTGCCGCGATTGTGTCTGCCCTGCGCGCGCTGGTGCTCGCTGCCGGGCTGTTGCTGTGTGCTGCCGCGTCTGCCCAGGATGCCGCCACCGCGCAGCAGATCAACGGCACGGTGAGCGTACAGCGCCCCGATGGTGCGGCCCGTTTGCTCGCCGCCGGCGCGGTGGTGCGCGCTGGCGATGTGGTGTCCACCCAGGCCGACAGTTTTGCCCGCCTGCGTTTCGCGGACGGCGCTGAACTTGCGCTGCGCCCGAACACGGTGCTGCGGGTCGATGCCTATACCTTCCGCCAGGCCGAGCCGGCGGCCGACAGCTTCGCGCTCACTTTGCTGCGCGGCGGTCTGCGCACGATCACCGGGCTGGTCAGCCGGCGCGGCAACGCCGATGCGTTTCGGCTCAATACCGCCACCGCGACCATCGGCGTGCGCGGCACCGACTTCACCGCGCGCCTCTGCCAGGGCAACGATTGTGCCGAAGAGGCCGCGCGCGGCAGCACACCAGTGCGGCGTGCAATCGCGCCGGTCATCGTTGCCCGCGTCGCGCAGGTGCAGGGCAGGGTGGTGGCGATAACGCAGGACGGGCGTGCGCGAGTGTTGGCCGTGGGCGCGCCAATCTACCCGAGCGAACTGATCGACAGTGCGGGCGGCGGCCAGGCGGTGCTGGTGTTCCTGGATCAGAGCCGGGTCACCGTGCAGGAGAACACTCGCATGGTCGTCGAGCGCTACCGGTTCGAGCCCGGCCGCCCGGGCACGGGCGAGGTCCTGCTCAACCTGCTGCGTGGCAGCCTGCGGGCGCTTACCGGCGCGATCTCACGCGAGCGCGCAGACGCCTTCCAGTTGCGCACCTCGGTGGCGACCATCGGGGTGCGCGGCACCGGCTTCGACGTGGTCTGCACCGGCCTGTGCGCGCCGGACGCCGGATTGCCGGACCGGCCGCCAGCCGACGCGGACAAGTTGCAGCCGTCGACCGGGTTCTTCGCCAGCCCGTGGCTGGGCCAGATCGTCGTGCTCAGCGCGGGCGGCGATCTGGTGCCCGAACCTGGTCAGGCGGTGTTCGTGGCCGGGCCCGGTCAGGCACCGGTGCGGGTCGCACTGCCCGAGTTCATGCAGACCAACCCGGCGACCCGGCCGGACCGCATCGAGTTCGATTTCGACCGGTTGTTCAACGCGACGCTGCCGGGCGAACCTGGCCCGGGCCTTTACCTTACTGTCAACGACGGGGAGAGGATATCCAGCGGCGAAGGGTTCAAGCAGTCGCTGCAGAAGGGCGAGACTTTCTTCGTCAGTGTGGACGGCAAACGTTTCGGGACACTGGGCGCGCCGCCGGCTTTCCTGCTGCGCGACCCGTTCCTGTCGGCGCCCGGTTTCCAGGCGGTGTCCTGCGCGGTCCGGTGATCGTCACCTGAGCGCAGTACACTACCCCTACGCGACAGCGGCGCAGCGAATCTCTTCTGAAGCGCGATTCCGGAGCACACTTCCATAGCGCGCTTCTGCACTGTGCTTGTGCACTGCGCGTCTGCACGATCAGGGTCCGGCGTCGGCACGGATGGCGTTTCTGCCTTCGATGCAGCCGGCTTTCGCGTCGCTTCACTTGACCGGGGTCAAGGCTGTCGCCGCGGCAGTCCCTTAGATTGGGCGGCGGCGTGATAGAACGCGAGCGTTCCCGGGAAGGGGGCGTCCGCTGCACCGCTTCGGTTCCAACCCGCGGTCATCAACAGGGCCAATCACGATGAAGATTCACGAGTATCAGGGCAAGGAAATCCTCAGAAAGTTCGGCGTACGCACGCCGCGCGGCATCCCGGTGTTCAGTGTCGATGAGGCGGTGAAGGCAGCTCAGGAACTCGGCGGCAAGGTCTGGGTGGTCAAAGCCCAGATCCATGCTGGTGGTCGCGGCATGGGCGGCGGCGTCAAGGTCGCGAAATCGATCGACGAGGTGCGCACCTTTGCGACCCAGATCCTCGGCATGCAGCTGGTGACCCATCAGACCGGGGCCGAGGGCCAGAAGGTGCGCCGGCTGCTGGTCGAGGAAGGTGCCGACATCAAACAGGAACTCTATCTCGGCATGGTGGTCGATCGGGTCACCCAGAAGGTGACGCTGATGGCGAGCTCCGAGGGCGGGATGGACATCGAGGAGGTGGCCGCGCACACCCCGGAGAAGATTCACAAGGTGTTCATCGATCCCGACACGCGGCTGACCGACACGGATGCCGACAGCATCGCGGCGAAGATCGGCGTGCCTGCCGGTTCGATCGCCCAGGCCAGGGTGATCCTGCAGGGTCTCTACAACGCCTTCTGGGACACCGATGCCAGCCTTGCCGAGATCAACCCGCTGATCGTCACTGGCAGCGGCGATGTGATCGCGCTCGATGCCAAGTTCAACTTCGACTCCAATGCGCTGTTCCGCCACCCTGAGATCGTCGCCTATCGCGATCTGGACGAAGAAGACCCCGCCGAGATCGAGGCTTCGAAGTTCGACCTGTCCTATATCTCGCTCGACGGCAACATCGGCTGCCTGGTCAATGGTGCTGGCCTGGCGATGGCGACCATGGATGTGATCAAGCTCTACGGCGGCAGCCCGGCCAACTTCCTGGATGTGGGCGGCGGAGCGACTGCCGAGAAGGTCACCGAGGCGTTCAAGATCATGCTGAAGAACCCGGGTCTGCAGGCGATCCTGGTCAACATCTTCGGCGGCATCATGCGCTGCGACACCATCGCCAACGGCGTGATCACTGCGGCGCGCGAGGTGAAGCTGGCGGTGCCTCTGGTGGTGCGGATGAAGGGCACCAACGAGGATCTGGGCAAGAAGATCCTGGCTGAATCCGGCCTGCCGATCATCAGCGCGAACAACATGGCCGAAGCGGCCGAGCGTGTGGTGACCGCAGCTGCGGCGCACGCAGCGAAGAAATAAGGGGCCGAAGATGAGCATCCTGATCGACAAGAACACCCGGGTGATGACCCAGGGCATCACCGGCAAGACCGGCCAGTTCCATACCAAGATGGGCAAGGAGTACGCCAACGGCATGAATTGCTATGTGGCCGGCGTGAATCCGAAGAAGCCTGGCGAGAAGTATGAAGGCATCCCGATTTTCGGCACCGTGAAGGAAGCCAAGGCGCAGACCGGGGCGAATGTAAGCGTGGTCTATGTGCCGCCGCCATTCGCCGCCGAAGCGATCTGGGAGGCAGTGGATGCCGACCTCGATCTGGTGATCTGCATCACCGAGGGCATCCCGGTGCGCGACATGATCGTGGTGCGCGACCGGATGAGAAAGCAGGGCAAGAAGACGCTGCTGGTCGGGCCGAACTGCCCCGGCGTGATCACGCCCGAGGAGATCAAGATCGGCATCATGCCGGGGCACATCCACAAGAAGGGGCGGATCGGCGTGGTCTCGCGCTCCGGGACGCTGACCTATGAAGCGGTCGGCCAGCTCGCCGAGCTGGGCATCGGACAGTCGAGCTGTGTCGGCATCGGCGGTGATCCGGTCAGCGGCATGAAGCATATCGATGTCATGCGCCTGTTCAACGATGACCCGGAAACCGATGCGGTGATCATGGTCGGCGAGATCGGTGGCTCGGACGAGGAAGAGTGTGCGTACTGGATAAAGGCCCACATGAAGAAGCCGGTGGTCGGCTTCATCGCTGGGGTGACCGCGCCGCCGGGCAAACGCATGGGCCATGCCGGCGCGATCATCTCCGGCGGCAAGGGCACGGCGCAGGAAAAGCTCGCGGTGATGGAAGAGTGCGGCATCAAGGTCACCCGAAACCCTGCGGAAATGGGAAAGCTGCTGAAAACGGTCATCTGACCCGGGTCGCCGTCAGTCGACCGTCAGTCGACCATCAGGCGACCATCAGGCGACCACGCACGTAGCGCTGTACAGGGGTATCGAATGGGGGAGCAGAACGTGGGTAGTGGACCCGCGCCAGTCGGTGGTGGCGCGGGTGTCAACACGGGTGAGGTCAAGCCGATCGCGTTTCGCGGGGGCCGCAATCGGCCGAAGGGCCGCCCGGTCGACCCGGTGGCGCAGGCGCAGGTCAGGACACTTCTTGGCGATTCACCGCGCGACCGGGATCTGCTGATCGAACACCTGCACCTGATTCAGGACCACTACGGCCACCTGTCCGCGCCGCACCTGGTCGCCCTCGCCGCAGAGATGCGTCTGGCGACTGCCGAGGTTTACGAAGTGGCGACGTTCTATCATCACTTCGATGTGGTGAAAGAGGGCGAAGATGCGCCGCCCGGGTTGACCGTGCGGGTATGCGACTCGATCAGTTGCGAGCTCGCCGGGTCCAAACGGCTGATCGAGAACCTCCGGAAGACGGTCGGGCGCGATGTACGGGTGCTGCATGCGCCGTGCATCGGCCGGTGCGAGGTGGCGCCAGCGGTGGTGGTACACCAGAACCCGATCGGCAACGCCACGGTCGAGGCGGTGCACAAGGCGATCCGCAGCAAGGCAGTGCGCTGCCCGGCGCCCAAGCATGTCGACTACACAGCTTACCGCGCCGCCGGGGGTTACCGGCTGTTCACCGATCTGATGAACGGCAAGCGCGACATGGCGTCGTTGATCAAGGTGATGGAGGACTCGGGTCTGCGCGGACTCGGTGGTGCCGGGTTTCCGACCGGGCGCAAGTGGCGGATCGTCGGCGCCGAGCCCGGGCCGCGGCTGATGGCGGTGAACATCGACGAGGGCGAGCCGGGCACGTTCAAGGATCGCTGGTACCTGGAGCGCGACCCGCACCGGTTCCTCGAGGGCATGCTGATCGCTGCCGCTGCCTGTGGCATCGGCGGCATCTGGATCTATCTGCGCGACGAGTACCACGGCGTTCGCGAGATGCTCGAGCGCGAGCTCGCGAAACTGCGTGCCGATCCGCCCTGGGGCCTGCCGCCGATCCATCTGAGGCGCGGTGCCGGTGCGTATATCTGTGGTGAAGAGTCGGCGATGATCGAGTCGATCGAGGGCAAGCGCGGCATGCCTCGCCTGCGACCGCCCTATGTCGCGCAGGTCGGGCTGTTCGACCGGCCGACCCTCCAGCACAACATGGAAACCCTCTACTGGGTGCGCGATATCGTCGAGAAAGGGGCGGCGTGGTTCACCGGCCAGGGCCGGCATGAGCGCAAGGGACTGCGTTCTTTCTCGGTGTCCGGCCGGGTGAAGCGGCCGGGTGTGCATCTGGCGCCCGCCGGCATCACCGCACGCGAACTGATCGACGAGTACTGCGGCGGCATGCTGCCCGGACACCGCTTCTATGGCTATCTGCCCGGGGGTGCCTCGGGAGGAATTCTTCCCGCCTCGCTCGGCGACATTCCCCTCGATTTCGATACGCTCAATGCCTATGGCTGCTTCATCGGCTCGGCTGCAGTCGTGGTGCTGTCGCACAAGGACAGTGCCGCCGATGCCGCGCGCAACCTGCTTGCCTTCTTCAAGGACGAGTCCTGCGGCCAGTGCACACCCTGCCGCGTGGGCACCGCCAAGGCGCTCGAACTGCTGCGCCAGCCGGTGTGGGACAAACCGCTTCTGGAAGAACTGTCGCAGGTGATGGCCGATGCCTCGATCTGCGGGCTGGGGCAGGCGGCGCCCAACCCGATCCGCTGCGTGATCAAGTACTTCCCGGAGGAATTGCGATGAACATGATGGCTGAGCCGGTCGCCGCACGCGACGAGGTCGAGTTCAAGCTGGACGGACAGACGGTCACCGGCTATGCCGACGAGACCCTGATCGAGACCGCGAAGCGCCACGGCATCGACATTCCGCACCTCTGCTACAAGCCGGGCCTGCGACCGGACGGCAACTGTCGCGCCTGTATGGTCGAGGTCAAGGGCGAGCGGGTGCTGGCGCCATCCTGCTGCCGCGCGCCGAAGGCCGGCATGGAAGTCGAAACCGCCAGTGTGCGCGCGCTGCAGTCGCAGAAGATGGTGTTCGAACTGCTGCTCTCCGACATGCCGGAGAAGTCGTTTACCCGAGAGTCCGAGCTCGACCAGTGGGCCGGGCGCCTGGGCATGGGCAAGCCGCGGTTCGCACCGCGCGCGCCGGTGCAGGCCGATTTGTCCCACCCCGGAATCGCGGTCAACCTGGACGCCTGCATCCAGTGCACCCGATGCGTTCGCGCCTGCCGCGAAGTGCAGGTGAACGATGTGATCGGCTATGCGTTCCGGGGCGACCACTCGAAGATCGTGTTCGACCTGGATGACCCGATGGGCACCAGCAGTTGTGTTGCCTGCGGCGAGTGTGTGCAGGCCTGTCCAACCGGCGCGCTGATGCCGGCGCGGGAAGTCGGCCTGCAGGTGCCCGACAAGCAGGTGCACTCGGTCTGCCCGTTCTGCGGTGTCGGCTGCCAGCTGACCTACAACGTCAAGGACAACGTCATCCTGTCGGTCGACGGTCGCGACGGTCCGGCCAACCATGAGCGGTTGTGCGTCAAGGGCCGCTACGGTTTCGACTATGTCCATCACAAGCAGCGGCTGACCCGACCGCTGATCCGCAGGGCCGAGGTTCCGAAACACGCTGACTTCAGTATGGATCCGGGCGATCCGCTGTCGGTGTTTCGCGAGGCCACCTGGGAAGAGGCACTGGATCTGGCGGCGAGCAAGCTCGCATCGATCCGCGACACCTTCGGCAAGCGTTCCCTGGCCGGTTTCGGCTCTGCCAAGGGCACCAACGAGGAGGCCTACCTGTTCCAGAAGCTGGTGCGAACCGGCTTCGGCAGCAACAACGTCGACCATTGCACCCGGCTCTGTCACGCCTCGTCGGTGGCGGCGCTGCTCGAAGGCATCGGTTCCGGGGCGGTGTCCAACCAGGTGAACGATGTGGCCAACGCCGATCTGGTGATGGTGATCGGTGCCAACCCGACCGTGAACCACCCGGTGGCGGCGACCTGGATCAAGAACGCGGTGAAGAACGGTACCCGCCTGATCGTCGCCGACCCGCGCCGGGGCGAACTGGCCCGTCACGCGACCTGGACGCTGCAGTTCAAGCCGGACACCGATGTCGCGTTGCTCAACGCGATGATGCATGTGATCGTGCACGAGGGCCTGGTCGATGCCGCCTTCATCGCGGCGCGCACCCTGGGCTATGACGAGCTGAGGAACAACGTCGAGGGCTACAGTCCGGAGGCAATGGCGCCGGTGTGCGGCATCGACGCGCAGACCATCCGCGAGGTCGCCCGTGCGTTTGCCACCTCGAAGGGATCGATGATCTTCTGGGGCATGGGCATCTCCCAGCATGTTCACGGCACCGACAACGCACGCTGCCTGATCGCGCTGTGCCTGATGACC
>JBBRCD010000081.1:0-19223 GCA_038205245.1 Burkholderiales bacterium
CGGCTGCTTCGCGTACAGGTGCTGATTCGTCGCGAAACTGGACACCACCAGCAGCAGCGTATAGCCATCGGCAGGCGCGCGCGCGACGAGCTCGGCGCCGATGTTGCCGTTGGCGCCAGGACGGCTGTCCACGATGATCGGCTGCCCCATGCTCTCGCCCACCTTGGACGCGAGGATACGGGCCAGGATGTCGACCGGTCCGCCGGTCGGGAACCCGACGACAAGGCGCACCGGCTTGGCCGGATACGGCAACCCGGCAACGGACGAAGGGGCCTGCGCGGCGGCCATTGTCGCCACGCTGCAAAGCGCAGCGGTCGCCATCCAAAATCTCATATCGATACCCTTTGCGGTCAGACCGGCGCCGCTTCTGACTGCGGGTGGCGCTGCTGCCACCACTCCGCCATCCCTGCGCAGGTCATGAAGAAAACGCCGGGACGGCGCTGAACGTAGGTCAGAAACTCGTCCACCACGCGGGCGCGGCTCGCGCGGCCGGAACCGTAATCGCCGCGCGCGTGCAGGACGAGGTTCACGAACAGGCCGCACCCGTAGAGGGCGTCGAACTCCTCTTTCCAGGTCTTGATGACGCGGTCGTGCCCGTGGCGCGGGCCGTACAAGGTCGAGTCGTCCAGCATCTGGTGGGTGGGGAGCTCCACGATGTCCTTGCCGCCGGCCGTACGCATGACGTACGGCAGGTCGTCGTCCTGAAAACTGCTGTCGTAGCGATAGCCGAGATCGGCGAGATGGCCCAGGGTGGCCGGCGACAGCAGGCCGTGCGGCGCGCGCCAGCCGACCGGTGCGCGGCCGGCGATCCTGGTCAGGGCGGCATGCGCTTTGGCGAGCGTCGCCGCCTCGGCGTCACCCAGTTTGCTGTGATCCTCGAACGCGTAGCCTCGGGCGGCGATCTCGTGCCCGTCCTTCAGCGCTGCTTCCACCGCCTGCGGATGGTTCTCGGCGTCGAGCGCAGGCACGAAGCACGTCCCCTTCACGCCCTGCGCGCGCAGTACGTCGAGCAGGCGCCACACCCCGGCCCGCATACCGTAACGGCCGTAGGAAAAACGGCCGTAGAGGTTCTCCTTCGCCACCTCGTGGAGGTCGACCGATTCGGCGTCGAAGTTCACCGTCACCGTCACGCCGCACACTTGGCCGTCCGGCCAGCACGCCGTTGCTTGCGGCATCACTCGAACTCCCCCGGGTTGGCGAGGCACCAGCGCGCCAGTTCCTGCACGCTGTAGAAGCGCACACCTTCAAACTGCTTGATGTAGCGGATCAGGTCCTCCACGATGCGCGCGCGCGACGGATTGCCCGAGCCCCATCCGCTGCGCGGGTGGAAGGTCAGCATGAAAAACCCGCCTTCCGCGTACAGCGAGTCGAACTCCTGCTTCCAGTGCACCAGCACCTCCGACGCCGGCGTCATGCTGAACTTGAACCATGGAAAATCATCGAGGCTGTAGGTGTTGTTCGGGATCTCCACCATGTCGGTAAGCCGCACCCCGTCGATGCGCGCCATGTACGGCAGGTCGTAGTCCTTGTCGCTGGAATCGTAGACGTAGCCCAGCTTCTTCAGCACCCGCATCGTGCGCGCCGTCTTGCGCCCGGAAGGCGACCGCCAGCCGACCGGGGCCACCCCAGTGAGTTCGGTCAGGATCCGGTGGGTACGGGTGAGCAGCTCTTCCTCTTCGTCGCCCAGCTCCCAGCCTTCGTGCAGGTAGCCGTGCGCCGCCACCTCGAACCCGCGGCGGTGGATCTCCTGCACGGTGGCCGGGTAATACTCGGCGTCGTAGCCCGGCACGAAGAAGGTCGAAGGGATGCCGTGCTTCTCGAACAGGTCCATGTAGCGCGGGATGCCGCGCCGCGCCGAATAGCGCCCCCAGGAATTGATGCCGAGCGGCCGCAGCTTGCGGCCGATCTCGTGCGAGGGCCCGTCGAAGTCGACCGTGATCATGCAAGCGCAGCGCACGCCCTCGGGCCATTTGAACTTACCGCGCATGCACTGCCCTCACCTTCGTGCCGTCCTGTTCCGGCAGCCGCACCGGCACGTACTCCGAGCGCGTGGGCTGCCCCGCGGCCACGTGCATGACTTCCGCATCCAGATCGAACACCAGCGATGCGATCGTCATCGTCGGCTCCGCGCCAGCATACTCATGCGGGTAGCGGCAGATCGAGCGTGGCGCGCCAAATTCGTCCTTCAGCACCGCCTTCACGTCATCGACCGTGATCGAGCCGATTTTCGGCTCCAGCAGCTGCCGCGCGCGAAAATCGCGGTAGACGCTGTCCCCGGTGTAGTACTTGGCGACGCCGGTGGCCTGCGCGACCGGGGACTGGAAGTGGTTGGCGTGGGTCAGCAGCCCGCGCTCCGGATACATCATGTACACATGATCCGGCGTGGTTTCGAAGTCGATGCCCACACCGTCGCGGTGCGCGATCACATAGTTGCCGGAAGCGCCGCGCGGCGACTTGACCAGCGTGTCGATCGCCTCGTAGTAATGACGGGAATTGAGGATGCGCCGGCGCAGGATCGGGATCGGCACGCCCACCCGGCCCTTGTCCTCGTTGGAGACCAGCAGGTTGCCGCAGACGGCGATGCCATGCTCGTTGAAGCCGTCGCGCCCGACCATGCCGGCCTCGACCACCAGCGACAGCGCCGGTTTGCCTTTCTGCTTCACGCGCAGGATCACCACCGTCTCGACCGTCGGATCGCGCCAGTCCCAGTTCTTGCCGATGATGACGCCGCCGCCTTTGGTCGCTTCCGGCAGCGCGATGATCGTGGTGCACTCAGTGGCGGGCTTTGTACCCGCCAGCGAGCCGTACAGCAGCTCGGTCCGGCAGTTGACGGCCACGATGTCTTCAAGCTTCTGCCCGGCGCCCGCTGCGATGCCGCCGATCTCCGCCATTATGCCGGCATCGAGAGCTTCGATTTGCGCGGCGAAGGCATGTGCGCGCTCGCGCACCTCCGCCAGCGACAGCTTTGCCTGACGGCCGAAGGCCGACAGATAGATGTCGATAGTGCGGGCAACGCGGTCGGCCGCCTGGGCGCCGTACTGCTCGCCACACTCGCGTGCGTCGCCTTCGATGCTGTAAACGGGGAAAGGTTTGTAGGTCGTCACCGGAGGCCGCTGCCGAATTGGCGATACCGAATTGGCGATACCGAATTTCCAATACTGAAATGCCAATACATGCGCCCGCGAAATCACTATGTTATCTGCGGTGATCCTGGGGCGCAGGCTTTCAATATCATACACACGGCCGCGCCGTTGCGGAACGGCTCGACGCCAGCAGCCCGAAAACATCGCGCCGATGATGCTATATTTTGGATGCTCCCTACCACCCTGCAGGATGTCGCCATGGCACTCGACCTCATCATCCGGAACGGCACCCTAATCGACGGCACCGGCGCCCCGCGTCAACGCGCGGACGTCGGCATCAAGGACGGCCGCATCGTGGAAGTCGGCGCCGTCAAGGATGGCGCCCGCGAAACCGTGGACGCAGACGGTCTTGTCGTGTGCCCCGGCTTCGTCGATCCGCATACGCACTACGATGCGCAGATCTCCTGGGACCCGCTGCTCCACAGCTCCTCCGAGCACGGCGTCACGACCGTGGTGATGGGCAACTGCGGCGTCGGTGTCGCGCCCTGCCGCCCGACGGACCACGACCGCGTGATCGAGGACCTGATCAACGTCGAGGGCATGTCGAAATCGGTCCTGGAGGAAGGCATCCAGTGGCAGTGGGAAAGCTTCACCGACTATCTCGGCATGGCCGGGCGCCAGCAATGCGCGCTCAACCGCGCGTTTCTGGTGCCGCTGTCGCCGCTGCGCACCTACGTGATGGGCGGTGAGGCCAGCGAGCGCGGCGCCACGCCGGCAGAAACGCAGGTCATCTCGGGGCTGCTGCAGGCCGCCATGCAAGCCGGTGCCTCGGGCTTCAGCTCCTCCAACAACCGCTCGCAGATCGGCTACCAGGGCAAGCCCTTCGCCGCCCGTCTGACGAGCCGCGACGAATACGCCGCCTATTGCGGCGTGCTCAAGCAGTCGGGCCGTGGCGTGATCCAGATCGCGCTGACCAACCGCTTCGCGACGCTGGCGGACGACGAATACGAACTGCTCGACCACCTGCTCACGCAGAGCGGCCGCAAGGTGACGTGGATCTCGCTGCTGAACGACCCGAACAAGCCCGGCGGCTGCCGCGACGTGCTGGAAAAGGCTGCTCCGCTGCTCGCGCGCGGCTGCGCGCCGCAGATGCTGATCCGCCCGATGCTGCGCGAGTTCACGCTGATCAAGCCCTACCCCTTCATGGAACTGCAGTCGGCGGGCCGCGTGTTCAACCAGAGCCTGGAAACACAGAAGCAGATCTACGCCGACCCGGCGTTCCGCGCCGCGATCAAGGGCGAACTGGCCCAGGGCCGGCGCTTCACCGGCCAGCCGCCCAAGACCATCGTCTGCAAGGTCGGCAACCCGGCACTGCGCGGCCACGAGATGCGCACGGTCGGTGAGGTCGCCGCCGACCGCAACCAGGACCCGCTCGACACGTTGCTCGATATCGCGCTGGAGGATAACCTCGAGACGCTGTTCGCCTACGAACGCGGCAACAGCGACCGCAAGCAGATCGCCGACATGCTGCGCGATCCGCGCACCATGATCGGGCTCGCCGATGGCGGCGCGCATGTGGACATGCTGTACGAGGCTGGCTATCCGACCTTCCTTCTCTCGCACTGGGTACGCGAGCAGCAGGCGCTGACGCTTGAGCACGCCATCCAGCGCATCACCTCGGAACCTGCGGACTTCTTCGGCCTCCACGACCGCGGGCGTATCGCCCCAGGTCAGGGCGCGGACGTCGTCCTGTTCGACGCCGACACTATCGGTTCCCCGGAGCGCGGCGCCTTCATTTATGACTTGCCGACCGGCGCTGGGCGCCTGCACGCCAAGGCACAGGGCATCGCGCGCGTCATCGTCAACGGCCGCACGCTGTACCGCGACGGCGAGCCCACTGGCGAACGTTCGGGCAAACTCCTTGCTGCCCGCTAACGCACACCTCTCACCCCGAAAGCCACGATGAGCTACGACATCCTGATCAGGAACGGCACCCTTGTCGACGGCACCGGCGCGCCGGGCTATGCCGCCGATCTCGCCGTCAAGGACGGCCGCATCGTGGAGATCGGCAAACCCAAGGGCGAAGCCACGCAGGTCATCGACGCCACCGGCCAGGTGGTGTGCCCGGGCTTCATCGACCCACACACGCACTACGACCCGCAGATCACCTGGGACCGTCTGCTCGAGAGTTCGTCCGAACATGGCATCACCACCGTGGTGCTCGGCAACTGCGGCGTCGGCGTTGCGCCCTGCCGTCCCGACCACCACGAACTGCTGTGCCAGGACCTGATTACGGTCGAGGGCATGGAGAGCGCTGTGCTCAAGGCCGGCATCCAGTGGGACTGGGAGACCTTTCCGGAATACATGGATGCCGCCCAGAGGCGCGGCAGCGGCCCCAACCTCGCGTTCCTGGTGCCGCTCGCGCCGGTACGCACCTATGTGCTGGGGCTGGAAGGGCCCGACCGCGCGGCGACCGCCGATGAGACGAAGCAGATCGTCAACCTGCTGACGGAAGCGGTGGACGCCGGCGCCTGGGGCTGGTCCACCACCGCGATCCGTTCCCACGTCGGTTTCCACGGCAAGCCCCTTTCCGCGCGCGCCGCCAGCCGCGAGGAGCTCGCCGCCTATGCCCAGGTGCTCAAGAAATCCAGGCGCGGCATCATCGAGCTCGCCCTGACCAAGCGTTTTGCGAACCTCGACGACGACGAGATGGAACTGCTCGGCTTCCTTCTCGACCACAGCGAGCGCCCCGTCACGTGGCTCTCACTGCACAACCTGACCGAGAAGCCGGATGCCGTGCCGGAAATTCTGGCCAAGGCCGATGCCCTCATCCGCCGGCGCGGCCTGCCGCAGATCCTGACGCGCCCGCTGATCTCCGAGTTGACGCTGAAATCGCCCTTCCAGTTCACCGAGATCGTCGCCGCCAAGGGAATCTTCAACCAGCCGGTCGAAAAACAGATGGCGCTCTACAGCGACCGCGCCTTCCGCGACGCCTTCCGCGAGGAACTGAAACTCGGCCGCAAGTTCACCAACCAGGCTCAGAACGTCGGCGTGTTCAAGGTCGCCGATCGGAAGAACCAGGCTTACGAGGGCCGCACCATCGGCGAGATCGCCGCCGAGCGCAAGGCCGACCCGGTCGACTGCCTGTTCGACTTCGCAATCGCGGAGAAGCTCGAAACCAAGTTCATCCTGCCGCGCGCCAACACCAACCGCGAACGCATCCCGGAACTGCTGCGCGAATCCGACCGCACGCTGATCGGGCTGTCCGACGGCGGCGCGCACGTGGACATGTTCTGCGAGGCGGGCTATACCACCTACCTGCTGGGGCACTGGGTGCGCGAGAAAAAGGCGCTGACGCTGGAGCATGCGGTCAAGCGCGTGACCTCCGAACCGGCGGACTTCCTGGGCATCACCGACCGTGGACGACTCGAGCCTGGCCTCGCCGCGGACATCGTGGTGTTCGACCCGGCCACGGTGAACTCGCCCACGCGCGGCAGCATGGTCTACGACCTCCCCGCCGGCGGTGGCCGTCTGGTGGCGAAGGCCACTGGCGTTTCGAAGGTCATCGTCAACGGCAAACCGCTGTTCGACCGCGGCGCGCACACCGGCGCATTTCCTGGGCGCGTGCTGAGGTCGCGCGCCTGACCGGGCTCTAGTCCACCTTCGCGCCAGTTGCCTTGACCACCTTGGCCCACTTCGTGATTTCCGCGCGAAAGTGAGCGTCGAACGCCGCCGGCGTGCTGACGACGAGTTCCGCGCCCTGCGCGGCGAAACGCGCCTCGCTTTCCGGCGTCCTGAGGCCTTTGGCGATTTCAGCATGCAGGCGCGCGATATTGACCGGTGGCGTGCGCGCCGGGGCCATGACACCGTACCAGGCCGTGACTTCATAGCCGGGTAATCCCGACTCGGCGATGGTCGGCACATCCGGCGCGAAGGTTAAGCGCTTCGCGCTCGCGACGCCCAGCGCCCTCAGCTTGCCGGCTTTCACCAGCGGCTGTGCGGAGAACATGCTGGTGAAAAGCAAGTTGATCTGTCCGCCCAGCAGATCGCTCATTGCCTGCCCGCCCCCTTTGTAGGGCACGTGCAGCACGTCGATGCCAGAGGTCATTTTCAGGAGTTCCATCGCCAGGTGGGCCGCCGACCCGCTGCCGCCCGACGCGTAGTTCAGCTGGCCGGGACGGGCTTTGGCCAGCGCGATCAGTTCGCGCACGTTGGCCGCCGCCACGCCTGGATTCGCCACCAGCACATTCGGCAGAAAGGCCACCAGCGTGACCGCCGCCAAATCGCGTTGCGGATCGTAGGGCAACCGCGGGTACAGGCTGGCGTTGATGGCGGTCGAGGGACTGGCCATCAGCAGCGTGTGGCCATCAGGCACCGCTTTCGCCACGACATCGGTGCCGACGATCCCGCCAGCGCCCGCGCGGTTGTCGACCACCACGGTTTCGCCGAAGCCCTCGGCAAGCTTTTGCGCGACGATGCGGGCGAGCGCATCCGTTGCAGCACCCGGTGGGAAAGGCACCACGATGCGAATCGGACGCGCGGGAAAATTCTGCGCCAGCACCGGCGTCGAACACAATAGCAGCGCGGCGCCCCACCGCCGTGCTGACCAGAAGCGCGAAACCCCGGAAACACCTGGCTGCATAATTCCTCGACGACCATCAACAATGATGGCCATGAACTTACCATTTTCCGTAGGTGTCATGCCGACACGCTCGAACTGGCCTTCTTCAGGAACTTCAGGTATTCCAGCGCGCAGGCGTCCGGGATCTCAGCCGTCATCCCATGGGCCGCGCCGGGAAAGGTGACCAGCGTGCAGTCGCGCAGGAACGACACCATGCGATCGTACTCTGCGCGCTCGACCATCGGATCGGGGTCAGGCACGGCCATCATCACTGGGAAATCGAACTCGGCCAGACGCTCGGTGTACTCCTCGCTTGCCATCAGCGGCACGAAGTGCGACAGGTACTCGACGGTCAGGCCATCGGCCGAGTCGAGGTACCAGCGCAGATGTTCGGGCGAGGCAGCGCCGATACGGTCGTGCGCGGTGTCGGCCAGGAAACCGCGCACGCCCCCACGGGCCACGCGAGCCAGCCAGTCGCCCTTCTGCGGACGGCTGGGTGGAATGCCGGCGGTGGCCGCATACAGCGCGAGCGTATGGAAGCGGTCCGGCCGGCGCAGCGCTGTCTGCCCGGCAATCATGCCCCCGGCGGAAGAGCCCATCACGTGCGCACGATCGATGCGGAGGTGATCGAACAGTTCGACCAGGTCTGCGGCGAGCCGATCGTGGCTCAGGCCCTCGACCGGGCCGGGGTCGGAGCGGCCGTGTCCACGGATGTCCGGACGAACCACCCGGAACTCCCGGGCCAGGTGGGGCACCCAGCCGAACAGCCGCAGCGAACTGCCCATGCCGGGGTGCAGCAGCACGACCGTGGGTGCATCGGTCCACGGGTCGGTGAAGTCATCGCCGCGATAGAACAGACGGGTGCCATCGCTCGCGGTCCAGAACTGTTCGACGGTCATCCGCACGGCCCCAACCTTGGTGAATGCTTCCGGCGCGCGGCGAGCGCACCGGGTGCGCATGGCCCGATTCCGTCCATGTGGCGGAGGTTACCACACGCCTCTGCTACCATTTGAGGTTTGATCGATACAGGCCAAGCTCGATGATGAACCGCCCGTTGCTGCTTTCACTGATTTTGCTTGCGACCTTTCCGGCACAGGCTGCCGAGTTCCCGAATCGCCCCATCCGCTGGATCGTGCCGTTCGCGCCAGGCGGCAGCGCCGACGCGCTGGCGCGCCTGGTGCAGCCCGCATTCAACGAAACCTTCGGGCAGCAATTGCTGATCGACAACCGGCCCGGGGCGAGCAGCACCATCGGTGCCGACATCGTCGCCAAGGCGCCGCCGGATGGCTACACGCTGCTGTTGATCACCACGACACACACGGTCAACCCCAGCATGATGAAGCTGCCGTTCGACCCGATGAAGGATTTCGCACCGGTCTCGCAGCTGATGTCGCAGCCGAACATCCTGGTCGTGCATCCGTCGGTGCCGGCTCGTTCGGTCAAGGAACTGGTGGCACTGGCCAAAACCCAGGCCGGGGGCTTGAGCTACGCGTCCGGCGGCAACGGCAGTTCACCCCACCTTTCGGGCGAGCTGTTCAAGATCGTCGCTGGCGTCGACTTCACGCATATCCCTTACCAGAGCTCTGGCCCGGCGGTGAACGACCTGCTGGGCGGCCATGTGCCGATGATGTTTGCCGGACCACTCGCCATCGAAGGATTCGTCAAGTCCGGGCGCCTGCGTGCGCTTGCAGTCGCCGACGTGCACCGCACCTCGGCGCTGCCGAAGATCCCGACGATGAAAGAGGCAGGGTACGGTGGCGTGGAAACCGGCACCTGGTTCGGCGTTCTCGCGCCCGGGGCCACGCCGCGTCCGATCGTGAGCACTGCAAACGCGGCAATGGTAAAGGCCCTGCGCACCCCGGCACTGAAGGCGAAGCTCGATACCCAGGGTGTCGACATCGTTGCCAGTTCCCCGCAGGACTTCACCGCGTTCATGGCCGCCGAAATCACCAAATGGGCGCGCGTGGTCAAGCAGGCCGGCGTGAAGCCCGGGTGAGCGCAGCCATGGAACCCGCATAGAGTCTGCACTGGGGCATTGTCGGACTCGGCCTTGGCAGCAGACCCAAAGCGCGTCGAGCCGCACGCACTCTCGACCCCATGCTTCGAGGAACCCAAGGAGCGCGAGCGCCACTGTCTCCTTCGACTACACGCACGTGATCAGCTCTGATCCCCTGGCCGCCGCCGACTGGTGTGTGGACAAGCTTGGCGGTTGCGTCGTCAAGAGCGCCGAGGTCGCGGGCGCACTGCAGATCTACGTCGGCTTCGCCGACGGCGCGATGGTCCTCGTGCGCGGCCAGCGACCTGGCGAGAGCGCGTCCGGCAAAGCGAGCCTGCAATGGGGCATCGATCACTTCGGCATGCGCGTGCGCGGAGACTTCGATGGCTTCTGCAATGACCTGCGCGGCAAAGGCGTGAAGTTCTCGATGGCTCTCGCAGAATCGCGACGGACGTCTGCTCGGTCACGTGAAGGACCTCGGCGGCGACTACAGCAATCGATTCGCGCGGTGATCTGCCGTCGCGCCCGCCGCACCCGCTGCGACCGTTTCTGCCGACGCGGACGATGTGACTGGCGCGGCCTCGGGGACAGGCATCCGTTCCTCCTCTGCAATGAGTGCCGGCGCCACGCCGCGGTGCGGTCTGGGGCGGCTCGACCGCCGGTAAAGGCTGCCTCGGGCGCCCCCCCGTTCGCACTACCCCGGCATCGGTCCGGGCCATTGCGCCACGCTCTACCGCGGCGCCGCTGTGCGCTACCTGTCTACGCTCAGGTTGAGCGCCTTGCTCATCTTCAGGTTGTCCTCGATCGTCGCCCGCACGATTTCCCGGAACTGAGCCGGCGTAGTGATCAGTATCTCGGTGGCCTGCGCGGCCATCTGGGTCTTGATGTCAGGCCGGTCCATGGTGGCGGCGAGCCCGGCGTGCAGGCGTTTCAACACCGGCGCCGGTGCGTTGAAAAAACACCGCCTGAGGCGCACTATCGCCCCGGTCCGAAGAAAACGGGAGCAACCTTGAAGATCAAGCGCATCGAACATGTGGGCATCGTCGTCGGCAACCTGGAACGCAGCCGTGCGCTCTGGGAGGACGTACTCGGCATCCCGCTTTCCGGCGAAGAAGGCATCGATGGACGGCCGGTGAAGCTGGCGTTTTATCCAGTCGGTGGGTCGATGGTCGAACTGATCGCGGGCACGCAGCCCGATAGCAAGCACGCAAAGATGGTGGCTGAGGGCAAGGGCGGCCTGAACCACATCTGCTTCGAGGTCGAGAATATCGACGAGGCGCTGGCCGAACTCAAGGCCAAGGGTGTGCCGCTACTCGACACGGTACCGCGCATCGGTCACGGTGGTGCTCGCATCGCCTTCCTCGACCCGTCGGCGACAGAAAACTGCCTGATCGAACTGGCGCAGCTGCCCGACGGCCACGCGTCTCTGCACGCATGAGCGCGGTGCAGTCGTTCACCGCGAGCGACGGAGTCAGCCTGGCCTACCGCTGCGACGACTTCACCGATCCGTGGATTCAGGCGCCGGTGCTGGTGCTGATCCATCCAGGCATGGGCAGCGCCGAGCGGCTGTACGCCTGGGTACCGCACTTCGCGCGCGAGTTCCGGGTGATCCGGCCCGACCTGCGCGGGCATGGCAAATCGGAATCAGGCCTCGACCAGCCGCTCACGCTCGAGCGCCTCAGCCTGGACTTGCTCGAGCTGCTCGACCATCTCGGCGTGCAGAAGGCGCATGTGATGGGTTCGTCCGCCGGCGGCATCATCGCGATGGACGCGGCCCTGCGGCAGCCGGACCGGTTCGAGTCGCTGGCGCTGTTCGCGGCCACGCCGGGCATCCACCCCGACCGCCCGAAGAAAGGCAACTGGCTCGAGCGGGTGGCGCAGCATGGCGTCCGGCATTTCCTGAACGAGACCCTGCACGATCGCATCGGCGAAGCTTCCCCCGAAAAGATTCGCTGGTACCTCGACACCGCGGAAGGGGTGACGCCCGAGTTTCTCGGCCGCTTCGTGCCGCTGCTGGCGAGCCACTACTTCCCCGAGAAGCTGGCGCAGTACGATTTTCCGGTGCTGATGTGCGTGCCCGAGCCCGACCCTTCGGTCGAGACCAGCGAGTACACATTGATGCGCAGCCACCTGCGCCATTGCAATTATGTGGGCATACCCGGCGGCGGCCATGGCATGACCGCACAGATTCCCGACCGTTGCGCGCAAGTGCTGCGCGATTTCCTGTCCCCACTTGCGGCGGCCTGACTCGGCACGCTGCAGAGAACGCTTTCCATGTCCCGACTCCCGCCGGCGGATGCAGACGCGAGCCCCGAACTCGCCGCCGTATACAAGCGCATCACCGAAACCCGAGGCTATGTCTCGGACATCCTCGAGAGCATGAGCCACGCACCGGATGGGCTCGGCTGTTTCGCGGCCTTCGGCGAATATGTGCGCTATCGCAGTTCGCTCTCGGGCCGTCCGCGCGAGTTCGCCATCCTTTCGCTCGCGCGCGGCAACCAATATGCATGGACGCACCACGTGCCGGCAGCGCTGAAGGCCGGCATCGACCAGACCGAACTCGATGCGCTCAATGCCGGTGAAGTACCGGCCACCACGAGCGACGCCGAGAAGGCGGCGATTGCCTATGCGCGCGAGTTCGCCAACTCGGGCAAGGTCGGCGATGCGGCCTTCGCCGAAGCCGTGCGGCAGTTCGGCGAACGCGGCGTCACCGACCTCACGCTCACCTGCGGTTATTTCATGGCGCTCGCTTCCATCGTCAACGCGTTTCGCGTGCCGCTCGAGCCGCAGTTCCCGCCGCTGATGAAGCCGGTCGCCTGAGCATGGCGGGGATGCAGGCCGACGGGCCGCCCGCCGGCCCCGGCAGGGGACCGCCGCGCATCGCCATCGTTGGTGCCGGCGCCGTCGGCGCGTGGGTGGGTGGCTGCATGGCGCTGGCCGGCCATGACGTCACCCTGATCGATCCGTGGCCGGCGCATGTCGCGGCGATGAATCGCGATGGCCTGCGGCTGACCGATGCCGATGGCGAGAGGCGCGCGCGGGTCCTCGCGCTCGACATATGCAACGTGCAGTCACTCAACCGCCGGCCTGTCGACATCGCATTCATCTGCATGAAGCTGCCCGATACCGCATGGGCTACCGAGCTCATCCGGCCTTGCCTCGCCGACCGCGGCTTCGTCGTCACCATGCAGAACGGCCTGGTCGAGGAGACGGTCGCCGGCATCGTCGGCTGGAGCCGCACCCTCGGCGCGATCGCCAGCACCATCAGTGTCGAGCTGGTCGGGCCGGGACATGTCGAGCGCACCCAGCGCGCCGGCGGCGATGCCTATACGGTATTCCGCGTGGGTGAACTGCATGGTGGCATCACTGCCCGCGCCGAGGCCGTTGCCGCGATGCTTCGATCCTGCGACAGCGCGCGGGTGACCGGCAATCTCCATGGCGAGCGCTGGGCGAAGCTCGTCGCCAACACCATGTCCACCGCGGTATGCGGGATTTCGGGCCTGAGCCTGTCGGAGATCGTCGAGCATCCCGGCGCGCGGGCGCTGCAGATCCGGCTCGCGGGCGAGGCAATTCGCGTCGGGCGCGCGCTCGGCTATCATCTCGAACCGGTGCGCGGGCTTGCCGCCGATACCTGGGCGGCCGCAGCTGAAGGCGATGCGCGGGCCCTCGAGCAGTGCGAGGCCGCACTGCGCGCGGGCAATGCGCGGCGCACCGGCGCAGGCGGACGGTCCGGCACCGCGCAAGACCTGGCCAAGGGCCGCTGGCCCGAGGTGGAATACATGAACGGCTGCGTCGCGCGGCTGGGCCGCGAGGCCGGCCTGCCCGCGACCACGCATGAGCGGGTGACCGCGCTCGTCATCGACGCCGCACGCGGCGACCTGGTGCCGGGGATCGATGCGCTCGATCGCCTGGTCCTGGAACTGGGCGTTCTGCCCGCGTCCCGGTGAACACGCAAGCGAGCGACCGAGGCCGGACTGCATGCCGTGACCGTGCCTTCGGCGCGTGATGTCCGACGCACGCGGTAGAATCGGCACAGGAGATTTCGATGCACGCAAGTCGCCAGGCCAGGCAGACCTTCCGCACGAGCGACGGGCTGAACCTGCATTACGTGGTGGATGACTACACGGATCCGTGGCGGCCGGCGCGTACAGTGCTGCTGGTGCATGCGGCGATGGGCAGTTCGCGCCGCTTCTACGCCTGGGTGCCGCACCTCGCCCGCGACTTCCGGGTGGTGCGCTTCGACCTGCGTGGCCATGGCGACTCCGATGCGCCGGGGCCCGACCAGCTCTCGTTTCTGCGGCTGGTCCAGGACGTGGCCGAGTTGCTCGATCACCTGAAGATCGAGCGAGTCGACATCGCGGGGTCGTCTGCCGGCGGCATTGTCGCGCAGCGATTCGCGATGGACCGTCCGCATCGGGTCGACACCCTCGGTACCTTTGCCGCCACACCGGGGATGAAGCACGGGCTGGCCGACTACAAGGGCTGGGTGCGCAACATCACGGAGAAGGGCGTGGCCCGGTTCCTGAGGGAAACCATCGCCGATCGCATGGACGTGTCGGCGGTCGGCGAGGGCTTCGTCGACTGGTTCACCACCGAATCGGCGCGCACGCCGGTACATGTGCTGGAGCGCTTCGTGCCGATGATGCGGGCGGTCGACCTCACGCCGGACCTGCCGCGCCTGGCGTGCCCGGTGCTGTGCGTTGTGCCCGGCGCCGATCCGATCCATACCGTTGACGAATACCGCGTCATCGAACAGGCCGTGCCCGATTGCGAGTTCATCGTCTACGAGGGCTTGCAGCACAATATCACCGACGCCGTGCCCGACCGCTGCGCACGCGACCTGCACCGATTCCTGCTCGCACACGGAGACAAGCAATGAACATCACCCGCCACCTGATCCTCGCCGCGTCCGCACTGGCCGTGGCCGTGCCTGCCGCCGCTCAGACCTACCCGAATCGGCCTATCCGCTTCGTCGCGGCATTTCCCGCCGGCGGTCCGAGCGACATCGTCACCCGCGCGGTCGGCAATCGGCTGTCGCAGCTGCTGGGCCAGCCGGTCATCGTCGAGAACCGAGGCGGCGCGGGCGGACATATCGGCGCCGAGAACGTCGCGCGCTCCGCGCCCGACGGCTACAGCCTGCTGCTCGGCGGCAGCTATCTCACCATCGGACCCGCGCTAAACAAGAAGCTGGGCTATGACGTGGGCGAGCTGACCGCGATCGGCCTGGTCGCGCTGAACCAGTACCTGCTGGTCACGCACCCCTCGGTGCCGGCGAAGAACGTGGCCGAGTTGATCAAGCTCGCACGCAGCCGGCCGGGACAGCTCAACTACGGTTCGTCCGGGCTGGGCGCGCCGCCGCATCTCGCCGGCGAACTGTTCAAGACCGTGGCGAAGATCGACATCGTCCACGTGCCGTACAAGGGCGCGACACCGGCGCTGATCGACCTGATGTCCGGCCAGATCGACTTCTATTTCGGCGGCATCTCGGGCGCGCTGCCCCATGCGCGCAGCGGCAAGCTGCGGGCGCTGGCGGTGACCGGCCGCACACGCTCGAGCGAGCTCAAGGATGTGCCGACTGTCGCCGAGTCCGGCCTGCCAGGCTACGACATCACGACCTGGTTCGGCATCGTCGGCCCGGCCGGCATTGCGCAACCGGTCGTCGACACCCTCGCCGGCGCGGTGCGCAAGATCGTTGCCGATCCAGAGATGCAGAAATTCCTCGCTTCACAAGGTCTCGAACCCGCGACCAGCACACCGACCGAGTTCGCCGCCTTCATCCGCGCCGAAGTGCCGAAGTTCGCCGCAATCGCCAAGGCCGCAGGCTTGCAGCAGGAGTAAGTACCTCCGCTCATTGCGATAGTTGCCTGACGCCGCGATCGGGGCCAGCCCGGATTTTCCCATCCCGCTCGGACCGGTGCCACCGCGCGGTAGCGATCGATGACGGACAGCCCGGGTCGCCGGTAGCGCCATCGATTGTCCGCGACATCTGCGACGCCGAGGACTGCCCGAAGCTCAGGCGCGAGGCCGCGCGCTGTCCTGAAGGTCGTCCTGTCCGTAGGGCGCATTCGCCCGGCAGGGACCGAGCACGGTCATCATCACTAGCGCCTGGCGCAGTTCAGCCTGACTCCGGAACATCGGCTGGATGCGCCGCCGCTGCGTGGTCGCCGGGCGCACCAGCGCCTGCGCAGCCGATGGGTCGAAATTGCCGGGCCCATGCCGCTCGGCCGCGCGCTCCCGCCTGGCCAGCATGACTTCCAGCGGCTCAGCTGCCGCCTGCGCCCGCACCGAACCACCCCACGGGGCGCCACCGGCCGCCGCCTTCGTCAAGTCCTCGGGCTGGGCGACTTCTGTTGCCTCCTGCTGTTGCTCCAGCTTCTTCTGCCAACCTTTCACACCGCTGTTCAGGTAGCGCATCAGCAGATTGAAACCGAGGACGCCGGCAATCAGCAGGATAAAGACCAGCAGTTGCGAGACTTCCACGGCCGCTACCTGCCGGGTTGACCGGGCTGACCGGGTTGGCCAGGCTGGCCGGGAACCGGCTGCTCGGGCCCGGTGCCGATCACCTCGCGCATGTCAGTGTCGGCCTGCAGGTTCTTCATCCGGTAGTAGTCCATGATACCCAGGTTGCCCTGGCGGAAAGCCTCGGCCATTGCCCGCGGGACTTCCGCTTCGGCCTCGACCACGCGCGCCCGCATCTCCTGCTCCAGAGCGACTGCCATCGCCCGGCGCTCTTCGGCCTTGGCCTGGGCGATCTGCTTGTCGGCATTGGCCTGATCGATCTGCAGCTTGGCACCGATGTTCTCGCCCACGTCGACATCGGCAATATCGATCGACAGTATCTCGTAGGCGGTACCGGCGTCGAGTCCCTTGGCCAGAATGTGCTTGGAGATGTGGTCCGGGTTCTCGAGTACGCTCTTGTGGCTTACTGCCGAGCCGATGGTGCTGACCATGCCTTCGCCGACGCGCGCGATGATCGTGTCCTCGCCGGCACCGCCGACCAGCCGGTCGATGTTGGTGCGTACGGTCACGCGCGACAGCGCGATCAGCTGGATGCCGTCTCGGGCCACTGCCGCAATACGCGGCGTCTCGATCACCTTGGGCAGCACCGACATCTGCACCGCCTCGAGCACATTGCGCCCGGCCAGGTCGATCGCCGCCGCGCGCTTGAACGGCAACGGGATGTTCGCCTTGTCGGCCGAGATCATCGCATTGACCACCCGCACCACGTTGCCCCCGGCCAGGAAGTGCGCCTCCAGGTCATTCAGGGAGATCTCGATGCCGGCCTTGACCGAACTGATGCGCGCGGTGACCAGCGTATTCGGCGGTACCCTGCGCAGGCGCATCGCGATCAGCGTGAACAGGCCCACATACGCGCCCGACGCCCAAGCCGAAATCCACAACGACACCGGCACCAGGTACAGCACCAGTGCCAGCACCCCTACGCTGATCAGGATCACGGTCAGCATGCCGACCATTCCCGGCTCCACTGCAATCATCGCTCACTCCCTGTTGTCATGTTTCAAGATGCGTTTAACTACTACACGATTGCCATCCACCCGCGTCACCTCCACCGCCTCGCCAGCGTCGACCGGATCACCGTCAGATACGACATCGACCCGCTGTCCGTCGATCTCGGCGATGCCCGCCGGATGCAGCGGCGTCGCCGCGTGGCCGCGTTTGCCGAGCAGCAGAGTATCGGCCGCCGGCGCCGATGCATAGCCCTGTGCCGAACCCATCTCGGTCTGCAGTACGAGTTGGCGGCCGAATGGCAACCGCGGCAACCACCTTAGCATCAACAGGCCGACACCGACTGCGAGCACCATCGCGAAACCCACGCGGGTGCCGGTGATCAGCAGGAACTGGGTGGTATAGCCCGGGCCGACCATGCTCAGCACGAGGGCGCCAATCACCGCTGTGGCGCCGAGAATTCCGGCGACGCCGAAGCCGGGCAGCACGAACGCCTCGATGGCCAGCAGCACCAGCCCGACCAGCACCAGAAGAAGTTCCTCCCAGCCAGCAAGCTGCACCAGCCAGTGCCCCCACAGGAACAGCGACAGGCTGCCCAAACCCAGCGCGCCGGGCACCCCGAAGCCGGGCGTGCGCAGCTCGACGATGATGCCGAGCATCGCGACCGTGATCAGCAGCGAACTGACCACCGGATGGGTCAGCACGCGCACCACCTCTTCGGCCCAGTTCCTGGACACGTACTGAAGTTGGGCGCCGTCCAGCTCGAACTGTCGCAGCGCCTCCTGCAGGGTATCGGCGCGCACGTCGGCCACTTTCTGCTTCAGCGCCTCATCGGTGGTCAGGGTCAGCAGCTTGCCCTTCTCGATCACCCCGCGGATCACCACGTCGGCATCGACCATCGCCTCGGCGATCAACGGCGGGCGGCCCCGGCGCTCGGCGGTAGCCCGGAACTCCTTGCGCACGTAGGACACCGTCTTCTCGGAAACCGGCTGCGCGGCAGCGCCAGGCTGGCCAGCCTGCACCGGGGCCGCCGCGCCGACCGTACTGCCGCCAGCCATCGCCACGCGCTCCGACGCCAGCGTGATCAATGCCCCGGCGGAAATTGCCCGCTTGTTCACGAAGGCAATCGTCTTCACCGGACTGTCGAGCAGGGCGTCGCGGATCTGCACCGCGGCATCGACGCGACCGCCGAAGGTATTGATCTCGAGCACCACGGCATCGGCACCGGCCGCACTGGCTTCCCGAATCACCCGCCGCACATAGGGTGCGAGTCCGAGGTCGATGATGCCATCGATGCTGGCGATGAAAACCAGCGGCGGGCCGCTTGGCCGCTCGGGTGCAGCTTTCCCTTCCATCTTCGCGACGGGTTGCTTCGGCGCCGCCTTCTCGGCCGGTTGCGCAGCGAGCGCAGTGGCAGCCGGCACGGCGACCGACAACAATAACGCGGCCAGCACGCTCCACATCCGCGCCAGGGCGCCCGTCCACACGCCGCGCCGAACGGGACCAAGATTGCGGCAATGACGCGTTCCCGAACCGTCACGCAAACGGCAGGCCCGGCAGCCGGCGCATGGCGACATGCCGGGACACTTCCGGAACACACGCGAACCCGCTATGGTCGGATCGATGGGCACGAAGGTTGCTCCCGCGATTTCAGTGGCTCAACACCCGTGCAAGATGGCACATTCCGGTGGCAGTTGTCACAACTGTCGTTCTGCATACCGGGACCCCGGACCGGAATGGAGACAATCCATTGACGATCAACGGGCAAGACGTCTGTTTATTCAGCTGGCGCAGTAACTCGAAACGCTGATCGAGCGCAGGATCGAGGCCGCGCGCCGGGTGACGGCGCTGGAAGTCGCGGCGGTGCCGTTCACGCTGCTGCTGCTGGTCGGCCACTACATCACGATCGTGAGCGCCGACGGCCACGGGGGTGTTTGTGCCCGGCCGAGCGCACGCTGAGCGGGGGCGGGTTCGCCGCCTGGCCTGAAAGCGGCTGCTGGCCCGGGCAAGCCCGCGCGATTGATAGCTCATCCCATGGATCGGTTGCCCGGGAACG
>JBBRCD010000082.1:0-18981 GCA_038205245.1 Burkholderiales bacterium
TCGCGGCGGCCCCGCCCAGCGGGCGGCTTCCGGCCCACCACGCCGCAGATCGCAGCCGGCACCCGGATCGAACCGCCGGTATCGGAGCCCACCGAGCCGTAGCAGGCGCGGGCTGCGACTGCCGCCGCTGATCCGCTGGACGAACCGCCGGTGATGCTGTCGCGATCCCACGGATTGCGGCAATGGCCATAGTGCCAGTTGTGCCCGGCAGGATTGGCCGCGAACTCCGACATGTTGAGCGCACCGATCCAGATCGCACCCGCTGCCTGCAGCCGCACCGCCATCGATGAATCGAACGCGGGAACGAAGCCGCGCCGGATCAGCGAACCACCGGTACACACCTGTCCGGCGCGGTAGAACATGTCCTTGTGCGCGAGCGGCACGCCGTGCAACGGTCCGCGCCACTCGCCGCGGCTGATCTGCGTATCAGCGATCTGCGCCGCCGCCAGCGCCGCATCGGCCTGGATCGACAGGAAGCAGTTGAGCACTGGATTGATCGCAGCGGCGCGCTCGAGACAGGCGCGCGTGAGTTCGACCGACGACACCTGCTGCGAGCGCAGCGCCACCGAGACTTCGGTGAGCGACATGCTGCGCAGCTCTAAGGTCATGACGGCTCGTTCCCGCCATCGCGCAGCGCGACCAGCCGGGCCAGGAAGTCCGTTGGCTGGTCATCGAAGGTGAGCTCAGCCGCGGCGGCCAGTACCGCGTCGTTGAGCTGCAGAACCTCGGCTGCGATGCCAGCATCGCGCCCTTCGGGTCGCGGCGGCAGGCGCTGCAGCAGCAGTGCTTCATCGGCAATGAGTGCAGCTGGCAAGGTTCGATCTGCAGTCTGCGCCATGGCGTCTGTTCCCTGAGGTCTGAGGTCTTAAGTTTCTTGCCGGTGCAAAGACGATACCGGCGCGGCGTTAGCGAGGCAAGGCGATCGTTCCAGCATCCCGTCGAGCATCGTGCCCGACCGCCGTGCGCCGATAGCGGGGACTCGGCACTACTGCGCCTTCGCGCCCGAGGCCTTCACCACCGGTGCCCAGCGCTCGGCCTCTTTCGACACGAAATCGAACATCTGCTGGGGTGTGAGCTCACCCAGCGACTCGAGGCCGATCTGCGCATGGGCTTCGCGTACTGCCGGCTCGCGCATCGCCGAATAGGTGGCATCGGCCATGCGTTTGACGACGTCGGGCGCAAGCCCCGAGGGCCCGGCCATCATGAACCAGTTGGTGATGGTGACGTTCGGATAGCCGAGTTCGCTCATCGTCGGCACCTGCGGCGCGGCCGCCGCACGCTTGGCCGAGGTCACGGCCAGTGCCCGGAAAGGTCCCTTCGGCTCGAGCTGGGAGATATGCGCGCCCAGCGTGTTGATGATCATCGCGATCTCCTGGCCCATCAGGCTGCGCTGGGCATCCCCGGCGCCCTTGAAGCCGACATGCAGGATATCGACCCTGGTTTCCATGCCCACCAGTACGCCAGCGAGATGGCCAACCGAGCCGGTTCCGCTGGTGCCGTAGGTGAGCGCACCGGGCTTCGCGCGCGCCGCATCGATCATGTCCTTGACCGACTTGATCGGTGTCTGATTGTGCACGGCGATCAGGATCGGAAAGCCGCCCCACGCGGCGATCCAGCTGAAACTCTTCGCGACATGGTAAGGCAGGTCGGGGAAGAGACTCTGGGCCACCGCGTTCGGGCCGGTGGTGGTCGCCAGCAGGGTATAGCCATCCGGGCGTTCCTTCGCCACCATCGCGGCACCGATGGAACCGCCCGCGCCGGGACGGTAGTCGATGACGATCGGCTGCCCGAGCGCCTTTTCGTAATGCGGCTGCATCGGCCGCACGATCAGGTCGATCGCGCCGCCAGTGACGAACGGGCTGATCAGGCGGATCGGTTTGGCTGGCCAGGCCTGCGCGGTCGCTGGCGGTACCGGAAGCAGCAGAACAGACAGGATTGCCGAGGACGCGGCGATTGCTGCGGTCGGGCGCAGGGTCGTGCTTCGTGTCGCGCGTCGGGCGAGAGTCCGATTCATGCAGCCTCCTGGGAGAAGTCGTCTGTGCACCGAGATGCCGGGTGGCTCGCGATTCAGAGAAACCTGCGAAACCAAAGTGCGAAAGCAACCTGCATGCCATCGAGCCTCCGGGCCGGCGAGTCCCGCGCCTGCACCTTGGGCGCGCGTTCAGCGCGCCGGCGTTTGCTCCGGATTCTCGGCGCGCCAGTGCGCCGCGATCTGTCCGCGAGTAGCCAGCCAGACATCGCCGCGCAGCGCCGCCAGATGGTCGAGCACACGCGACAGTGCGGCGATGCGTGCCGGGCGTCCGGCGATGCGCAGGTGGTAGCTGATCGTCAGCATCTTGGGTACGCCACGCCCGCCCTCTTCTATCAGCGCATCGATCGCGCCGGTGACGTACTCGACGAACTCGCCGACCGTCACAAAACCGTTCGGGTGCGTGTACTTCATGTCGTTCGTGTCATAGCAGTACGGCACGGCGAGGATGTGCCTGCCGGTCGTGCTCTGCGCCCAGTAGGGCAGGTCGTCGTCGAGTGCGTTGCTGTCGTAACCGAAGCCGAGGTCGATCAGCAGGTCGCGCGTCCACGCGCTCTGCGACCCGCGGCAGAAGAAGCCGGTCGGGCGCACGCCGGTGGCCGACTGAATGGTTTCTACAGTGCGCACGATCGACGCACGTTCGGTGTCGGCATCGGTGAAGTCGGCGTGCGGGCGCCACCGCCAGCCGTGCACAGCGGGTTCATGGCCAGCCGCCACCACCGCCCTGGCGATCGACGGCACCCGTTCGACCGCATGGCCGCACATCCACCAGGTGGTCGGCACCGCCTTGCGCTCGAGTTTATCGAGGATGCGCCAGACGCCTGCGCGCATGCCGTAGGCGAACAGCTGCTCCTGGCCCATGTCGCGTACGCCCGGCTTGATTACTGTGCTGACTTCGCCGATCGCCTCGCCGGCGGCGTCGCCGGCCTCGAGCGAATTCTCCGCGCCCTCCTCGAAGTTCACGCAGACCGAGACCGCCAGCTTCGCGCCTCCAGGCCATGCGGCTATGGCGGCTTGCCGCCATAGCCGATGAGGTCGCGGGCGCCGGGTTTGCGGACGCTGGCGGGGTCAGTCACCGTACGAGTTCCTCGAGCATCCCGGCGGCGAGGCGGCAGGCCTCGGCGAAATCGTCGAGCTCCATCGCTTCATCGGCGTTGTGGCTGCCGTGGTCGTTGCGGATGAACACCATCGCGCAGCGCACGCCTTCGGCGGCGAAGATCATGCAGTCGTGGCCGGCACCACTCGCCATGTCGGGCGCATCGATGCCCAGTTCGGAAGCCTTGCGCCGGGCAAGCGCGACCAGCGCCGGGTCCATCACCGCCGCGGCGGCCTTGGTGTACGGGCCGAGCTCCAGAGCCACGCCGCGTGCCTCCGAGATTCGCGATGCGTCTGCGCTCAGCGCCGCATGCAGATCGGCGAGCACGGCATCATCGTAGCTTCGGATGTCGAGCGAGAAGCGGACCTCGCCCGGGATCTTGGTCATCGTATGGTGGGCCGCGTCGGTATGGAACTGCCCGATGGTGCAGACCAGGTCGCGGCCGGCGGCCTCGAACGCCTTCCAGTGCGCTTCTACCCCATTCGCCCACTCGACTGCGGCGAGCAGTGCATCGCGCCGCGCAAGCCGCGGCACCCCGCCGGCATGGCCGTACTGCCCGAGCGCACGGCCGTGCTTGTACCGGCGGTTGCCGCGGATGCCGGTGACCACCGCGCAACGGCGGCCGATGTCGACCAGATGAGGCCCCTGCTCGATATGCACTTCGATGAAGGCAGCGATGCGCGAAGGGTCGAGGTGGCGCTGGCCTGCCCTCACCGCCTCCGGGTCGAAGCCCAGTTCGCGCATGTGTTCGGCCAGCGTGCGTGCGGAGTCGAAGCGCACCACCGAGTCGACCACTTCGGGTTCGACGCGCCCGAAGGCCATCCGGCTGCCGAGGTACGGTGCCGGGAACCACGAGAGCTCTTCGCCGCGGATCGCCATCACGGTCACGTCCATGCGCGGCACCACTGCGCTGCGCCGCAGCCAGGCGAGCGACACCAGGCCAGCGACCACGCCGGCTGCGCCGTCGAAGTTGCCGCCGTGGGGCACTGCGTCCATATGCGACCCGAACATGATGCAGGGTGCCGAACGATCGCGGCCGGGCAGGGTCATGTAGAGGTTGCCGGCGAAGTCGACGCTGCACTCGAGTCCGATCTCGTCCGCCCAGCCGCGCGCGAGGTCGTGCGCCATCTGTTCCCCCGGTCCCCACGAGGCCCGCGACACGCCGGGCGGATCGGCGCTGCCTGCACGCAATTGGTCGAACAGGCGTGCGGCACGTGCGATCTCGGCGGACAGTTCCAGCGGTGTCGGCACGGCGGACGGGGAAGAACTCATCGGTGCTCCGGGGACGCGCAGATGACGAGTCTAGCGCCCCGCGGTCGCGTCGGGAGAGGACGGAAATTTCAAACACCCTTTTTCCGGCCCTTTGCCCGGCGGTGTCCGGCGCCTGGCGCCTGGCGCTTGCGGCGCAGCGCGGTGCCATCGCGCTGAATGGCGCCTGCCGTGTGATGCGCGTCACCGAGCCCAACGGTCGGAGCGCCCGGTGGCCGCTGGGCGGGCACCGGGTCAGCGGCCACCAGGTCAGATGCGGCAGGTCAGCGGCGACGGCGCAACACGCCGGCGCCGAGCGCCAGCGCGCCGAGCATCAGCGGCAGCGACCCGGGCAGCGGGATCGCCACCAGACTATCCGAGATGGTGATGTTGCCGCCGGCGACTTCGCCGTTGTCGCCGACCTCACCAATGTACAGATAGAGGCCAGCAGTGGACGCCGCCGCGCTCAGGTTGAAGCTGAGGATGCCGCCGTCGCCCATGCTGACGAAGCCGAACGCGGTCAAAGTGTCGTTGTTGCCGTCGAACGCGCCGAGCGTGGCGATACTGTTGTCGACCGTGGTGCCGGTCACGCCGGTACCGAACAGCTTGGGGGCGGCCGGCGCGCGTTGCGTACCCGGCGTGAAAACCACGCCGTTCACGAAATCGAATACGTTCAAGCCAGGTAGGCCGGCCGCGCATGCGGCGGTCGCGCACAGTCCGGTGGACAGCCTGATCGCATCGAGGTCGAACCCGCTGAACCTGCCGGTCGCGCCGCCGACGCCCGAGTTGCTGTCACCGATGGAGATCGACAGGATAGTGCCGACGCCGGTACCGGACAGGTCGGCCCGGTAGACGGCGGTGCCGGCCGGCGTGCCACCGGTCACCCCGGTGAGCTGGGTGAAAGTGAGCGTCGCCGCGGATGCGGTCGAGGACAGGCCGAGTGTCGCTGCGGCAAAACCGGCGACCGCTACTGCGGCCAACGTGGAACGGGTGAAGTTGCGCATGTGAGCCTCGAGTGTATGAAAAAGGAAACCAGGTTGCCTGCAGGGGCGTACCACTATCCTTATTGTAGTAAGGGTCCGATGGGAGCGGCAAGGTCGGCCCGGCACGGCGTTGATCCGTTTGGACTACAGCGTTGATCCGTTCGGACTAATCGGGCTTCACGCGGCAGGTGTCCGGGCAGTAGCGAACCGCGTCCCAGGTGTAGCGCCCCCGCTTGCGTCAGGTCATCGGCCGGGCGCAGGCCGCACAGTCCTCCTGCGGCAGCAACTGCTTAGGCCGCAGGGGCAGAAGCGCAACGCCAGCCGGGCCCAGCCCACGCGCGCACGCGGACCGCGCTGCTCCGTCCCGCTCGACGTCCGTCTCAACGCAGCCCGGCCAGCAGGGCCGCGGTGCGCTCCATCGAGAACGCGCTGGCTTTCGCATCGAAGCGCGCGTCGTCGTTCATCATGAAGCCATGCTGCACACCCGGGAACACGTGCAGTTGGACATTCGGCATCTTCGGTGGCAGCGCGCGATACGCATCGAGCACCTCCGGCGGCGCGCGGTGTCCGCAACCCGCCCCTGCCGGACGTGCCTACGGTGGCTTGGTCAGGCGTGCCAAGCTACCTGGTCGAACACTGGTATGCACTGTTCGTACCGTCGGGCGTGCCCGCGCCGGTCCTGATCGTTGTGGGCGAGATGACCGGCGTGCCGCAGGGGCTGGGCGCGCTGCTCGTGGATGGCCGGTCGCTTGCGCGGACCGACCTGGTGATCGCCCGCATGCTGGTGATCGGCGCCGCGGGCCGCGACAACATCGCGTTCGGCCCGCGCGAACGGGACATTGCCCGGCCGCATGTCGATACCGTCGCCGAGCGCTTCACCCGAATGGTCGGGCTGCAGAAGTTTGCCGGCTACTTCCCCGCGCAACTGTCCGGCGGCATGAAGCAGCGCGTTGCGATCGCGCGCGTTCTGGCCAACGATTGCGAACTGATGCTGATGGACGAACCGTTCGGTGCACTCGACGCACTCACCCGCGAGCGCCTGCAGGCAGAGCTGCTCGACATCTGGCAGCAGCCCCGGGTGAGCGTGCTGTTCGTCACCCACTCGGTCGAGGAGGCCGTGTTACGGGCGGACCGCGTGCTGGTGATGAGCGCTGGTCCTGGCCGAATCGCCGAGGACGTCCGCATCGACCTGCCGCGCCCGCACGACATGTCGTCGCCGGCGTTCAACGACATGCGCAGGGCGCTCACCGGGCGGCTGACCATCCATATTGCGCCCGGGATGGCACGGGACAAAGTGCCGCCGTGCACGTGCGCACGAGGTCACCTGCCTGCGGGTGTGCCAAGAGGTGTGCAGCTGAGCGGCGAGTTCAGCCCACCGCGAGGCGAACCGGCTTGCCTGCGCGATTAAGCATCTCAACCAGCGTGTCTATCGTGAACTTGGCAGTCTTCCGGTTCACGACATCAGAAACCCTAGGGCGCGAGACCATCAGGATCTGCGCTGCATCCGACTGCCGCAGTTGATGCTCGGCGATCCAGTTCGAAAGCTCGGTCATCAGCTGCTGCTTGAGTAACCGGGTGTCGTTGATCTGCTTGCGCGAGGCGGCGTGCAGTTTTTTCGCTTCCGACGCCGAAAATCCAAACTCAAGGAACAGGTTGGCGCCAGCCTTGGTGACATGGCGAATGTCAGTATCGATCGTCATCGCTGGGTTTTCCTTGAATTCACTACGGCGCGGTAGCGCGCGGCTGCAATGTCCTTATCCTGTCTGGATGTAGCCTGGGTCTTTTTCTGAAAGCAGTGCAGGACGTAGACTGCCTCCGGGAACCGGGCGACATACATCACCCGGAAGGTGCCTCTTGTATCGCTGATGCGGATTTCGCGGGTTCCTGCACCCACCTCATCGAAGGGCTTCCAGTCCGCAGGTTCCAGTCCGGCCTGTACTTTGCCAAGCTGAAAGCCCGCCTCTTTTCGAGAGGTCCGCGGAAACGCCAGAAGGTCGGTGTACGACGAACCGACCCAGCGAATATCCTTGTCGTCTTCAACCGAGCCCATTGGTATAAAATTTTATACATGACTACGAGTCGGGTCAATGGGCAACAAGTCGAGTGTCGGCAGCAGGTCGGCCCGGCACGACGTTGATCCGTTTCGACCAATGACGCTGCGCGCGGCAGGCGCCCGAGCAGTAGCGAACCGTGTCCCCGGTTTCCGTCCTGCTCGACGTCCGGCTCAGCGCAGCCCGGCCAGCAGGGCTGCGGTGCGCTCCATCGAGAACGCGCTGGCCTTGGCATCGAAGCGCACGTCGTCCTTCATCATGAAGCCATGCTGCACACCCGGGAACACGTGCAGTTCGACATTCGGCATCTTCGGTGGCAACGCGCGATACGCATCGAGCACCTCCGGCGGCGCGCGGTTGTCGCAGTCGCCCCAGACCAGACAGACCGGCGCCTTCACGCCCTCGATCTCGCCGATGAAGTCGAGCATCGCCGAGCCGTGGCAGGACACGCCGGCCTCGAAGCCCAGCCGCTTCGGCCCGACGATCGCGTAGGGCCCACCGAAGCAGAAACCGATCACTGCCGCGCGGCCGTTGAACAACGGTTCGGTGTTCAATGCCGCCAGTGTGTCCACGAGGTCGGCCTCGCCGAGCGCGATCACCTGCGCCCGTGGCTGTGACCGCTCGCCGGTGCGCGGGTCGTCATGGGGCAGCGGACCAGGGATGGAGCGCCAGAACAGATCCGGCGCGATGGCAATGAAGCCGCGAGCGGCGAAGTCATCGGCAATGGCACGGATGTCGGCATCGACCCCATGTACCGCTGAAGCGAGCACGACCGCCGGCACTCTGCCGCTGGCGGCAGGCCGGGACAGGTAGGCGTCGAACTCGCCGCCGCTGGCGGAACGAACCTTGATATGGCTGCGCTGCATATGCATTCTCCTGCGGTAGCCGAGGCGCGATCCAGACGCGGACTCTGATCCGGACCCCGACCCGGACCTGGACCCGGGCCCGCTCAGTGTCCCTCGAACCGCCCCGGGCGCTTCTCGTTGTAGGCTTCGATCGCCTCGCGATAGTCGGCCGTGCCCTGCGCGATCGCCATCGCGGCTGCAGTGTATTCGAGACTGCCCTTCAGGTCGCTGCGCTCGCCCTGGCGCACCAGGCGTTTGATCAGCCGTTGCTGGATCGGCGGCCCGCCAGCCAGGCGGTGAGCGAAGGCGAGGGTCTCATCCATCAGCTGCCCGGCTTCGAACAGCCGGTTGACCAGACCCATGCGCTCGGCGTCCTCGGCCGACAGCCAGTCGCCGGTCCACAATAGCTCCAGCGCCCGCCCGGTGCCGATCAGGCGTGGCAGAAAGTGGCAGCCGCCGTTGCCCGGAATCAAGCCGACCCGGATGTAGGCCTCGCAGAACCGCGCCTTGGGTGAAGCGAAACGGATGTCGCACATCAGCGCGAGATCCATTCCGGCCCCTGCCGCCGCACCGTTCACCGCGGCGATCAGCGGCTTGTCCAGCATCTCGATCGAGCGTGCCAGCCGGTGCGTGCCCTGCTGCAGCCGGTTCATCCGGTCGAAGGCGGAGGGTGTGCCGCCGTCAGCCACCTCGCGCGCCCGCCTGCTCAGGTCGCCCCCGGCGGAAAAGGCATCCCCCGCGCCAGTGATCACCAGTACCCGAACATCATCGTCAGTGCAGGCCGCATCGATCGCGGCACGCAGGTCACCGACCATCTCCGGGCTGAACGCATTCTTCTTCTCGGGCTGGTTCAGGGTGAGACGCAGGACGGCGCCGTCCTGCTCGCGTAACAGATGACCCATCAGACGTTCTCCTTCGGTTGAACAGGCCGGGTGACGATCAGCGCATCGGCAGCGAGCACTCCATGGCCCTGCGGCCGCACGAACAGCGGGTTGATGTCGAGTTCGCAAAGCTGGCCACGGTGCGTCCAGGCAAACTCGGACACACTCACCAGCACCTCGGCCAGCACATCGATGTCCAGCGCCGGCAGACCGCGGGTGCCGCGCAGGACAGGCGCACAGCGGAGTTCGTCGATCATCGAGCGTGCTTCAGCGGCATCGATCGGCGCGATCCTGCACACCGAGTCCTTCATCACTTCGGCAAAAACCCCGCCCTGACCGAGCACGATCACCGGGCCGATCGCCGGCTCGTCGATCACGCCGACCAGCATCTCGAAGCCGTCAGTGATCATCTCGGACACGAGAACCCCTTCGAGCCGGGCCTGCGGCGCGTGCGCCCGGCAGGCAGCCACAACCGAATCGATCGCGGCCTTGAGTGGCTCGCCTGCCGGCACTCGAAGCCGCACCGCACCGATGTCCGTCTTGTGGGCAATGTCCGCAGACACGATCTTCACTGCATAGGGCGGTCGAAGTCCGGCGATCTCGGGCACGTCGCCCAGCGGGATCAACCGCTCGGCCGGCGTGGCGATGCCGATCGATCGCAGCAGCACCTTGGCAGCGACCTCATCCAGGGTGTGTCCTAGAGCTGCGAACCGCTGTGGCCGATCGTCCGAGGGCCGCACCGGCGGCGCCTGGGCCCGCCGCCCGGCATGGCAGGCGAGCGCGCCCATGGCGCGGGCGACCCGCACCGGCGAGGGCAGCACCGGGATGCGCGCTTCGCGCAGCAGCGCATGCGCTTCCTCGGCCAGCGCCTTGGGCATGGACGAGAACACGAACAGCGGCTTGGTGATCGTCGGTGCCATCTCGGCCAGGGCGCTCGCCCCGGCCACCGTGCCAGCGGGGCTGGTACTGGCAAAGTTCACACACAGCGTGTCGACATTCGGATCGTCCAGAATCGCGCGGATCACATCGGCATAAGCCTTCGGTCCGCGCATGCCGATGTAGCCCGCGATCAGATCCACCGGATTGGTCGGCGAGCCGATGGCGGGCAGCAGTGCGCTGACCCGGGCCACGGTATCGGGCTCGAAGGTGGCGAGTGCGATGCCCTCGCTCTCAGCGGCATCAGAGAACACGATCGCCGACCCGCCCGACCCGCCCATGACCGCGGCACGCCTGCCCAGCCCCAGGCCCGGATAGCGCTCGCTGCACTGAAACGCCTTGATCAGGTCCGGCGCATCGCTGAGCTCGGTCAACTCGACGATACCGGCCTGACGGAACAACGCGCGATAGACATCGGCGCGCCCGACGATGCTCGCGGTATGCGTGGCCGCAGCGCGGGCCCCCTGACCACTTACGCCGCCTTTCCACATCAGCAGCGGCTTGCCCAGGGCGAGCGCCTTGCGCCCCACCTCGAGCAATGCGCGTGCGTCGGACAGGCCTTCGACATAGGACATCACGATGCTGGTGCCCGGATCGTCCAGCAGAGCATCGATCAACTCGACACAGCCAAGATCGGCCTCGTTGCCGGTGGCGATCACATAGCGGAATCCGATCCCTTCCTGAGCGCAGCCGAGCACCAGACTGTAGCCAAAGCCGCCGCTCTGAGTGACCACCGAGACGCTGCCCGGTTCCAGCGTGGGCACCCGCGAAATACTCCCGAAGGCGGCATAGACACGGTCCGGAATATTGGCGAACCCCAGGCAGTTCGGGCCGAGCAGACGGATGCCTGCGGCCTGTGCAAGCGCGCATACCCGGTCCTGAAGTGCCGCGCCGGCCTCCCCGGTTTCGCGAAAGCCGCCGCTCATGATCACCGCGAGGCGCACGCCTTTTTGTGCGGCCTGCCCGATCACCTCGGGCACCGCCGCCGCTGGCACTGCACACACGACCAGATCGATGTCACCGGGCACCTGCGCGAGCGAGGGGAAGCAGGGCCGCCCCTGGAGTTCGCGGTATTTCGGATTGATCGCGTAGATCGCGCCCCGGTAGCCCAGCGTGGTCAGTGCACGCAGCGTTTCATTGCCGGGGCGCGCCGGATCTTCCGAGGCACCGACGATTGCGATCGAGCGCGGCGAGAGCAGGGCGGCAAGTGAAGTCATTGCGCATCATCCTCCAACGACGTCGCGTCCTCCAACCCTGCGCATGACGCCCCGCTCATTCGGCGCGCGCCCCGGAGGCCTTCACCACCTTCGCCCACTTGCCAATCTCGCTCCCCAGATGGCGCGCCAGATCCTCGGGGCCGGTGCCCACCGGGTCGACACCCTGCCCGGACAGTCGGGCCTGGATATCGCGCCCCTTGAGTGCTGCAGCCATTTCCCGGTGCAATCGGTCGACTACCGGTCGGGGCGTGCCCGCCGGCGCGAAGTAGGCATACCAGGTGGTCGCCTCGTAGCCAGCGACCCCCGCCTCGGCGAGCGTGGGTACCTCCCCCATGGCCGGACTGCGCTGGGAAGAGGTCACCGCCAGCGCGCGCAGCCGTCCGCTCTGCACGTTGGGCACCGCGGACAGCATGTTGTTGAACATGATCGCCACATGCCCGGCGAGCAGATCGCTGGTGGCCGGGCCGGCCCCCTTGTACGGGACATGCACCATGCGCACCCCGGTCATCGACGCGAACAGCTCGGCAGCCAGGTGAGGCGCGCTGCCGGTGCCAGACGAGGCATAGACCAGCTCGCCGTTGCGCGCGCGTGCCAGCGCAATCAACTCCTTCACCGAGCGTACCGGCAATGCAGGGTGCACCACCAGCATCAGCGGCGAGGCGGCAACGAAAGTCACCGGCGCAAGATCCTTGACCGGATCGAACGAAAGCTGGGTGAAGATACTCGGGTTGATCGCGATCGACGAACTGGTCAACAGCACGGTGTAACCGTCGGCAGGTGCGCGCACGACCAGCTCGGTGCCGATCGTGCTGCCGCCACCGGCGCGATTGTCGACCAGCACCGGCTGGGCGAGCGATTCGGACAGGCGCGGCGAGACAACGCGGGCAATCATGTCGACCGGGCCCCCAGGCGCGAACGGCACGATCATTCGAACCGGTTTGGACGGAAAGGACTGCGCCATCGCGGTGGGCAAGGGCGCTGCGGCCATGAGCGCAAGACAGCACAGGATAAAGCAGCGCCGCGCCCGCTTTCCTACTAGAGCCACCACCACCTCCTCCGCCATGTTTTCGCACTGCCGTGCTGGCTTGCTCCGGTCTGGCGTCTCGCGAGACGAATCGCGGTTGATGCGTATTGACGCATGTTGACGATACTCCAACAACTTGACGGCTGTTCTGGGGCTCGGACGTCTCCCCGAGCTGCCTTCTGGCCGGAGGTGATATTGTCCGGCGCGGCTCTGCAGCCGCAGTCCAAACCTTTCGGGTCATGACCCCAAAACAAAGGAGACCAAGATCGAGCCTCTGCACACGATAGCGCGCGACATCAACCAGGCGCTCGACTTCCATTGCACCAGAGCCGGCTTGATCGAAGTCACGCCAGCATGCGAATGACGACTGAGCCGCAGAGGGGCTTCGCGTCAAGGCGTACCAGTGCCAGACATCGTCTTCGCAACTGGGGCCGCTATGTGCGCGGCTTTGGCGCCGTGCAAGCGTTGCGGCTGATCGCCCTCGAATGTGTATCGAAAGCCCATCGAGCGGTGGAAATGCGCACCGCCCGCCTTCCCCATCCGGTCGCGCTGCGCCTCAACACGTCGGATACGGAAACTTTTGACGGCGTCATCCGAAAGCAGGAGTACGACGTCGCGCTGGCAACGGCACCGCGGGTGATCGTGGATGCGGGCGCAAACATCGGCCTTGCCGCCGTCTGGTTCGCGAGTCGGTACCCGCAAGCGCGGGTCATCGCGCTGGAACCCGAGGCTTCGAACTTCGCGATGCTGTGCCGCAATGCCGCGCCGTATCCGGGAATCGTGCCGGTCCGCGCAGCGCTATGGTCGTCGAGTGGGACAATCGGACTGACGGATCCGGGCACCGGTCACTGGGGCTTTCGCACCGTTGCCGAGCCAGTGGCCGGCAACGGTGTCGAGGCGATTTGCATTCCGGACCTGCTCGAGCGTTTCGGGATCGACCATATCGACCTGCTGAAGATGGATGTTGAAGGCGCCGAGCGGGAAGCGTTCTCGAACTGTGCACCCTGGATAGAACGTACACGTGTCATCGCGGCCGAGCTTCACGAGCACCTCGCCCCGGGCGCGACCCAGGCCTTCGAGGCAGCAACCGCCGGGTTTGCGGTGCAGTGGCGCCAAGGCGAGAATCACTTCGTTGCGCGTGCCGGGCAGCTTTTCGATCGGCCTGCACGTGCCCTCGCATGACTGAACGCGCACTACGGGCTCGCCTGGCAGGATCAGCGATACCTCTGCAGCAACATCGTATCGATCACGCGCCGGGCGGAACGGTCCGTCTCGCCCGCTTGGTCCCGACGCGCTTGGCCCCGGCACGCTTGGCCCGGGCGACCTTTGCCCGCGCGCCACGCAGGATCTGGTCAAGCTGGAATCCTTCGATGTCGGTGCGAATCTGCATCCACAGCGGCAGGTGGTCGGACAACTGATAGGTGAAGGCGTCCTTCTCCATGCCGGGGAACAGCGTGCCGATGCCCCCGGTGAAGAAGTCGAGCACACCCCCCTTGTTGGTGAAGGTCTCTGGATAGACCGCGTAGTGAAGGATCTGGTCATAGCGTTTGTTGCGCGCCAGATTCGTGCCGAACTCCTGGGCCTTGAGCGCAGTGGGCAGGGCGAGTCCGCGGCTGGTCAGCGCCTTCACCTGCGCGGCAGTCTCCAGGTTGAAGTCACCGAGCACCATCAGGTCCTTGTCCTCGCCTGTGCGCTCCGCCCGCTTGAGTTCGATCCACTCGGCGAGCGAGGCAAGCTCCTTCACCCTGCCATCCGATGTGCCCCACTGGATATGGGCGGCGAGCATCAGGAAGTCGAAGTTGCCGGCGGCGAACGAGGCCATGTACGGCTGCCGCCACCAGGTGAACGCCGGCAGGTACAGCCCGCTGCCGTTCTTCGTACGCGGTGGGTTGGCCGCCGCGGCAAAGCCGGTGAAGGTCGCTGCCCGGTTGTCGTAGAGAAAGGCGATGCGCTCCCGGTTGCCACCGTCGTCACGTAAAGCGTCGGAGTAAACGACCCGCCAGTAGGGTCCAAGAATCGGCAGCACCCGACCGAGGTCGGTCAGATCGTCGCGCAGTTCGACGATGCTGATCACATCGAACTGGCCAAGGATCTCGGCTATGTAATGAATGGCCGCCTGCGAGCGTCGTTTCTTGCCGAACTCTCGGATGTTCCAGGTCGCGATGTTCAGCGTCTCGTCCAGGCGCGACGAGGGAATGTTCGCCGCCTCGATCCGCTTGCGCAATACCTTGAGTCCGGCGGCGATCTCGGGGGTGACGGTTCCGTGGAACATGGTGCACTCCTCGCAGTGGGGTTCGGTGCCCTATTCTGTTCTGTTCTGTTCTGCTCTGCTCTGCTCTTCTGCCAGTACCTTCGCCGTTTCCGAACCGCCCGCTCAGCTTCGAGCCGGCAGATGCTCACCTGCTTGTGGCGGCTTGGTATCGACTGCTGCGGCTGCCTAAGCCATGTCCAGCGTCGTCACCCGCCGCAGTTCGCGCCGGACATTGGCATCGTCGTACGGGCGGCCGCGATGCATGGTCGCGAGGTTGTCCCAGATCACCAGATCGCCCGAGCGCCAGCGATGCACATGCACGAACTGCCGCTGGGTCGCATGATCGATCAGGTCGCGCAGCAGAATACGGCCTTCCGGCACCAGCATCTCGATGATGCGCGTGGCATGAGAGGCGAGATAGAGCGAGCGGCGCCCGGAGCGCGGATTGGTGCGAACCAGCGGATGCACAGCGCCTTCCAAGCGCGCCAGCTCTTCCGTTGAAAACTCGAAGCCCAGGGTCTGGCGCGAGTAAGCGATCGAGTGGTGCACATGTAGACCGTCGAGCCGGCGCTTCATCGGCTCATCGAGCGCATCGTAGGCGGCGCGCATGTCGGCGTATTCGGTGTCCGGCCCCTGCTTGGTGATCGCCCGGGTGGACAGCAGCGAATAGCGACCCGGCGGATCCTGGAACGAACCATCGGTATGCCAGAGCAGGTTGGCGAGCGAATACATCCGCCGCCGGTCATCGGCGCGGCGGATGTCCCCTAGTTCGTCGACGTTGGAGATCTCGGTCAGTGCCTCCAGACCGGGGATGGCCTTGCCGATCGCGGCACTGCCGGTCTTTGTGTGCAGCACCCCATCGAAACGGCGCGCGAAGTCGAGTTGCTCGGCGTCGGTCAACGGCTGGTCACGAAACACCAGGACGCCATGAGCATCCATGCCGTCGCGCAGCGCATCCAGCACCGCCCGATCATGCAACCGCGGCAGATCGACGTGGGTCACCTCAGCGGCAAATGGCTGAAGAGGGTGGAACATGGGCTCCAACGGCGTGGGCTTCAACGGCTCCTCCGGACAAGGGCGCTCAGTCGGCACTTCACTTTCAGAATATCATGCGCTGCGAACCGGCAGGAAGGCCAGAGGGCGAGAGGGCCGCGGCATCGCGTTCAACGCTGCGGGCGACCTGTTCGTGGCGGTTGGCCCGTTCGCCGAGGTCGTGCGCTTGCGCAGGCGACCTCGATCAGGCCCGCCCAGGGTCGGCGCAGACCTTCGCCACTGGCACACCCGGCGCCAACGGCATCGCCTTCGACCGACGCGGCAATGTCTGGGTCGCGGCCAACGAACTGAACGCGATCGTGCTGGTCACGCCTGCAGGGATGCTGCAACAGATCGCCAGAAACGCCAGCCAGGGACCGCTGGAGTTTCCGTCGGCGCTGGTGTTCGTCGGCGACGTGGCCTATGTAGCGAACTTCGATGTGCCACGACGCGACAACATGGATGCCATTGGCAAGACGGCGCTGGACGGGATTGGCGCGTCGATTGCGCGTATCGCGCCGTAACAGCACCCCAATCGGCGACCGGGGGAACGGTCGCCGCGCTAATAATGGGGCGGTATCTCGTCGCGCGGGTTTCGAGGCCCGTCGCGGTCGTCCGCATCGGCGTGCTCGATCTGCTGCCTGAGCTGCACGACTTCGCGCAACAGGAGATCGATCTGCTGTTGCTGGCGCGCCACCGCCCGGTTCAGTTCTTCGACCAGATCTTCGGTAAAGGTCACCTTGACTTCGAGTGCGGTCAGTCGGTGATCGACCGGATCAGAATCTTCGATGGTCATGGGGAACCCGTTTCGTAGCGCCTGCGGTCAGGGATGCTGGCACAACATGGGGAAGTCGAGCGATTCCAGGATGTTCGCGCATCCGCCCGAGCCCTGCCCGGTCACCACTGCGCGGTGACGTTGTCCAAGGTGAACTCGGGGGTAATGTTTCTGGGCATCGCGAACAGGAGTCGCAGACGCCGTGTTCTCTCAGTCGGCGGCACTGGTCGAGCGCGCATTCGCACCGGACAGTTCTACTTGCGCCGATAGATGGCGGGCGCGAAGCAGTAGCTGGCTACAGGTCGCCCTGCTGCTCCGCCTGACCCTATCCCGCAGGCGGAGGGGATGCGGGCCGATCGCGATCCTGCAGCGGATACGGGTCAGCCATCTGCACCGGCCCCTTCACCACGATCACGATCCAGCAGGCGATTGCGACGGTAGCCACCAGCGTCCAGTGCAGCACCACGGCACCGGCCATCGTGTAGTCGAACAACAGCAGCGCCTTGTCGTGCGCATGATCGCGCACCGCGGGAGCGGTCAGGCGTGCGAAAACCGAGCATAGTATGGGCAGCGCAGAACCCCAGAACAGGATCGCCGACAGTCGCTGCCAAAGCTTTCGTTCCATGCCTGGCGGTGCCACGGGTCTCCTGTCGGATTGTTTCATCTCTGGGCTTTCGATACGGACCGAACCGCAGTCACAACGATTTGCGACAAGAGGCTGACGTCCAGGGCACAGCGCCTGCACGATGGAACAGCCCGCATTCTGGGGCAATGCAGGCGCGGTGCGGCTGTTACGCCCTAGATTTTCGAACCCAGCACCCGCCGCCCGATCGCGCTACGGTGGACCTCGGACGGCCCTTCGTAGATGCGCATCACACGCACCTGCTGGTGCATCAGCTGCAGCGGCAGCTCCTTGGTCATGCCCATCGCACCCAGCGTCTGCATAGCGTTGTCGAGCACGGTCTGCGCCATCTCGGTCGCGCGCACCTTCAGGATCGACGCCTCGCTGCGCACGTCGATGCCCGCACCGAGCTTTACCGCAAGGTCGTTGACCATGAGACGGCAGGCGTGGATCTCCATCGCCGCGTCGGCCGCGAACCACTGGATCGCCTGCCGGTCGGCGAGGCGCACGCCCCAGGTGACGCGCTGGCGCGCGTGCTCGGCCATCATCTCCAGCGCGCGGCGCGCCATGCCGACGCAGCGCGCGCCCATCTGCAGCCGGCGCACATTCAACCGCAGCTGCATCGGTGCATAGCCGCGATCCAGTTCGCCGAGCAGGTTCTGCGCCGGCACGCGACAGTCGTCGAAAACCAGCTCGTAGGTCTTGCGCCCGCCGATCATCGCGATCTCGCGCTCGATGATGTAGCCCCTGGTGCCCTTCTCGACGATGAAGGCCGAGATGCCGTCCTGGCGCTTGCCGGCACCGGTACGCGCCATCAGGATGATGAAGTCGGCGCGCGGCACGTTCGACACCCAGATCTTGCGGCCGTTGATGACCCAGTCGTCGCCATCACGCACCGCACGAGTGATCATCCCGGCCGGATCGCCACCGGCCCCGGGCTCGGAGATCGCCATCGCCGATCGCATCTCGCCAGACGCATACGGCGCAAGGTACTTCTCGCGCTGCATCGGCGTGGCCACTGCGAGCATCATGTGCAGGTTCGGACTGTCCGGCGGAATCAGGAACGGCACGCAGGCACGTCCCATCTCTTCTTCGGCCGCAGCCAGCGACAGCAGCGGCAGGTTCGCGCCGCCGAACTCCTCGGGGACGTCGAGCCCCCAAAGCCCCAGTTCGCGACAGCGGGCGTGCAGCGCTGTCTCTTCGGCCTCGGTCAGCCTGTAACCCTCGCCCTGGGCCTCCCGCTTCAGCACCGCGGGCTCGAGCGGGATCAGGTCGTGGTCGACGAACTTCGCGACGAGCTCCTGCAGCATGCGGGTTTCGTCGGACGAGGGCGAGGCGGGTGCGTGGTCCATGGTGGCGCGTGCGCTGTCGTTTGTGGGCTTCGAGTATAGGCGAGCTTCAGGGCCGGCCCCTGGCCTTTGCCATCAGTTGCAGGAACAGCTCTGCGATGCGGCCCATTGCGCACCCCTTCTCGCTCAGGTAACGCCATGTCCCGCACAGTCGACCTGGAATGATTGCGGCACCCGCCGTTTGGGCGCCCGCCCGCGCGTTTTGGGCAATTCAACCGACGGTCCAACCATGCTGAAACTGAATTTTCCTGAAGTCATTGCCGAAGTGGCGGCCGCCTATGGACGCTACGAAGCGACCTCCAGTCATGTCGCCCTGACCTCCACTTCATGGTCAAAGCTCCTTCAACGACACGATGAGCACATCATCGACCACCGTTAACTTCAGATAGACCTTCCCTGCCGTGGTCGAGGCTCGGTCGACGTCCTGCCACACCCGGTGATCCGCGTGGCTGGTCATGCTCTTGAAAAAGTCGGCTGCCATCAGCGCCCTCACGACACCGAGCATGTCGTCGAAGCGAAGCCCCATCGCAACCGCTCCCTCACGGATACAGATCAGCTCACACGCTCACGGTAAGCCGCAAACCGACCAGCTCACGCTGCCCAAGGCGGTGACACAGGCCGTGGGCCCGGCCGAATATTTCC
>JBBRCD010000083.1:0-18882 GCA_038205245.1 Burkholderiales bacterium
GACCAGGTTGGTCGTGAGCGGAACGATCAGAGTCGATGGATGGCTGGCGTCGAGCAGTGTCTGGCTTTGGACGACGAGAACGGGCCGGGTCTTGCCAGGCTCTGTCCCCTTTCGGGGATTGAGATCGGCGAGCCAGATGGCTCCATACTCAATTCGGAGCACGCTCGAGCGCGGTGAATTGGGCATTGACCTTCATGCTTTCGGCGCGCACTTTGAGCGAGGCGCGCTGCAGGCGTTCGCGCCGCTTCACATCGTCGATGGCAACGTTCATCGCGCGGATTGCCCGGCGGATGTATTCGGTGCGCGGCATGTCCAGTTCGGCCGCGCGCTTGTCCAGTTCGCGTATTAGTTCATCGGGAAGTCGAATGGAGATTGTGTTCATGATGTGTCCCAGCTTGTATTGCAAATCGAGATACTACTCTTTGCGCCCAATGGCGCCAACGCCGACTTCGCGAGGGAAAGGAAAGCATTGCAGAGGCTCGACCGCGGCTCCCGACATCCCCACCGTAGCGGAAAACTGCCCCGGCTTTGACATCAACGTGTGGCGTGCGGCGGTCGCCGTTCCTCGTGTCGTGCAGGTGCGTCTCGCCGATGAGGGCGCAACAGACCGACAGGCGGTTGGCAAGTGCTACATCGTGGCCGGTGTAGACGCGGAAGTGGCGGTCGACCAGGTCGCGCAGGGTGATCTGCTCGGGGGGCCGAGTCAGCGCCGCTACAGACTTCAGGATGTTCTCGCTCCCGCAACGGGCGAGTGCTGTGCTGCCGGGAAAGCTATGCCGTGGATTCATTTCAAGCTCCAGAAGTTGCCGGGGAACCGGCGGACTGTGTGGAAGCCCGAAACGTGCCGCGCAACTAGGAGGATTCTTGCCTTTAATCAGGTATTTACTTGGGCCTACTTGGCTCCCCGACCTGGGCTCGAACCAGGGACCTGCGGATTAACAGTCCGTCGCTCTACCAACTGAGCTATCGGGGAATTGGGCAGCCGCCGAATATAGCGAACCGGTCACTGAAGGTCAATGTGCGCAGTTCCGATCGCGCGCGAGGCTGGTCATTTCTTCAGCACCGTGGCGATCGCATCGGCGACATAGTCCAGGTTCTTCGCGTTCAGCGCGGCCACGCAGATCCGGCCGGTGTCGATCGCGTAGATCGAGAACTCTTCGCGCAGTCGACTGACCTGCTCGGTCGTGAGTCCGGAATACGAGAACATGCCGCGCTGATCGATGATGAAATCGAAGTCGGCGTCCGGAATGCGAGCCGTGAGCTTCTCGACCAGAGCGTGGCGCAGCGACTTGATCCGGTCGCGCATGTGGGCGAGTTCGGTCTCCCAGGTGGCCCGTCCGTCGGAAGAGTTGAGCACGGTCGAAACCAGCTTGCCGCCGAACGCCGCCGGGTTGGAGTAGTTGGTGCGGATCACCCGTTTCAGCTGGCTCAGGACCCGGCCGGCCTCTTCCTTCGAGGTGGTCACCACGGACAGCGCGCCGATGCGCTCGCCGTAGAGGGAGAACGACTTCGAGAACGAGTTGGCGACGATCAACGGACCGCCAGTGTCGGCAAAGCGGCGCACCACCTCGCCATCGGCGTCGATGCCGTCGCCGAAGCCCTGGTAGGCGATGTCCAGGAACGGAATAAGCCCACGGGCGGTGACCGCATCGATCACTTTCGTCCACTGGTCACGGCTCAGGTCCACACCGGTCGGGTTGTGGCAGCAGGCGTGCAGTACGATGACCGAGCCGGCCGGCATGGTGCCCATGGCGGCCAGCATCCGGTCAAAGGCGATGCCGTGGGTCGCGGCCTCGTAGTAGGGGTAGTTCTCGACCTGGAACCCGGCGGCCTCGAACAGGCCCCGGTGATTCTCCCAGCTCGGGTCACTGATGTAGACCCGGGCGCCGCGGGCGAAGCGCTTCAGGAAGTCCGCGCCGATCTTCAGTCCGCCGGTGCCGCCAAGCGACTGAACTGTGACCACACGCCCTTCGGTCACCGCGGCGCTGTCGGCGCCGAATACCAGGTCGCGCACCGAGCGGTTGTAGTCGGCAATTCCGTCGCCCTGAAGGTAGGTGTGCGGGGCGGCGCTGGCTTCGAGCTTGTGCTCGGCCTGGCGGACGCACTCCAGCAGTGGCACCTGGCCATCCTCGTCGTAGTAGACCCCGACGCCGAGGTTGACCTTCTTCGGGTTCTTGTCGGCGTTGTAGGCCTCGGTCACGCCCAGAATCGGGTCGCGCGGCGCCATGGCGACTTCTGCGAGGAACGACGGCTTTGCGGGGGAGTTCATGATCGGTTTGCGGATATGATGATCGGTTGAGTTCGAGCGCGAGAGTTTACCCGCAATGCAGACTTCCAGAAGCAAGTCATCCAGGCCGGCTGTTCGGCCGGCGGTTGACCCGATCACCGGCCCGACCACCGGCCTGGAGGACCCGGCTGCCACCCCCGATGAACGCCCCGCCGACAATCGGGGCACGGCCCGCAGCGGCGAGGAGTTGTCCACCGGCAATGTCGCCATCGCGGCAATGGCTGGTCGCGATCCGACGGTGGCGCAGAAGGACGCGGCAGCGCCGGTGGAAGTCAAGCTGTTCCCGGGCAGCCCGTTCCGCCTCAATCTGGTCTATCCGCCGGCGGGAGACCAGCCGCGGGCGATCGAGCAGTTGACCGAGGGCATCCGCGATGGGCTGGCGTTCCAGACGCTGCTCGGGGTGACCGGTTCCGGAAAAACGTACACGATGGCCAATGTGATCGCGCGCATCGGGCGCCCGGCGCTGGTGCTGGCACCGAACAAGACACTCGCGGCCCAGCTCTATGCCGAAATGCGCGAGTTCTTTCCGGAGAACGCGATCGAGTACTTCGTCTCCTACTACGACTACTACCAGCCCGAGGCCTATGTGCCCTCGCGCGACCTGTTCATCGAGAAGGACTCGTCGATCAACGAGCATATCGAGCAGATGCGGCTGTCGGCCACCAAGTCGCTGCTCGAGCGGCGTGACACGATCATCGTGGCGACCGTGTCCTGCATCTACGGCATTGGCGACCCGGTCGACTATCACAGCATGATCCTGCATCTGCGCGCGCACGAGAAGATCTCGCAGCGCGAGGTGATCGGTCGGCTGACCACGATGCAGTATCAGCGCAACGACATGGAGTTCAGTCGCGGCACCTTCCGGGTGCGCGGCGACACGATCGATATCTTCCCTGCCGAGAGCGCAGAGATTGCGTTGCGGGTGTCTTTGTTCGATGACGAGATCGAGGAGCTGGCGCTGTTAGATACGCTGACTGGCCACGTCCTGAAGAAGGCATCGCGCTACACCGTATACCCGTCCAGCCACTATGTGACCCCGCGCAGCACCACGCAGCGGGCGATCGAGGCGATCAAGCTGGAGCTTGCCGAGCGGATCAATCACTACGCCAGCACCGGCAAGCTGATCGAGGCGCAGCGTATCGAACAGCGCACCCGCTTCGATCTGGAGATGCTCAACGAAATGGGCTTCTGCAAGGGCATCGAGAACTACTCGCGCCACCTGTCCGGGCGGGCGCCTGGCGAGCCGCCGCCGACGCTGATCGACTATCTGCCGCAGGAGGCGCTGTTGATCATCGACGAGAGCCACGTGAGCATTCCCCAGGTGGGCGGGATGTACAAGGGCGACCGGGCGCGCAAGGAGAACCTGGTCGGGTACGGCTTCCGGCTGCCGTCTGCGCTGGACAACCGGCCACTGAAGTTCGAGGAGTTCGAGCAGCTGATGCCGCAGACGATCTTCGTGTCGGCGACGCCATCGACCTATGAGCGCGAGCATGCCGGGCAGGTGGTGGAGCAGGTGGTGCGTCCGACCGGGCTGGTCGATCCGCAGATCGAGGTGCGCCCGGCGACGACTCAGGTCGACGACCTGCTGTCCGAGGCGAAGCTGCGTATCGCGAAGAACGAACGGGTGCTGGTCACCACGCTCACCAAGCGCATGGCCGAAGACCTGACCGAGTATCTGAGCGAGCAGGGCCTCGCGGTGCGCTACCTGCACTCGGATATCGATACGGTCGAGCGGGTCGAGATCATCCGCGATCTGCGCCTGGGCCAGTTCGATGTGCTGATCGGCATCAACCTGCTGCGCGAGGGGCTGGACCTGCCCGAGGTGTCGCTGGTGGCGATCCTGGATGCGGACAAGGAGGGCTTTCTGCGCTCCGAGCGCTCGCTGATCCAGACCATCGGCCGGGCGGCCCGCCATATCAACGGGCGGGCGATCCTCTATGCCGACCGGATCACCGAATCGATGAAGCTCGCCATCGGCGAGACCAACCGGCGGCGGGCCCGGCAGGAGGCACACAATATCGCCGAGGGCATCACGCCGCGCGGCGTGCAAAAGCAGATCCGTGACCTGATCGACGGCGTGTACGACACAGAACAGGCGCACCTGCAACTCAAGGCCGCGCAGGACGACGCCGGCTATGAGGTGATGAGCGACAAGGAACTCACTCGCGAACTGAAACGGGTGGAGAAAGAGATGATGGAGCGCGCGCGCAATCTCGAGTTCGAGAAAGCGGCCCAGGCACGCGACCGCTTGAACGTTCTGAAGCAGCTGCTGTTCGGTCGCGGCGGTCCGCCGGTGCTACCACCGGACTGATTCTCGGCCTGATTCTCGGCCTGATTCGCCGCGCTGGGCGAGGCGGCAGCCCGCCATCGCAAGCGGTCCGATCGCGCGGAGCCGCTTGCGTGGCTGCACGGTCTACTTGTTGCGCGTTTCGACCTGCTGCAGCGTCGCACTCTCGGCGATCGCTGCCGGCACCACCGGACGTGCGCGGGGTTCGCGACGCGGGGGCGGCGTCACCTGAGCCGGGGACGTTGCAGTGGTTCCAGACCGGGTCTCGATCATCACCAGCTCTGATGGCAGACTGATCGGGGCCGGTGCCGGTGCCGGTGAATATGCGGTTGCAGGTGCAGGTGCAGGTGTCTCCTGGCGCGGAGGGACCGGGGCCAACGGCGGCACTGAGACCTGGGCAGGCACTGCCGGCTTCGGTGACGTCTGCTGGAATAGATCGCTGGTCACTGGCAGCGCTTGCAAAGGCTCCGGTATCGCAGCCACTGGCGCCGGCACGGGCGCAGCCACTGGCATCGGCACTGGCGCCGCCGGCGCGACTACCGGGACGGCCAGGGCCGCAGACGGCGCCGGTGTGCCTGAGGCTTCTTCCGCCGGCATGGCAGCCCGAGCGGGCAGGACGGCAGTCGTCATGACCGATGCTGAAGCCGGTGTTACCGCGGGGCCGAAAGCGGCAGTAGCGGCAGTAGCCGCAGTAGCCGCAGTGGCCGTGGACGCCGCGGCAACCGCGGGCTCAGCAACCTGTTCGCCGGTCAGGGCGGCGGGTTGGGCAGCTTCAGGGTCCGACTCGAAGGACCCTTCAACAGTCGCGGTGTCCCCTTCATTGGAGCGCTCGCCACCGCCACCGCCCCGTCGACCACGGCGCCGACGACCACGGCCCTCACGGGGCTCACGAGCTTCGCCGTTTGCCTCAGTCAACACCGGCTCGCCATCGACCAACCGGATTTCGGCATCGGCCGGAGCATCAGCCGCCGCTGGCCGCTCACGCGGTGGACGTCCTTCGCCGCGGCCCTCACGTCGTACTTCGGAGCGTACCTCCGAGCGCGGCGCTTCCGGCGACTGGCCGTTGGCCTCCTCGCGCGGCAGTGACTCGCGGGCGCTGCCGTTACGCCGTTCGCCGCGCGCTGGTCGGTCGGCCCGGGGCTCACGATGCGGGTCTCGGCCACCCTCGCGTCCACCCTCGCGCCTGGGTTCTGCAGTGTCTGCACGACCCTCTGTTCGATTCTCGGCGCGGCCCTCCCGGCGCGGTTCGCCGCCACGCTCGCCGCGTTCGCCACGGCCACCACGGCGCCGCTCGCTGTCGCTGCGGCTGCGCCGGGTCGAGTCGCCATTGCTGCGCGCAGCAGGCTTGGCCGGCGCTTCGTCGACCTGCGTCGCAACCACGGCGTCGGCCGGCTTGCCACTCAGCCAACCGAACATTTTGTCGAACAACGATCGCGGTGCCGGCGCGACTGGCGCTGGCGGGATGACTGGTGCAGCGACCTGCACCGGGGGCGGGGGCGCCTCTGGGTTGATACCCTGCACTGCCGCCTGCGGCCGCTGGGGTCTTTCCGCCGGCATGCCTGGCAAGGTCTCGGCTGCTTCCGGGGCTGCGACCAGCTGATAGCTGGCGGCTGGCGGCTCGGATGCATTGAGCTCGTCATGACGAAGGCGCGTCACCGTGTAGTTCGGCGTTTCCAGGTGCAGGTTGGGCACCAGCACCACGTTCACCTTCTGGCGCAGCTCGATGCTCTGGATGTCCTGGCGCTTCTCGTTCAGGAGAAAGGTTGCGACATCGATCGGCACCTGTACATGCACCGCGCCGGTGTTCTCCTTCATCGCCTCTTCCTGCAGGATGCGCAGAATGTGCAGCGCGGTCGACTCGATGCCGCGCACGAAGCCGGTTCCGGCGCAGCGCGGGCAGGGAATGTGGGCAGACTCACCCAGGGAAGGACGCAGCCGCTGGCGCGACAGCTCCATCAGCCCGAAGCGCGATATCTTGCCCATCTGCACCCGGGCGCGGTCCACATGCAGGGCGTCGCGCAGGCGGGTCTCGACCTCGCGCTGATTGCGCGCGTTCTCCATGTCGATGAAGTCGATGACGATCAGGCCACCGAGGTCACGCAGCCGAAGCTGGCGGGCGGTTTCGTCCGCCGCCTCGCAGTTCGTGTTGAACGCGGTCGTCTCGATGTCCCCACCGCGCGTGGCCCGACCCGAGTTGACGTCGACCGAGACCAGCGCTTCGGTGTGGTCGATGACGATCGCCCCGCCGGAGGGCAGTGTGACCTGCCGGGAGTAGGCGCTCTCGATCTGATGCTCGATCTGGAAGCGCGAGAACAGCGGCACATCATCCCGGTAGTGCTTGATCAGGGGCAGGTTGGCTGGCATGACCGCGGCCATGAAAGAGCGCGCCTGATCGTAGATGTCTGGCGTGTCGATCAGAATCTCGCCGATGTCCTGGCTGAAATAGTCGCGGATCGCCCGGATGACCAGGCTGCTCTCGAGATAGATCAGCGAGGGCGCCGACTCGCGCTTGGCTGCCGACTCGATCGCCTCCCACAGCTTCATCAGGTACGCGAGATCCCACTGCATTTCATCCAGGGTGCGCCCGATGCCCGCTGTACGGGCGATGACGCTCATCCCGGACTGGACGTCCAACTGCGAAACCAGGTCGCGCAGCTCGTTGCGGTCTTCTCCCTCGATCCGGCGCGATACGCCACCGCCGCGCGGGTTGTTCGGCATCAGGACGATGTAGCGCCCGGCCAGACTGATGTAGGTCGTCAGCGCCGCGCCCTTGGTGCCGCGCTCGTCCTTGTCGACCTGGACGATGATCTCCTGCCCCTCGCGCAGCGCATCCTTGATGGTCGCGCGGCTCGGATCGGTCTCAGCGCCCTGCCGGAAATTGGAACGCGCAACTTCCTTGAATGGCAGGAAACCATGCCGGTCGGCGCCATAGTCAATGAACGCCGCCTCGAGGCTGGGCTCGACCCGAGTAATGGTGCCTTTGTAGATGTTACTTTTGCGCTGTTCTTTTCCTGCGGTTTCGATATCGAGATCGACGAGCTTCTGGCCATCGACGATTGCGACGCGCAGTTCTTCTGCCTGCGTCGCATTAAACAACATGCGTTTCATTTGTTTCAGACTCCCGCGATCAAGCACGGGGTCGCGCGAAGCCGAGAGCGCAGGGGCGACCGTTCAGTCAGGTCGCGCACGCGTCAGGTCAGTGGTGAGGGTCTTGCACCTTCTGTCGGGGACAGTCTTCAGACGGATGTTGCGGCGCCATCGGTCGACCAGCAGTCGACTGCACTAGTGCCTGATTCAACGGCCGGAAGCACAGGAAAGACATCTAACGGACCAGCTCGGTTTCTGCGTCTGCATGCCGCGGTGGCGCACTGCCGAAAACGACTCTGCGACGCCCTGCGGAGTTACGCACTTGATCGAGTAACATCGCTGCTTGCCCAGGTGAGCGAAGGTAACCTGTGAATCAATTGGGTGACAGGATCGGGTGTACCACTTCGGCTGGAAGGTTGTCCAGCCCCATGATTGCGCCTAAAGGCTTGATCAGCCAGCGAGTCGGGCGCCGAATCTGCCCACATCGCTGCCCACATCGCCGCCAACTTCGCCGCCAACTTCGCCGCCAATTCTGCTTCTCCCCGGGGCGGCTTGCGAGCGCCACCCCTTGCGGCGCAGTATAGATAATATGGATGCTACAAGCAAAGTCGCCGTGAGGATGGAAATCGTCGATGAAACAAGCGTTAACCAGCGACTCGACAACTTTCTCCTGAAGGTGCTGAAGGGCGTGCCGAAGAGCCATGTCTATCGGCTGCTGCGGCGCGGCGAGGTACGGGTCAACGGGCAGCGTGCTCAGCCGGAGCGCCGGTTGGTGGTGGACGACAAGGTGCGCATCCCGCCGGTACGGCTGGGGGCGGCGTCAGACAGCACCGCAGCGGTCGATTCGCACGAGCCTTCCCTGCTCGCGCGCCATGTGCAGTTCGAGGACGACTGGATAGTGGTGCTCGACAAGCCGTCCGGCTGGGCGGTGCATGGCGGCAGCGGGGTGGCGCGCGGTGTGATCGAGCAGTTACGGGCGGAACGGCCAGAGGCCAGGTTCCTGGAACTGGTGCACCGGATCGATCGCGACACCTCCGGGTTACTGTTGCTGGCTAAAAAACGCAGCGCGCTCATCCGCCTGCATGCCGATCTGCGCGAAGGCCGGGTCACCAAACACTACCGGGTGCTGGCGCACGGCACCTGGCGCAAGGGCAAGCGAACGGTCGATGCCCGCCTGCAACAGACGATGGTTGCCCCGGCCGAGAAGCGGATGCGGGTGGACGAGTCCGGCGTCACCGCGACCACGGTGTTCACGCCGCTGGCCACCTGGAAAGCATTCAGCCTGCTCGATGCCCATCTACTGACTGGGCGCACCCATCAGATCCGGGTCCATCTGGCGCATGTCGGCAATCCGATCCTGGGCGACGACAAGTACGGGGATCCGGAGCGCGACAAGCCGCTCAAGCGCCTTGGCATCCGGCGCCTCATGTTGCATGCATTCAGCCTTGAGTTCGCCCACCCCGAAACCGGCCAGATCATCCAGATGGAAGCGCCATTGCCCCCTGATTTCGATAGCTTCATCGCGCAGCTCGATGCGCGTTCCGAGGAACAGCGTGCACTGCGCGCAGCCGGAGCTGTGCATGCCCAAACAGTTTGAGCTCCTGGTGTTCGACTGGGACGGCACCCTCGCCGATTCGGCCGGGCTGATCGCCCGCTGCATACAGCAGGCCTGTGCCGACATCGGGGTCGCGGTGCCGACAGAGGCGCGGGCGCGCTACGTGATCGGACTGGGCCTGGAGGACGCGCTGGCGCATCTGGTGCCTGAGCTGCCGGTATCGGACTACCGTCGCCTCGCCGACTGCTACCGCACGCATTACTTTGCCGGTGATGCGCAGGTGCCGTTATTCGGTGGTGCCCGCGACGCGCTGCTGCAGTTGCGGGCGGAGGGCTTCCGGCTGGCCGTGGCGACTGGCAAGACGAGGCGCGGGCTGGATCGGGCGATGACCAACCTCGGTGTCACCGACTGCTTCGACGCGACCCGGTGTGCCGACGAGTCTGCCTCCAAGCCGGACCCGATGATGCTTCATCAATTGTTCGACGAGCTCGGTGTCGGACCTTCGCGCAGCCTGATGATCGGCGACACCACGCATGACCTGGACATGGCGCGTGCAGCAGGCGTGGCATCGGTGGCGGTGACCTATGGGGCGCATCCGAGGGCCGGGCTGGTGGCCGCCAGTCCCATGGCCTGCGTCGACCGCTTCGACGAGTTGCACCGATGGCTGGCGACCAACGCCTGAGCTGATCGGGGCTGACACCCTGGACTGCCGGTCAGGAACGCATCACGCTGATCGTCTGGCGCATCATGGCAGCGTTGAACTTGCACGGTTCAGCGGCCAACACGGCGGCAGGCTGCGACGCCCGCGCCGGTACGACACGAAAAGGAAACAGACATGAGTGGAAGCGAAGGCGCTGGCGAGAACTGGGAACGTAAGGTGCTTGAGAAGCTCGCCACCTCGGCACTGCAGGAGCAGCGACGCAGCCGCTACTGGGGCATCTTCTTCAAGTCTCTGACCTTCGTCTACCTGTTCCTCATTCTGTTCATCGCCGCGGGTTGGTTCGGCGCCCGCGAGATGGTTGCGGGCAGGCACACGGCGCTGGTGCAGGTCAATGGGGTGATTTCTTCGGACAGCGCCGCCTCTGCTGACCAGATCATGGCCGGGCTGCAGGCAGCGTTCAAGGATACCAACACGGCGGGCGTGGTGCTTCGGATCAACAGTCCGGGTGGCAGCCCGGTGCAGGCCGGCCAGATCAACGATGAAATCCGCCGCCTGCGCGCGTTGTACCCGAACATCCCGCTCTATGCGGTGGTCGAGGACATCTGTGCCTCGGGCGGCTATTACGTCGCCGTGGCCGCCGACAAGATCTATGTCAACAGCGCCAGCCTGATCGGCTCGATCGGTGTGCTCATGGACGGCTTTGGCTTTACCGGCGTGCTGGACAAGCTTGGCGTCGAGCGCCGGCTGCTGACTGCCGGCGACAACAAGGGGTTCATGGATCCGTTTTCACCGATGCAGCCCAAGCAGCGCGAGTATGCCCAGTCGATGCTGACCAACATCCACCAGCAGTTCATCGAGGTGGTGAAAAAGGGGCGCGGCGACCGCCTCAAGCTCGGGCCTGAAATCTTCAGCGGTCTGATCTGGACCGGGGAGAAAAGCATCGAACTGGGGCTGGCCGACGCCCTGGGCAGCGTCGAGTATGTGGCGCGCGAGGTGATCAAGGCGGAGACCATCGTCGACTACACCGCGCGCGAAAACCTCGCGGAGCGGGTTGCCAAGCGCTTCGGGGCCGCCTCAGCCGAGGCGTTCTGGACGCTGGCCACCGGCGGGCGGCCCGGCACCTTGCGCTGAACGGGGGGCGATCGCCGGCTCACGGAACTTTCACGGTACTGAAAGACCGAAGTCAGGCAGCAACCGGCTGAGCGCGATCAGTGGCAGGCCGATCAGCGCGGTCGGGTCGTCACAGCGGATCGATTCGACCAACGCGATGCCCAGGCCCTCGGCCTTTGCGCTGCCAGCGCAGTCATAGGGTTGTTCGATCCGCAGGTAGCGCTCGATCGTCGCATCGTCCAGCCGGCGGTAGCAGACTTCGGTGCTGACCACTTCGACCACGGTCTGGCCGGAACCGACCCGGGCGAGGCAGAAAGCGCTGTGAAAAACCGCAGTTCGGCCGCTCAGCATGCGTAACTGCGCTACGGCGCGCTCATGGCTGCCCGGCTTGTTGATCGGCTCGCCGTCCAGATCGGCGACCTGATCGGCGCCGATCACCACCGCAGCCGGGCGCTGGCTGGCGATCCGTAGCGCCTTGGCGCTGGCAAGGCGGGTGGCCAGAGCGAGCGGACGCTCGCCCGCCTGCGGCGTCTCGTCGACCTGGGGATCGGCGACCGAGAACGGCAGCCCGAGCCGCTGCAGCAGGCTGCGCCGGTAGGACGATGTCGAGGCGAGGATGAGCTCAGGCATGGCGCTCCTGCAATAGCCGGGGCGATTGCCGCAGTTTTGTGGATTGCCGCAGTTTTGTGGATCGCCGCAGTTTTTGACAACGGCCAGAAAGCGCAATATTATCCGACGTTTATGTCGCACACCCCGGTTATTGACAGCATCGCCTTTGCCCGAGCCGGCAAACAGTGCCGCGGCACGGTCAAAGGTGATCGACTGACCCGCCTGCACGACAACCTGGTCGACATGGCGGGGGAGGTCAGCTATGAGGTGCGTGGCACATTGTGGGACGGCAAACCAGCGCTGGAACTCAACGTCGATGGCTGGCTGATGGTCAGGTGTCTGCGTTGTCTTGGTCCGATGCGCTGGACGGTGCAGATCAACAATCGGGTGCGCCTCGCGCGCGACGAGGCTGATCTGGACGCAGCAGACGAAGAGGGCATCGACGCCATTGCGGCGTCCGAGGAACTCGACGTGGAACTTCTGGTGGAAGACGAACTGTTGCTGCAATGGCCGATTGCGCCGCGCCACGATGAAGACGCGATGCAGGCATGCGGCACCAACGCGGCCAGCACGGCCGGAACCAACGCAGTACATCCGTTCGCAGTGCTGGAACAATTGTCGTCGCAACGCGGCGGCACCGAACAAGGCAGCAAAGACTAAGAACTAAGAGGTTTCGTCATGGCAGTTCAGCAGAACAAAAAATCGCCCTCCCGCCGCAACATGCGCCGAGCTCACGACTTCCTCAGCCCGGCACCGCTGGGTGTCGAGCCGACGACCGGTGAAGTTCATCTTCGCCATCACATCAGCCCGTCCGGCTATTACCGCGGCAAGAAGGTGGCTGCGGGCAAGAAGGACTGAGCAGTTCCTGCGTTCTGCAGTCGGACAGGCGCTTGAACGTCGACCGACACCGCCTCGGGCGCCGGCTGCGCGGGACGGGTGGTTGATCATGCCCCGGGTCGTGGTGGCAATCGACTGCATGGGTGGCGATCACGGGCCCGGCGTGACCGTGCCAGCAGCCATCGCGGCGATCGACAGCGACCCTGAGTTGTCGATCGTGCTTGTCGGGCTGACTGACGCCATTGCCGCCGCGCTCAGCGCAGCCGGCCGACCCGAAAGCGACCGGCTGCGGGTGCTGCATGCCCCGGAGGTCGTCACCATGGACGAGGCGCCCGCGGGGGCACTGCGCAACAAGAAGAAATCGTCGATGCGGGTCGCGATCAATCTGGTCAAGTCGGGCGATGCGCACGCCTGCATCAGCGCCGGCAACACCGGTGCGTTGATGGCGACCGCACGCTTCGTGCTGAAGACCCTGCCGGATATCGAGCGCCCGGCGATCTGCGGCATCCTGCCCTCGATGACCGGTCGCACCTACATGCTCGACCTGGGTGCCAACGTCGACTGCACGCCGTTGCAGCTGCTGCAGTTCGGAATCATGGGCTCCAGTCTCGTGGGCGCGCTCGAGCAGATCGAATCCCCCAGCGTCGGCTTGCTGAACATCGGCGTGGAGGACATCAAGGGCAACGATACGGTCAAGCAGGCTGCAGAACTGCTGCGTGCCAGCGGCCTGAACTTCTACGGCAACGTGGAAGGCGACGACATCTACAAGGGCACGGTCGATGTCGTGGTCTGCGATGGGTTCGTCGGCAACGTCGCGCTGAAGAGCTCGGAGGGTCTGGCGCAGATGCTCGGCGGCGTGCTCAGGCGCGAAGTCGAGCGTACCTGGCTCACCCGACTCGCCGGGCTGTGCGCGCTGCCGGTGATGCGAGCGTTCAAGCGCACGGTCGACCATCGTCGCTACAACGGTGCGAGCCTGCTCGGGCTAAGGGGCGTGGTGGTCAAGAGCCATGGCTCGGCCGACGTCTTCGCCTACGGCTTTGCCATCCGCCGGGCGGTTGAAGAGGTGCGCAGGGGTCTGGCCGACCGCATCGAAGCGCGGGTCGGCCACCTGCAGCAGGGCGCGGCGTGAGTGTGTCCCGTCCGCTGTTTTCGCGGATCGCGGGCACCGGCGGCTACCTTCCGGAGCATTGCGTCACCAACGACGAACTTGCCACCCGGGTGGACACGTCGGATGAGTGGATTCGCACCCGCACCGGCATAAGGCAGCGCCATTTCGCAGCGGATGGCGAACTGGCCAGCGACCTGGCCCTGAAAGCTTCGCTGAAGGCGATAGACGCGGCGGGCATCTTAGCGTCTGACATCGGACTGATCATCGTGGCGACCACCACACCAGACGTGGTGTTTCCGAGCACCGCCTGCATCCTGCAGCACAAGCTGGGCGTGAGCGGCTGCCCCGCCTACGACCTGCAGGCGGTATGCAGCGGTTTCGTCTATGCCCTCGCCTCGGCGGATCTTGCAGTGCGCGCCGGCCATTGCCGGCATGCCCTGGTGGTCGGCACAGAGGTGTATTCGCGCATCCTCGACTGGAGCGATCGGGCGACCTGCGTGCTGTTCGGCGATGGGGCGGGCGCGGTCGTGCTGAGCGCCTCGGATGCCGTTGGCGTGGTGTCCTCGCACCTGCATGCAGACGGCCGCTACAGTGGCATCCTGGGGGTGCCAGGCCGGATCGACAGCGGCAGGATCGAGGGATCACCCTATGTCCACATGGATGGCAACAGCGTGTTCCGCTTTGCGGTGAAGGTTCTGGCCGAGGTGGCGCACGAGGCGCTCGATGCCAATGCACTGACTGCGCTGGACATCGACTGGCTGATTCCGCATCAGGCCAACATCCGGATCATCGAGGCCACTGCCAAGAAGCTCGGGCTGCCGATGGAGCGGGTGGTGGTCACCGTCGATCGTCACGCCAACACTTCTGCGGCATCGATTCCACTCGCCCTGGATGAGGCGGTGCGCGATGGACGCATCCGCAGCGGCCAGCATGTCCTTCTGGAGGGCGTGGGCGGCGGCTTCACCTGGGGCGCGGTGCTGATCCGGTGGTAAAACCCCGGGCACCGACGGCATTGACAACGCGAACGAAAGATCTCAGCGGATGAGCGCAGTGCGAGTGCAGTTTTCGATGGTGTTCCCCGGACAGGGCTCGCAATCAGTCGGCATGATGCGCGGCTTTGCCGACCGCCCGGGCGTGCGTGCGACCTTCGATGAAGCATCGACAGCGCTGGGCGAGAACCTGTGGGACATGGTCGAGGCCGGGTCGGCAAGCGAACTCGATGCCACTGTCAACACCCAGCCGGTGATGCTGACCGCAGGGGTCGCAGTCTGGCGGGAGTGGCTTGCCTGCGGCGGACCGAAGCCGCTGGTCGTTGCCGGCCACAGCCTCGGCGAGTACGCCGCCCTGGTTGCCGCAGGCGCGCTGGCACTGCCGGACGCGGTGCGCACAGTGCGCTTTCGCGCGCAGGCGATGCAGGAGGCGGTGCCGATCGGCACTGGCGCCATGGCAGCGATTCTCGGACTGGACGACGACACAGTGCGCACAGTGTGCGCCGCAGCCGCGCAAGGCGAGGTGGTGGAGGCAGTGAACTTCAACGCCCCCAATCAAGTAGTGATCGCTGGTCACCGGGCAGCAGTGGAACGCGCCAGCGAGCAGGCGAAGGCTGCGGGGGCCAAGCGTGCCCTGATGCTGGCGGTCAGCGCGCCGTTCCACTCGACATTGCTCGCGCCTGCAGCCGAGCGTCTGCAGGCGTTCCTGCGCACTGTGGCGGTCGCCACCCCGGTGATTCCGGTGATCAACAACGTCGATGTGGCGAGCCCGACCGATCCGGATGCAATCCGCGATGCCTTGTCCCGCCAGGCGCGCAGTCCGGTGCGTTGGGTGGAGACCGTTCGGGCCATGGCGGCGCGCGGCGTTGGAACGATCATCGAGTGCGGGCCGGGCAAGGTATTGAACGGACTGACCCGACGCATCGACGGCGCGCTCACCGGCCATCCGATCGTCGATTCGGCGTCGCTCGACGACGCGCTCAAGGCGGTGCGCGCATGAGCGCCGGGACCACCACACTGACAGGCGAGGTTGCGCTGGTCACCGGCGCCACCCGTGGCATCGGAAAGGCGATCGCGCTGGCACTGGCGGGGGCGGGCGCGACCGTGATCGGCACCGCGACCAGCGATGCCGGTGCCGGGGCAATCACTGACGCCTTCGCCCAATCCGGATTTTCTGGCCGGGGCGTTCGTCTGGACGTGAACGATGCAGCGCAGGTCGAAGTCACGCTGGAATCGATTGCTTCCAGTGACGGACCGGTGTCCATTCTGGTGAACAACGCCGGAATCACCCGAGACAACCTGCTGATGCGGATGAGCGAGGATGAGTGGGACACCATCCTCGATACCAATCTCAAGGCGGTCTGGCGTCTGTCCAAAGCGGTTTTGCGGCCGATGATGAAGGCGCGGCGCGGGCGCATCATCAACATCGGTTCGGTGGTCGGCTCGATCGGCAATGCCGGTCAGTCGAACTATGCTGCATCCAAGGCGGGTGTACTCGGCTTCACCCGGGCGCTGGCGCGCGAGGTCGGCAGTCGCAACATCACCGTCAACTGTGTGGCGCCCGGGTTCATCGACACCGACATGACCAGTACGCTCAAGCCCGAGCAGCGCAGCGCCCTGCTCGGTCAGGTGCCGCTCGGCCGGCTGGGCGAGGCGGGCGACGTGGCCGCGGCGGTGCTCTATCTGGCTTCGGCGGGTGCAGCCTATGTCACCGGGAGCACCCTGCATGTCAATGGCGGGTTGCACATGGAGTAGGCAGCGCAGCAGTCGCGGCGATCGCTGTGGCCGCGGGGAGGCGCCGGCTCGTGGCCGACAAAGTGGTTTCGTCAGGCGCGGGGGAGATGCTTGTTTTTGGTAGAATCCGCAGCCGTCAAGCTGCGGGTGGTCCGGGATCGTCCGGATGCCGCTTGCTTCGGGTGAGGGTATTCACCAGGCGATCCCGTTCAGGGGAGCCTTGAGGCGGGCGGTGTTTCCGTCACGGGTCGCGGTGCTTCCTTCATACGATTCAAACCTAGAAGAGGGGTCTGTAATGGAAAACGTGGAAAGCCGGGTCAAGAAGATCGTTGCCGAACAGCTTGGCGCCAACGAGGCGGACGTGAAGATCGATTCGCGGTTCGTGGATGACCTCGGGGCCGATTCCCTGGATACGGTAGAGCTCGTCATGGCGCTCGAAGAGGAGTTCGAAACCGAGATTCCGGATGAAGAGGCCGAGAAGATCACCACCGTCCAGCAGGCCGTCGACTACATCAACTCGCACAAGAAGTGACCTGCCGGCAACCGGCATACTGACGGGTTGGCGCATGACACGTCGTCGTGTAGTGGTAACCGGGCTGGGGGTGATTTCTCCAGTCGGCAACAGCGTATCCACGGCCTGGGAGGCTCTGCTGGCCGGGCGTGGCGGCATCGCCAACGTCACCCGCTTTGACGCCACTGGCTTCTCCTGCCGGTTCGCTGGCGAAGTGAAGGGCTTCGACGTCGAGCAGTACATGCCGGCGAAGGAAGCCAGGCACATGGACACGTTCATCCATTTCGGGATGGCCGCGGGGATCCAGGCTTGGGCCGACAGCGGCCTTCAGGTGACCGAAGCCAACGCCGAGCGCCTTGGCGTCATCGTCGGCTCCGGCATCGGCGGGCTGCCGATGATCGAGCACACCCACGGCGAGCTGGAGGCGAAGGGGCCGCGGCGGATATCGCCGTTCTTCGTTCCGGCATCGATCATCAACATGATCTCTGGCCACCTGAGCATCCGCTTCGGGCTCAAGGGGCCGAGTCTGGCCATAGTAACGGCGTGTACGACCGGTCTGCACTGTATCGGCGAGGCGGGGCGCCTGATCGAGTATGGCGATGCCGATGTGATGCTCGCCGGTGGTGCGGAAGCGACCGTGTCGCCGCTGGGAATCGGCGGTTTTGCCGCGGCGCGTGCGCTGTCCAGCCGCAATGACGATCCGGCCACTGCATCGCGTCCCTTCGACAAGGATCGCGACGGCTTCGTGCTCGGCGAGGGCGCGGGCGTGATGGTGCTCGAGGAGTACGAGCATGCGCGTGCCCGTGGCGCAAGGATCTACGCCGAGCTCTCCGGCTACGGCATGAGCAGCGACGCATTCCACATGACCGCGCCGAACATGGATGGCCCTAGGCGCTGCATGATCAACGCGATGAAGAATGCGGCGATCGATCCGTCGCAGGTGCAGTACCTCAACGCGCACGGCACCTCCACGCCGCTTGGAGACAAGAACGAGACTGAGGCGATCAAGGCTGCGTTCGGGCCGGTAGCAAGCCGGCTGGTGGTCAATTCCACCAAGTCGATGACCGGGCATCTGCTCGGCGGGGCTGGCGGACTGGAGTCGGTAGTCACCGTCATGGCAATCCATCACCAGGTTTCACCGCCGACCATCAACATCTTCAACCAGGATCCGGAGTGCGATCTCGACTACTGCGCCAACAGCGCACGCGAGATGAAGATCGACGTCGCGCTGAAAAACAACTTCGGCTTCGGCGGCACCAACGGTTCGCTGGTGTTCCGTCGACTGCGCTGAGCGTGACGCGCGGGCGCGCGATTGAACACTGACCTGAACGTCGATCGCCCGCTGTTCCTGCGGGTCGACGGGGTAGCCGTGGACCCCACGGCGGCCGCGGTTTCGTCGCTCGATCGGGGGCTCTGCTACGGCGACGGGGTGTTTCGCACCGTACGTCTTGCCGGCGGCCGGGTAACAGCCTGGGCGCGCCATGCGCGAAAGCTCGACGCCGACTGCCTGCGGCTCGGTCTGCCGATGGCGGACCGGGGGCGGATCGAGCGCGATCTGGCCGACTTGGGGGCCCTGCATCCTGAATGCGTGGCGAGGATCACGGTCACCAGCGGGACTTCAGCGCGCGGCTATCGGCGCCCCGCAGCCGTGGCGCCGGCCACTCTGGTGGTCGGCAGCGCCTTGCCCGCATGGCCGGCGACCTTCCGCACGCAGGGCGTGGCGGTTCGCGTATGCAACCTGCGCCTGGGCACTCAGCCAGCCCTGGCCGGGGTCAAGCACCTGAACCGTCTCGAGCAAGTCCTTGCGCGCTCGGAGTGGGCAGACCCGGCGATCGCCGAAGGCCTGACCCTGGATCAGGACGGCAACGCCATCTGCGGCACGATGACAAATCTGTTCGTTCTGGAAGGCCAGCGGCTGGTGACTCCAGCGCTGCATCGGTGCGGCGTGGCCGGGGTTCAGCGCGAGCGGATTCTCGATTGGGCGGCCGCACAGTCGATCCCGACGGCAGTCGAACCGATTTCGGTAGACCGGCTGCGGGCAGCAGACGCGCTTTTCCTGTCCAACAGCGTGATTCCAGTCTGGTGGGTGAGCCGGCTGGATACCCAG
>JBBRCD010000084.1:0-18458 GCA_038205245.1 Burkholderiales bacterium
CCCTCAGGGTCTGTCCCCACCGGCGCCTGCCTGAGTCGAACCTGGGGCCAGACCCTCAGGGTCTGTCCCCACCGGCGCCTGCCTGAGTCGAACCTGGGGCCAGACCCTGAGGGTCTGTCCCCGCCGGCGCCTGCCTGAGTCGAACCTGGGGCCAGACCCTGAGGGTCTGTCCCCACCGGCGCCTGACTGAGTCGAACCTGGGGCCAGACCCTCAGGGTCCGTCCCCGCCGGCGCCTGCCTGAGTCGAACCTGGGGCCAGACCCTCAGGGTCTGTCCCCACCGGCGCCTGCCTGAGTCGAACCTGGGGCCAGACCCTCAGGGTCTGTCCCCGCCGGCGCCGACCCTGAGGGCCTCTCTCCTAAAAATACATGAAATGCTAATAAGTCATGTTAGAATTTCATGGTGGAAACTTCTCCTGAACTTCTGATGTCGGCGGTTTCATCTGCATCGATAGTGCCTCGCACCGATCTGCTCGCAGAAGTCAGACAGGCGCTGAGCCGCTCCCGTGCGGTTGTTCTGGTAGGGCCGCGCCAGTCCGGCAAGACCACGCTTGCGCGTGAGCTGGTCGATCGGGCTTCGGCCAACTACTTCGATCTGGAGAACCCGCTCGACGCAAGGCGGCTGGATGAGCCGATGGACGCGTTATCGCGCCTGTCCGGACTGGTGGTGATCGACGAGGTACAGCGCCGGCCTGGCCTGTTTCCGCTGTTGCGCGTACTCCTCGACCGATCGAATCAGGCGGGCCAGTATCTGCTGCTGGGCAGCGCTGCGCCGGCCTTGCTGCGCCAGGCCGGAGAGTCACTGCTGGGCCGGGTGGAGACGATCGAAGTCAGCGGTTTCGATCTGCGCGAGATTCATCACTGGGCATCGGCCACTGGGATCGAAGCTGGCGTGGCAGAGTCGCGACTTTGGCTGCGCGGCGGATTTCCGCGATCCCTGCTCGCCGCGAGCGACGAGGACAGTCTTGCCTGGCGGATGAACGCGATCGCCAGTCATGTCGAGGTCGATCTGCCGCAGCTCGGGGTCAACATCGCGGCACCGGCGATGTTACGTTTCTGGCGGATGCTCGCGCATTATCACGGCCAGATCTGGTCGGGTTCGAACATCGCGCGCTCACTCGGTGTGTCCGAGCCGACGGTGCGCCGTTACCTGGACACATTGACTCAGACGCTGATGGTGCGCCAACTGCAGCCCTGGCATGCCAATCTGGGAAAACGGCAGGTCAAGGCGCCGAAGATCTACTTCCGCGACACTGGGTTTCTGCACGCTCTGATGGATGTTCCATCGCCTGAACAGTTGCTCGCCCATCCGCGCTGTGGCGCGAGCTGGGAGGGCTTTGCGCTGGAACAGGTGCTGCGACTGGCGCGGCCGGACGAAGCCTACTTCTGGGCGACTCATCAGGGGGCCGAACTCGACCTTCTGCTGGTGAGGGGCAGCCGCAAGGTGGGCGTCGAGTTCAAGCGCTCGGAGGCACCGCAGGTCACCCGATCGATGCGCATCGCGGCCGACGATCTCGGGCTTGATGCGCTTTACGTGGTGTATCCGGGGCCGCATCGTTTTCCGCTGGCTGCCGGTATCGAGGCGGTTCCGCTGGCGGCGTTGTTGCCGGCAAGCTGATCCCGGGGACAGACCCTGAGGGTCAGTCCCCATCGGCGCTTGACTGAGTCGATCCTGGGGACAGACCCTGAGGGTCAGTCCCCGTAGGCGCCTGCCTGAGTTGATCCTGGGGACGCACCCTCAGGGTCTGTCCCCGCCGTTGTTGGTCTATCCCCGCCGGCGCCTGCCGGCAAGACCGTTGGCTATAGCGCAGCACGCGATACGAAGTTAATCTGACGGGACATGGAAAAAATACACTACGTCATAACCCCGAGCGATCCGGCGGCCCACCGTTTCGAAGTGCGCCTTTCGATCGTGGATCCCGACCCCGCCGGCCACCTGCTGCGGCTGCCCGCCTGGGTGCCGGGCAGCTATCTCATCCGCGAGTTCGCCCGTCATGTCGTGGCGATCGAGGGCCACTCCGGGCCTGACCGGCAACCAGTGCCGATCGAGAAGGTCGACAAGCAGACCTGGCGCTGCGCGCCTTGTACCGGGCCGCTGGAAGTGGTCTGCGAGATCTACGCCTGGGACCTGTCGGTGCGCGCCGCGCATCTGGATACGACCCACGCCTACTTCAACGGCAGTTCGGTGTTTCTGGCTGTCGTCGGGCGGGAGCATGAGCCGTGCACGGTCGATATCCAGGCGCCGCTGGCAGCCGGGGGACGGACCCCGGTTTCGCAAGCGCCTGACCGGGGACAGACCCCGGTGAAGCCCGGGTCAGTCCCCTCGGCCGGGTCAGTCCCCTCGCCTGGGTCAGTCCCCTTGCCTGGGTCAGTGCCCTCGACGGGGTCGGTCCCCTGCGCAGCCTGGCGGGTCGCCACGACACTGGCGCGCGCCGGGGCACCCGAGTTCGGCTTCGGTCGCTACCGTGCGACTGACTATGAAGACCTGATCGATCACCCGGTCGAATGTGGCACCTTCGATCTGGTGTCGTTCGAGGCCCATGGCGTGCGTCACGACATTGTGGTCACCGGCCGCCATACCGGCGATCTGGCGAGGCTTGCTGCCGACTGCGCGCGGGTGTGTGCCTGGCAGATCGATCTGTTCGAGGGGCCGCCGCCGTTCGAGCGCTATCTGTTCCAGATCATGGCGGTCGGCGAAGGCTATGGCGGGCTCGAGCACCGCAGCTCGACCAGTCTGCTGTGCAGCCGGGAAGACCTGCCGCAGCCCGGGCGCAGCAGGATCGGCGACAAGTACCGCACGCTGCTCGGTCTCATCAGCCATGAATACTTCCACGCGTGGAACGTCAAGCGGATCAAGCCGGCCGCCTTCCTGCCCTACGACCTCACCCAGGAGGCTTACACCCGCCAGTTGTGGGCGTTCGAGGGCATCACGTCCTACTACGATGACCTTGCGCTGGTGCGCTGCGGGCTGATCACGGTCAGCGAGTATCTTCAGCTTCTTGGCGAGACACTGACCCGCGTCCTGCGCGGCAGCGGTCGGTTCAGACAGTCGGTGGCCGAATCGAGTTTCGATGCCTGGATCAAGTTCTACCGCCAGGATGAAAACTCGCCGAACTCGGTGGTCAGCTATTACACGAAAGGGTCGCTGGTGGCGCTCGCCCTGGACCTCAGGTTACGTGAGGCGACCGGCGGCGCTCGCTCGCTGGATGATCTGATGCGCACGCTGTGGCAAACCTACGGCGCGCCCGGCGTTGGCGTGCCCGAGGGACGGATCGAGGCGCTCGCCTCGGAACTTGCCGGATGCGATCTTGCGCCGTTCTTCGCCAGCGCCGTGCATGGCACCGAAGACCTGCCGCTGGAGGAACTCCTCGCCAGTGCCGGTGTATCGCTCAATCTTCGTGTTGCCGTCAGCGATACCGACAAGGGCGGCACCGCTGGACCGCAACCGGGTCCGGACGATGCGCCGCGTGCCTGGCTCGGTGCGAAGGTCGGCGCCGAGGGCAGGCTCACGGTCGTGCATGAAGGCAGTCCGGCCCAGCACGCGGGCCTGGCAGCGGGCGATCAGTTGTTGGCGATAGATGGTATCCGGGTCGGCGGCGCGTTCGAGTCCCGGCTCGCCGACTGCACGCCTGGGCGGAGCCTGCAGATCCATGCGTTTCGTCGTGATGAGCTGTTCGAGTGCGCGGTGACACTTGCCGCAGCCCCGCGGGATACGGCCTGGCTGGTGGCCGAGCCGGGCGCGGGCCCGGCAGCCGGCGCCCGGCGCGGCGCGTGGCTGGGCGCCGCGGCCGCGCCGGACTGACTCACGATGGACGCAGACCGGCGCCGTCGCGAGAACCGGCAGCTGCGCGAGCGTCTGGACGCGCTGCTTGCCGATGGACGGCAGAACGCACTGATCTTTTCCCGGCATCGCCGGATCGAGCTCGGTCTGATGGAAGGCTCGACGCTGCCTGAGCTGTTCCACATGCTGTTCGGCGAGTTCAAGCAGATCAACGACCATGACGCGGTGACGCTTGCGCTGTTCGACCCGGATCACGAACTGCGCCGGCTGTTTGCCGCGATCGAGATCGATGTCGACGACTGGCCGGATCTGATCCTGCTCGATGCGGACAGCAGTCTGCAGCGCGCGCTGGCTGCCGCCGGCGGGGCAACGCTGGGTCCGTATGTCGATTCGATCCACAGCGTGCTGTTTCCGCTCGATCTGGTACCCCCGGAGAGCATTTCCCTACTGCCGTTGAAGCGGCGCGGCCGTCTGATCGGCTCGGTCAACCTGGGCAGCCGTGATCTCGCGCGCTTCACGCCAGGCCTGGGTACCGACTTCGCCGATCGCCTCGCCGGCATCATCGCGATCTGCTTCGAGAACGTGGTCAACCACGAGCGCTTGAAGCATGTGAGCCTGACCGACCCGTTGACCGGGGTGCACAACCGCCGATACTTCGACCAGCGCATGCGCGAAGAGGCAGACCGGGCACGCCGCTCGCACCGGCCGATCTCCTGCCTGTTCGTCGATGTCGACCGTTTCAAGTCGATCAACGATCGCTTCGGCCATCCGATGGGCGACGAGGTGCTGCGCGGCGTGGCAGCGCGGGTGAAGGGCGAGTTGCGTCTGTCCGATGCGCTGGGCCGCTATGGCGGAGAGGAGTTCTCGGTGGTGCTCGCCGATACCGATGCGGCAACGGTGGCGTCGATCGCCGAGCGCGTTCGCGCCGCGATAGAAGGCGGTGAGTTCAGGGATTCGAGCGGGGCCATGATCCCGGTGACTGTGTCGATCGGTACCGCAACCGCATTGCCGGAACGCACCGACGACTCGGCACGGCTGGCCGTGCAACTGGTGAGCCGGGCCGATGCCGCGGTTTATGCCGCAAAGGATGCCGGGCGCAACTGCGTGCGTGCGGCGGACTGAACAATGGCCAGACGATACGGACGACTGGCCGTGTAACGCGCCCTACGACCCGGCCTACGGCACACCACTGATCTGTCGCCGGCGCATCAAGGCGAACCAGGTCACCACCAGCAACACCGCAGCGATGAATGGCAGAGATCCGTAGTTGATGGCATGCCAGCCCCAGCCCTCATGCGAGAGCATCGCGCCGGAGATCAGTGAGGTCACCGCCATCGTGGCGAAGGTGATGAAGTCATGCATCGACTGGGTCTTCTCGCGTTCGGATGGCGCATAGGTCTCGGTGAGCAGCGTCGAGCCGCTGGTGAACAGGAAGTTCCACCCGATGCCGAGGATGAACAGCGACGCCCAGAAGTGCATCACCGTCTCGCCGGACAACGCGATGCCGATGCACACGACGTTGAGCAGCGCGCCCGCAAGCATGATCGGCAACACGCCGAAGCGGGTGATCAGGTGGCCGGTGAAGAATGATGGTGCGAACATGCCGATCAGGTGCCATTCAAGCACGAAGGCGGTGTTGCGAAAGGGATAATCGTGGTGGTGCATCGCCAGCGGGGTGGCGACCATCAGCAGGTTCATGACGCCGTAGCCCACCGCCGAGGCGGTCACCGCGACGATGAATGCCGGCTGACGCATGATCACCCGCATCGGTCGGCCAGGCTCGGCGCGCTCGACAGCGGTGAGCGGCGGGATTTGCAGTGGCCGCAGCGCGAGCAGGGTCAGCGCTGACAAAACCGAGATCGCGATGAACGAGGCGCCGAAATCGATCCCGGTCCAGGCGTCCTTCGTCCAGTTCGCGAGATTGGGGCCAAGCACGCCACCGACGATGCCCCCGGCGAGCACCAGCGAGATCGCCTTGGCTTTGAACTCTTTCGGCGCAGAATCGGCCGCGGCGAACCGGTAAGCGCGGCCGAAGGCGACGAACACGCCCAGGATGGCGGTGCCCACGCAAAGCAGCAGGAAGCTCTCGACATAGAGGGCAGCGGCGCAGACCAGTCCGCCGCCAACACCGAACAGCGCACCGAACGTGAAGCCATTGCGTCGTCCATGGCGCTTCATGAAGGTGCCAGACGGCAGGGTCGCCAGTGCCGAACCGATCACATAGATGGTGATCGGCAGGGTGGCCCAGGTCTTGTCGGTGGCGAGCGCGTAGCCGGACAGGCCAGCGATCGCGATCAGCATCGACATCTTCACCTGGGTGATCGCCTGGCAACTGGCGAGCACGACGACGTTCTTCTTTGCGGTATCCATTGCAGGCCGTGGTTCGACTGGGGTCGAGTTTACTCGCATAATACAAAGACCCTGGCCTGCACAAGCCCTCGTCGCGTGACCCAGCGGTGGCGTGCCCCCGCGGTGCCGCCTCCTGCCCGCCGTCTACCGCCCCAGAACGACTTTCAGTGCTCCTTTCGTTTCCGATCCACTCATGATGGCCGCGTCAAGGCCAGTCAAGCTCATCGTCGCGATGAGCCTTGCCACCCACATCGGGTTCGGGGGCAGCCGGGTACTGTCTACGCTGTTCGCGCTCAACATGGGTGCCTCGCCGCTGATGATCGGCGTGGTCGTATCGCTCTATGCGCTGCTGCCGTTTTTTCTGGCGGTTTCGGCCGGGCAGATCGTCGACCGGCTCGGCATGCGCCTGCCGCTCGCCTTCGGCGCGCTGATGGTCGTCATCGGACTGCTGATTCCATGGTTCTTTCCGACCCTGGTCGCGATTTGCGTGTCGGCCAGTGTCCTCGGGGTGGGCTTTCTCTCCTGGCAGGTCGCCGCACAGACGATGACCGGTTCGCTGAGCGGGCCGGAGAACCGCGCCGGCAATTTTGCGCTGCTCGGCATGGGCTTCTCGCTGGCCGGCCTGCTCGGCCCGCTGGTCTCAGGCTTTTCCATTGACCTGATCGGTTACCGATCGACCTATCTGGTGCTTGCCGTGTTGCCGGCGGTTTCCCTGATCGCGGTGTGGTGGTTCCCGGGCTGGATTCCGCAGCGTCGTGCATCGTCCAGGCGCGGGCCGAAGACCAGCTCGCTGGACCTGTGGCGCGTCCCGTCTCTCAAGCGCACGTTCATTGCCGGGGGCATCATCGCCACCGCCTGGGACCTGTTCAACTTCTTCCTGCCGGTCTATGCGCGGTCGATCGGTCACAGCGCCACCGCGATCGGCTTAATCATGGCGGCGTTTGCCGGCGCCACCTTTGCCGTACGCCTGGTGGTCGCGCGTCTGGCCGCCCGGCATGGCGAGTCGGCGGTTCTGGTCGGTTCGATCTTTCTGACGGCCGTTGGCTATGCGATGTTCCCCTTCGTGCAAAGCGCCTGGGCGTTGGCGGCGATTGCCATCGTGCTCGGTCTGGGCTGCGGCTGCGCCCAGCCGATCACGATGACGCTCATCTACAACCTTTCGCCGAGGGGGCGAGCAGGCGAGGGCACCGGTATCCGGGTGATGATCAACCAGCTCACCCATGTGACCATCCCGCTTGCGTTCGGCGCGCTGGCGAGCGTGACCGGCTATTTGCCGGTGTTCATCGGATGCGCGATGATGCTGTTCGGCGGCGGTGAGTTCTACCGGCGATCGGCTGCGCGTGCGGGGCCGTCCGCCACCGCCTCATCCGTGCCACCGAAGGACCCACCGAAGGACCCACCGAAAGACCCACCGAACGAGCCGCCGAAACACCCACCAGTCAATCCGCCTTGATGCCGGCTTCCTTCACCAGCCTGGCCATTCGGGCCACTTCTGCACGAACGAAGGCCGTGGCCTGCTCGGGTGAGGCGCTGGCAATCAGCTCGATACCGAGCTCACCCAGGCGCGCGCGAAGTTCCGGTACCTTGACCGCCTGCACCAGCCAGCCATGCATGCGCGCGACGATCTCGCGCGGCACCGCCGCTGGCGCGAGCACTGCGTTGAAGGTCGAGGCCTCGTAGCCCGCCGCACCGGATTCAGCGATGGTGGGCACATCAGGCAGCAGCGCCGAGCGCTGCACGCTGGTCACGCCGAGGGCACGCAGCTTGCCGCTGCGGATCAGGGGGATCGACGTGCTCACCTGATCGAACATCGCGCTGACATGCCCCCCCATCAGGTCGATCAGCGCGGGCGCATTGCCCTTGTATGGGATATGGGTAACCTCAATGCCGGCAGCTCGATTGAACGCGACCGAAGCCATGTGCCCGGTGCTGCCGGCACCGGACATGGCGACATTGAGCTGTCCGGGCCGAGCCTTGGCGAGGCTGATCAGTTCCTTCACCGTCCTGGCTGGCAGCGCCGGATTCACCACCAGCACTTGCGGGATGCTGGCGATCACACCGGCGGTGACGAAGTCCTTGACCGGGTCGTAGGGGACGTTCGGAATCACGCTCGGCACGGTGACGAAGGTGTTCGCGATCGATAGCCAGGTGTAGCCATCCGGCGCAGCGCGCGCGACGAACTCGGCGCCGACCACGCCGCTGACGCCCGGCCGATTCTCGACCAGCACCGGCTGGCCGCTCAATTCCGACACCCGCTGCATCAGGTTGCGTGCAATCAGGTCTTGATTGCCACCGGCGGCCACCGGAACGATCAGGCGCAGCGGCTTGCTGGGGTAGCCGGTCTGTGCGATCGCTGCGCCCGAGCCGGTAGCCAGAGCGAACGCGAGGCATATGCAGGTTCGCCCGACCGCGTTAGTGCCCTCCAGACCAGTTTCGGGCGCGCCAGTCACCGTCGCTGCCGCTGCCGCGTTCGTCACCGCAGTCATCGTTCCTCCGGTCATCGTTCCTCCGGTCGTCGTTCCTCCGGTCGTCGTCCCTTCCGTCATCGTCCTTCCGGTCATCGCCGCACCCTCAGAAGTCGTACAGCCGCGCCGGGTTGTCGACCAGCACCCGGTGGCGTGCTGCGGCATCCGGAATCCATTCGGCCAGCAGGTCGATGAGATCGGCGTCGTTGGGCATCGGCCCGTCGAAGTTCGGATGTGGCCAGTCCGAGCCCCAGACCAGTTGCTCAGGGTTGGCGGCCACCAGCGCGCGGGCGAACGGGGTCACCTCGGCATAGGACGGATGGTTCTGCGACAACCGATAGGCCCCCGAGAGCTTCACCCAGCAGCGCCCTTTGGCGAGCGCGGCGAGAAGGCTGCGGAACGTGGGCGTATCGATGCCTCGGGCGATATCGGGCTGGCCCATGTGATCGATGACCACCGTGCCACCGAGTTCACTCAGCAGACCTTCCAGATCAGGCAGGGTGGAAAGGTCGGCATAGATCTGCAGGTGCCAGCCCAACGGTCGAACGCGCGCTGCCAGCCGTTGTGCGTCGCTCAGGCCGAGCATCGCGCCCCGGGTGTGCAGGTTCAGGCGCACGCCACGAACACCCGCGTCATGCATCGACGCGAGCTGCGCATCCGACTCTTCGCCACTGATCACTGCCACGCCACGGAAGGCGAAACGGCCCGAGCGCAATGCATCCAGGGTTGCGGCGTTATCGGTGCCGTAGCAGCTCGGTTGTACGATCACCGCACGCTCGCAACCGATCGTATTCAGCATGTGGATGTAGGCGTCGGTCGGGCAGTCCGGCGGCGTGTAGCTTCGCGCAGGCGCATACGGGAAACTGGCGGCCGGCCCGAATACATGCGAATGGCAGTCGCAGCTGCCGGGAGGCAGCGCGAGCCGGGGTTGGCGCGGCGCCGGGTCTGGCGGACGGATCGTAGGCACGGCCGAAGCCATCGTCCTGCTCCTGTGTGGATCAAACCTGTTCTTCTGGCTTCGCACGGTAGGCGGCGACCGGTTCACCTGTCAAGTCGCCGGGTGTCCCGAGGCAGGTCGGAAAAGGGGCGATCTTCGCCAGCGAGGCCGAAGCCTGTTTTTGGCATGTGCCGCGGAGATCGACCCCTTTTCCTTCAGTGGACTATAAGGCGCCAGGTTTCGCTGCCTGGGAATTCGGCTGAAATGGAGCGCGACCCCTTTTTCCGTAGAATCGGCGCTTCGAATTCGATCAGGTGTTTGCCGTTCGCCATGCTAGACATCCAGTTGCTTCGTTCCGATCTCGATCGGGTGGTCGCCCGCCTGGCCGACCGCGGCTTCGTGTTCGAGCGCGAGCGCTTTCTCGCGCTCGAATCCGATCGCAAGCGAGTGCAGGTCAACACCCAGGAGCTGCAGGCGCGGCGCAATCAGGTGTCGAAGCAGATCGGCGAGGCAATGAAGCGGAGCGAGGATCCGGCAGCGCTCAAAGCCACGGTGGCCGGTTTCGCCGATGAACTCGCGGCCGACGAGAAGCGGCTGGCGCAGCTTCAGGCCGAGATCGAGGCGTTCATGGCAATCGTGCCGAACCTGCCGCATGACAGCGTGCCCATCGGCGCGTCGGCCGATGACAACACCGTGGTGCGCATCGTCGGCACGCCACGCAGCTTCGACTTCACGGTGAAGGATCATGTCGATCTGGGCGAAGCGCTCGGCCTGCTCGACTTCGAGACCGCCACCCGGATTGCGGGGACACGCTTCACTCTGATGAAGGGGTCGCTTGCCCGTCTGCACCGCGCGCTCGCCCAGTTCATGCTCGACGTGCATACCGTCGAGCATGGCTATACCGAGGTCTACGCGCCGTACCTGGTCAACGCCGACAGCCTTCGCGGCACCGGCCAGCTGCCCAAGTTCGAGCAAGACCTGTTCAGCGTGCCGCGTGGCCAGGAGGGCGAGAAGGGCGGGGAGGCGAAGCTGTACTTGATTCCGACTGCCGAAGTGCCGGTGACCAACATCGTGCGCGACCAGATCGTTGCTGCCGAGGCGCTGCCGCTGAAGTTCGTCTGCCACAGTCCCTGCTTCCGAAGCGAGGCCGGCTCTTATGGCCGGGACACCCGTGGCATGATCCGCCAGCACCAGTTCGACAAGGTCGAGATCGTCCAGATCGTGCGGCCCGAGCAGTCCGATGACGCGCATGAGGCGCTTACCGGGCATGCCGAGACCATTCTGCAAAAGCTCGGGCTGCCGTATCGGACGATGCTGCTGTGTACCGGCGACATGGGTTTCGGCGCGGCCAAGACCTATGACCTGGAAGTATGGCTGCCTGGCCAGCAGGCGTATCGCGAGATATCTTCCTGCAGCAACTTCGAAGCGTTCCAGGCACGCCGGATGCAGGCGCGCTATCGCAAGGACGCCAAGGGCAAGCCCGAGATCGTCCATACGCTCAACGGCTCCGGCCTCGCGGTCGGGCGCACGCTGGTCGCGGTGATGGAGAACTACCAGCGGGCCGACGGCGGCATCGACATCCCGCCAGCACTGCAGCCTTATATGGGCGCAGGCACGTTGGGCGCAGTCACCTTCATTCCGGGGCCGGCCGCCAACCGCTGATCAGACTGATCGATCAACGCGCCTTCAGGGCGGGCGCCCGCTCGCGCTGGGGGAGCAGCGCGAGATCCTGCCTCAGGCTCTCGAACTCCGGCCGGTGTGGTGCCTCGGCGCGCAGCAGGATGTCATAGTACTGGCGCACGTTCTCGGTAAGGATCACAGACTCGCCGCCGCGCGCATAGCCGAACTTGGTGATCGTCGAGTACTCCGGGCGCATCAGCAGCGGCAGCACCTGCTTCATGCTCACCCAAACGTTCGGATCGAGCTTGAGCGTGCGCGATATGCTGCGCGCATCCTCGAGGTGTCCGAAACCGATGTTGTACGCGGCCAGCGCGATCCAGGTGCGATCCGGCTCGGCCGCCTTGGACAGCAGATCGCGCAGCAGCGCGAAATAGCGTGCACCGCCGAGGATGCTCTCGCGCGGGTCGAGCAGGTTCTTCACCCCCATCTGAGCAGCCGTATCGTCCTGCATCATCATCAGCCCTCGAACGCCGGTGGGCGACACCGCTGTCGGGTCCCAGTGCGATTCCTGGAAGCCCAATGCGGCGATCAGTCGCCAGTCGATGCCGGTGAGGTCCTGAGCATCATGAAAGTGCTTCTTGTACTGCGGCAGCACGGTTCGCACCCGGTTCATGAAGTGCAGGATGTCGGCCTCGGTCAGCCGCTGCAGGTGACCGTAGTACTTGTCGACGATACGGGTCAGCGTCGCGTCGCGCCGGATACGGGTGAAGAACTCGTTCACCTGCGTTTGCAGCATCGGGTCTGCATTCCTGGGCAATGCCCATGCGAGTTTGCGCGGCTGTCCGATGGAGAATGCAGTCGCGATCGACGGATGGAAGTTCCTGGCCACGTCGACCGCATGCGATTCAGCCACTGCGAAATCGGACAGGCCGCCGGTGACCCGCGCCACGATCGATTCGGTGTCGCGCGCCGCGATCGTGTTCCAGGTGAGTCTGGGGAGCTTCGCCTGAGCCCGAACGAGTTCCGGCTTCGCGAGCGAGCCATCGAGCACGTCGACCCGCTTGCCCACCAGATCGTTCAGTGAGCGCGGGCGGCGCGCATCCGAGTCGTAAATGACTTCCAGCGCGACGTCCTGGTAAGACGGTCCGAAGATGAACCGGGAGGCAAGCTCCGGCGTGACCGTGATGCCTGCCGCCGCCATGTGCCCGCGCCCCTTCTCCAGCGCCGGCAGCACCGAGGAGAACTGCGGCAGCGCGATGAAGCGCATCTTGTAGCCGTGCTCCTGCGCGAACCGCTGTACCAGCTCGTATTCCAGGCCGGCATAGCGCCCTTCGCTGTCCTGGTAGAAGGTGGTCGAGCTCTGGTGGGTGAGCACGACCAGTTCTCCGCCAGAGATTAGCGGTGGGACCCTGTCGGCCTGCCCGGACGGGTCGCAGCCGGACGCGAGCAGACCGGCTGCCAGGGCGAGCAGAAATGCTCCGATCCTGGATTGCGTCGAGGATTGCGACGGGAGTCGCAGCAACGACCTTGACGACAACGATAGCGATGGCGATAGCAACAGCAGCATCAGCCTTCCCTGGACGTCCAGCGGGCCGCGATTGTGCCACGGTGAACGGCCCGTGGTTGCGGGTTATGTCACGGCTGACAGCGCACTTTCCGCACGTCGTGCGCGCATCGAGGATGCGTGTAAAATCGCGCCCTCCGGAGAGGTGGCAGAGTGGTCGAATGTACCTGACTCGAAATCAGGCGTAGGTGCAAGCCTACCGTGGGTTCGAATCCCACCCTCTCCGCCAGATACCCCTGCACTCGCAATGCATCGCCAGTGCAGAAAAGTGCAGTTCCCCTCTGATTCATAAGGCGAACTAGCTTAGTAACCCTGCACTGTAGGTGCGGACGCCAGCGCCGTAAAGCACCCAATCGGGCGTGTTTGATGGCGGATTTTATGGCGGATTCTGCAGACCTAAACTCGCAGGGGGTGATGATGGCTGGTTCGACACGTAGGGGCGCGCTGCACCGGATGACAGCGCGCGAGGTACTGACCGCCAACGATGGCGATCACACCGACGGCGGGGGCCTGATGCTGCGGGTCCGGCTGGACCGCAAGGGCGCCAGGGGTCACGACATCGCCGGTCAAGTGTCTTGGGTATTCAGATTCAGCGCACCCACCGGTGAGCGCCGAGAGATGGGCCTTGGCGTGTGCGAGCGCCACAATCTTCAGGCATCGGGTGCGAGCCTCGTTGCAGCCCGCCTAGCCGCTGCCAAGGCGCGCGCGATGCTCGCCGAGATGGCCTCCCCGCGATCCCATTGCCGAGCGCGCCTGCGCACGCGCGGCCGCGCGGGAGTCAATCCGGGTGGCGGCAGCCGAGCGTGCGCAGACTGATGCGACGCTCGCCCGGGTGGCGCGCGGGTATCACGCGCGAGTAATCGAGCCGGTCAAGTCGGCCAAGCACGGCGGCGAGTGGATCAGTTCATTGGAGCGGCTGGTCCCGCGTGCGCTATGGCAGGCGCCGATCAACAGCATCACCGCACCGGTCCTGCTCGATGCGATGATCGACCTGTACCGGCGAGTTCTTGAAACCGCGTCGCGAATTCCGCAGCGGCTCGATGTGATCTTTGCCGACGCACAGTTCCATAGCGTGTGCCTCATCACCGTCCGCAGCGAAAGCATGGCGCCGCTTGCTCATCGTTTCTGGGATTCTTTCCTTCCTACTGCCCCTTGCTGCAATTGTCCTCACGGGCTCGCATGTCTCGGGAACCCTTGAGAAGGGCGGCGAGTACGCAGGCGCGGCGGCAGCCGGTGCCGTAATTGGCGGCGGGCTCGTGTCCGGTTGCATGGGGCTTCTTGGTTTCTTTCTCGGTGCAGTGTTCCTCGTCATCGGGTTGCTTGTCGGTCGAGACAAGCAAGTAATATACGTGCAAGCGCCCGGCCGAACAGACGTTGGCTCGTGACCGAGCCGCAGTGGGCGCTGTGCATGCCCATGGTCAGATATTCGCCGAATCCCGTAGCGCTGAACGCCGGTGAGAAGTGCACAAGGGCAGCTTGCCCCGCGCGGGGGCCTTTGGCGGCCACTGCACGGACGCGATACCGTGCAGCCCAAGCATTCATGCGGTCTGCAGCCCGCTTTACGATCCCTGTATTGACCCGCGCCTTGGATGCCCCACAATCCTTGACCGGCTAATTTCTCGTACATACAATAACAACATTGGACATCACTTTCGACCCTGCAAAGAACGCGGCGAACATCCTGAAGCACGGGGTCTCGCTGTCTGAAGCTGAAGTGCTGGAGTGGGGTATGGCGTTTACCTGGCCAGTCGCCCGCCGTGATTACGCAGAGGCGCGGACGGCGGGTATCGGCTACATCGGCCTGCGCCTGTTCATGGTGGTGTTCGTGGATCGCGGCGACGTGCGTCGCGTGATCAGTCTGCGCAAGGCCAATTCCAGAGAGGTGAAGCGGTATGCCGAAGCTTAAGCCGGGCACCATTGCGCCCACTGCTGAGGAAGATGCGGCGATCACTGCGGCCGCGCTGTCGGACCCCGATGCGCTGCCTTACACGGACGCGCAATGGAAGGCGGCGAAGCCGACGCTAAGGCGCGGGCGGCCCCTGGCTGCGGTGACCAAGGAACGGATCACCATCCGGTTGTCTCCCGAGGTGGTGGCGTCTTTCCGCCGATCCGGGGCTGGCTGGCAGACCCGAATGGATGCCGCGCTGAAAGATTGGCTGAAGCGCCATCCGCAGGCTGGCGCGTAAGCCTGCAGACGCTGCGGCGAGTGTGCGGTACTGGCAATCGCACTGGCGGATGGATCGGCGGATTCTCAAGGGCATGACGCCGGAAGGCGCGCACAGCCTGGTTGACAGACTCTCTCTCCGCCAAACAGCCAGAAAACAGCACAACGCACGATCTGACTTCGAACCTGGCAACGCCCATCTTGCTTGCACGACGCTACTCAAGCGCGCGAACAAAAACCAGAAAAGCACATTCGCTCGTGGTCAGTCCGGCTTTGCGTCTTGGTTGGGCTTCCTTCGACGCCGTCGAAATGATTCTGGTCTTGAGCAGCAGCGCCAACACTGCGGGGTGAATATAGGACTTGCGGCACACCGCCACGGTGTTGCCGAGCAGCAGCGCCACCTCTGCAATCAGCCCGTTGGCGACGGTGGCAGTGATCGCTTCCTGTGCCGTTTCGTCCAGTTGCATGAACAGCGCCAGTAGCAAGGCGCTTGCGTGCCAAGTACGAAAGTCCTTGGCAGTGAAGTCGCCACCGCTGGCCGCGCGCAAGTAGTCGTTGACCTCGGCAGACCCGACACTGTGCAGCTGCCCGGCATCGTCAAGGTACTTGAACAACTCTTGGCCCGGCAGCGCCTGGCAGCCTTGGACGATGCGTGCTACCCGCTTGTCTTTCAGCGCGACTTCATGCTCTACCCCGCTTTTGCCGCGAAACGTCAGGCGCAGCTTGTCGCCAGTCAGCGCTGCATGCCGCTTGCGCAGCGTGGTCAGGCCATACGACTTATTGGTACGCGCGTATTCGTCGTTGCCCACCCGAACCATGGTGGTGTCCAGCAACCGCACCAAGGCTGCCGTCACAGCGGGCTGGCTGACAGGGGCACCCGCAGGCTGCGCCAGATCACGCGTGACTGCAGCGCGAACGCGTGGCAGCGCCGAGCCGAACGCGACCATGCGGTTAAATTTGGTTTCGTCGCGCGCAGTGCGCCAGTCGGGGTGGTACAGATACTGTTTGCGGCCCCGCGCATCCCGTCCGGTGGCTTGCAGATGCCCGTGCGGCGAGGGGCAAATCCAGACGTCGCGATACGCAGGCGGAATTGCCAGGTTGGCCAAGCGTTCGCGTTCAGCCCGGCTGGATACGGTTTGTCCGTTGTCGTTGCGGTACGAAAAGCCTTTGCCGCGCCGGCGGCGGCGAATACCTGGGGTGTCGTCACTGCTGTGGCGCAGCCCGATGGGCATGGCGGGCATGGCAAGCCTCGACAGTACGGTGGTCAAACTCGAAAATACGGAAGTTAAAGCAAACTGGGCGTTGGGCGCCGGTCGCGCAGCTGTCCAGCGGCGCTTCTGGCACTCTTCTACCCGCGCAGCGGCCGCCTTTGGCCGTAGTATCGATCCTGCGTGTCCGTGTGTGTGTGCGTGTGCGTCAGCCCGATCGATTGCGCTGGGTAGCCATTCGCAGACCGAGAAGAAGGACGCCAGATGACTACCGCCAAGCCCGGCCTATATGCCAATATCCGCGCGAAACAAGAGCGCATCGCCCACGGCAGCAAAGAGCACATGCGCAAGCCTTCAGAGCCGGGCGCACCCAACACCAAGGACTTTGAGAAGTCCAAGAAGACCCGCAAATCTAAGAAAACGAAGAAATAGTGTTCACGCTCGGCGGCGAATACACAAGGGTCGAGATTCATGCGCATCTCGGCGGAAGCGTCGTGTCGTGCTTGCCCACTCGCAATGGCGCCATCGTGGCCGCTTGTCTCAGCAAAACGCTTAGTCCTCGGGCGCCTGAGATCGTACTTTGTGGCCGCGGCGTGATAACAAGTCCTGTCAGTGCATTGTTCGCACGTCAGCAAGTCCCCATTCCCGTGTTTTTGAAGAGCGCACCAAAGCGGTGGCAGTATCGAGGCCAATTCTTCGTCGCTCAATCCTTCAGCTCAGGCGCTCGATTCAAAAGCTTCATCGATGGCTCCGGTCGATCAGTGGCCAGCGTTTCCCACGTTGTCGTGCTCAAGCCGTCCGGATAGGTCGACGCAACTCCTGTCGTTGCCCGCCGTCCAAGCGCCCGCCTTTGGCATGAAAATGTCAGGCCCGGCGTCAAGTATGGGTTGCGCCATGGTGCAAAGGGAACCCTGCCGATTGCGGCCGGACAGGGAGGCCGTGTAGGCCGCGACATTGCCGCTGTTCTGACCGCGCTGATTCGTGCGGGCGCGACTTCGGTTCGGCAACGTACAGACATGCGCGCTTCAAGCACGAAACTGTAGCGGAGGCGGCGCCGAATTGCCGTGCGCGTGCAAATCCGCGTTGCCCTGAAAAAATGGCCTGTCTTTGCCGCCTCGGCAGCAACGCCGACCGCGGACAACGACAACCATGAAACGGATGGCCGACACGGACCGATATTGTGACATGACCATCAATCGAGGTAGACGATGTCGAATTCGAATCTCGACCGAGCGGCCTCAATGCTCGGCATGCCGATTGACGAGTTCTAAGGCTGCCCTGCAGGTTCGGCACCGAACAGACCCGACGGCTCCCGGCGTGCAAGATGTCGGTTCCAAACAATCCTGAATCTGCTCGCCGCGACATCCGTTGCAGCCCGACGGATCAGCTTCCGGCAGGAACTCACCCCATGCTCTTCGGCAAGTTATCCACCGGGTCGTTGCACTTGGCCAATCGCACGGTAATGGCACCCATGACGCGCAACCGCGCTCTGCCCTCGCACACGCCAGCTGCACTACACGCCCGGCGCGATGGGCTACACCGACTATCCCGCCTTTGCGGCCTGACCCACTAACTCAACGAACCCCGAAGGTCGACATCCAATGACTTACCAAAGCGTTAATCCCAACACCGGAAAGCTGCTCAAGAGCTTCGAGTACATGACCGCGACACAGCTCGAAAATGCGCTGGCCGCCGCCGACAACTGCTTCCAGACCTGGAGGCACAACAGCTATGCCGAGCGCGCGCTCATCGTAAACAAGGCAGCTGCGCTGCTGCACGCCAATGTCGATGATTTCGCGAAGCTTGCGACACAGGATATGGGCAAGCGCATCGATGAGGCGCGCGGCGAGGTGAAGTTCAGCGCTGACATACTGGCCTATTATGCCCAGCATGCCGAGACTTTCCTCGCGCCGACAAAGCTGCACCCCAAGGCTGGCCAGGCGCACATGGAAAACTCACCTCTGGGCGTGCTGTTCTGCGTCGAGCCCTGGAACTTCCCGTACTACCAGCTGGCCCGCGTGGTCGGCCCGCAGTTGATGGCTGGCAACGTGCTGGTGGTGAAACATGCGGCGTGCGTACCGCAATGTGCGATCGCATTCGAGAAGTTGCTGCTCGATGCCGGTGCACCCGTTGGCGCCTACACGAACTTGTCGGTCTCCTACGAACAGTCTGATCGCGTGATCGACGACCCGCGCATCAAGGGCGTGGCGCTGACCGGCGGCATGGCGGCCGGGCGCAGTGTCGCGGCCCGGGCCGGCCGGAATCTGAAGAAATCAACCATGGAACTCGGCGGCACCGACGCCTTCATCGTGCTCGACGATGCCGACCTGGACAAGACGATTCCGTGGGCGGTCTGGGGCCGCATGTACAA
>JBBRCD010000085.1:0-18285 GCA_038205245.1 Burkholderiales bacterium
GGTGGTGAAGGGGCGAGGCGAGCACTTATCAACCGTATCCTGTCGCCGCGATCAGTATGTACCACTACCATTAATACGCGACCGTGCTTCAACATACGCGACCGTGCTCCAACAACTGCTGCCCTGCGTATTGAATCCCGCGCCAACAATGGCTACGCTGCGCCCTGAACAACCGTGGGCTGCAACCGTGCCTTCGCGCGGCGGGCACACTGGAGCAACTGCAGTGGGGAGACTCGAAGGAATGGTGATTGGTGGAGGCCAGCGAGCGCGATTCGATCGCCGACGCCGCGCGGAGCATGATTACCGCGATCCGGGAGATCTGCGGTCCGGGAATGATCGGGCGTTCGCTGTTCGACAGCGAATCGATCGACGAGATGTTTGACAATCGGCTGGCAGGTAATGCTGCGGTGCGCGCAGCGCTCGCCATCGCGCTCGCCCTGTGCCTTCCTCTGGCGCCGTTGCAGGCGGAGACTGCCATCGCGCTCAGCGACAATCCGGATGCGGTAGCGCGCTTCGTGCGTGCGCCGGGTGCACCCAGGCCCGGCGGCGAGGTCGAGCTGATGCTGGTGATCCGCTCGGCGCTCAAGGTGCAGCAGATCAGCGTGTCCGCGGAGTTGCTGGTGCGCTTTGCCCGCGCCGACGCCGATCAGATTCGCTGGTGTGCCTACCTCGCCACCGTCGAGCAGATCGTGCGCGGGGGCAAGGGCTGCGATCCGACGAACTCGCTCAAGGACAAGGGCGAGTACCGCGTTCCCTGACCTGGCCTGAACACGAGGGCTGCTGCTGTCGCTGCGACTATCACTGCTGCCGCTGCCGCTGCGGGCCATCACGGCTCGTGCTGCCGCTGCCGCTGCGACCACGATGTCTAGCCATGCTCGCGCAGCGTTTCCAGGAACGCCTCGCCGTAGCGGCTCAGCTTGGTGTCGCCCACACCGCTGACCTCCCGCATCGCGGCCAGCGTTTGTGGCCTGAGCGTTGCCATATCCACCAGGGTCGCGTCATGGAACACGACATAGGCGGGCACGCCCTGTTCGCTCGCAAGCCGGCGGCGACAGGCGCGCAGCGCCTCGACCAGTGCCGTATCGACCCCTGCCGGAAGCTCGGCGCCACGCTTGGCCTTCGCAGTGCGGTCGCGCGAGCCGGGCTTGCGCCGGACTGCGCGGCGCATCTGGATCTGCACCTCACCCCTGAGCAGGCCGCGTGCCGGCTCGGTCAACTGCAATGCGCCGTAGCGTTCGGCGTTGGCATGAAGATAGCCGGCAGCGATCAGCTGCCGTGCCACCGCCCGCCAGCCCATGTCGTCGAACTCGGTGCCGATGCCGAAGGTGGGCAGCTTGTCATGGCCGAACTGCACCATTCTTGGCGTCGACTTGCCGAGCAGCAGGTCGATCAGGTGACCGGCGCCGAAGCGCTGTCCGGTGCGCAGCGCTGCCGACAGGAGCTTTTGCGCCGGCACCGTGCCGTCGATCGTTTCCGGGGGCTCCAGGCAGTTGTCGCAGTTGCCGCAGCGATAGTCGGTGTCGGTCGCCTCGCCGAAGTAGTCGAGCAGCACCTTGCGCCGGCAGCCGGTGGCCTCGCTGTAGCCGAGCATGGCATCGAGCTTCTGCCGTTCGATACGCTTGACCTCGTCGGGTGATCCGGACTCGTCGATCCGGTTGCGCAGCAGCACCACATCGGCCAGGCCGTAGGCAAGCCAGGCTTCCGAGGGCAGACCATCGCGTCCGGCGCGCCCGGTCTCCTGGTAGTAGCCTTCGAGGCTCTGCGGCAGATCGAGATGGGCGACGAAACGCACGTCGGGCTTGTCGATGCCCATGCCGAAGGCGACCGTGGCGACCATCACGATGCCGTCCTCGCGCAGGAAGCGCTGCTGGTGCTTGCGGCGCATGTCGGCATCCAGGCCGGCGTGGTAGGGCAGCGCATTGACCTTCAGACCGGCGAGCCATTGCGCGGTTTCGTCGACCTTGCGTCTCGACTGGCAGTAGACGATGCCGCAGGCGCCGAGGTGGCCTTCCTTGAGGAAGCGGCCGAGCTGCTCGCGCGCGGCATCCTTCTCGACCACCCGGTAGCGGATGTTCGGCCGGTCGAAGCTCGCAACGAATACCTGCGCCTCATCCAGACCCAGCCGGGTGATGATCTCCTGCCGGGTGATCGTATCGGCGGTCGCGGTCAGTGCGATACGCGGAATTGCCGGGAAACGCTCATGCAGCACCGAGAGCTGGATGTAATCGGGCCGGAAGTCATGACCCCACTGCGACACGCAGTGCGCCTCGTCGATGGCGAACAGGGCCACCGGTGCGCGCTCCAGCAGCGCGAGAAAGCGCTCGGTGAGCAGCCGTTCCGGAGCGACATACAGCAGGTCGAGCTCGCCGCGCTCGAATGCCTGCTCGACCGTGCGCGCTTCGCGTGCGTCGAGCGACGAGTTGAGGAAGGCGGCGCGCACGCCGGCGAGCTTGAGCGCATCGACCTGATCCTGCATCAGTGCGATCAGCGGCGAGACCACCACGCCGACGCCGTCGCGCACCAGCGCCGGAATCTGATAGCAAAGCGATTTGCCGCCGCCGGTGGGCATCAGCACCAGCGCATCGCCGCCGCCGATCACCCGTTCGATGATCGCTTGCTGCGCGCCGCGAAACGCCTTGTAGCCGAATACCCGGCCGAGCACTTCGAGCGCGCGCGCGCTCATCGCCACGCCGGTCGCCGCCCGGTCGCTGCGCCAGTCGTCGCGCTCATCGCCGCACTCGGCGCCGCGTTCATCCTGAACGCAGCGCGCGCTGCCTGCTGCTCGCTGCCCTGGCTGGCTGCGCCGCCGATGCGGTCATCCCGGCTGTCTGGGATCGCGCGGCTTGGGCTCGGTATTGGGCAGCGCCTTGGGCAGGCCGTTGTCGATGAACGAGAGCAGGGCGGTCAACTGCACCGAGGCCTGCTTGCGCACCGCGTCGGTGTCGCAACCAGCCCAGTCGTAAAAGCCCTTGCCAGCGGCGAGACCAGTCTCGCCGCGCTGCGCCATTGCCTGCAGCATCGGGTTGGCGATGTTGTTGTGAAACAGCTCGGGCACGATTGACGCCTGCGCCTCGGCATGGATCTTCAGGCCGCTGATGTCTTTCTGCTGGATCAGTCCGTTCAGGCACATGCGCGGCGCAAGCAGCCGGCGCGCGGCATGATCGATGGCGGCGGCACTGGCCACGCCGTTCTCGATCAGATAGTAGGCCTCGCTCAGGATCGCATGCTGCAGCCGGTTGACCAGAAAGCCGACGATCGGCTTGTACAGCACGACGGTTTCCTTGCCCGAACGCTGCACCGCCTCGTTGACGCAATCGACCGACTCGCGCGAGGAAGCCGGTCCCCCCATCACCTCGACCACCGGCGCAGTTTCGGCCGGCATGAAGTAGTGGATGCCGAGAAACTTCTCCGGAGCCTTCAGCGATTTCGCCAGCTCGACCAGATCGAGGCCCGAGGTGCCGGTGCCGAGCAGATAGTCCTGTCCAGCCCAGGCGGCCTCGACTTCGGCGAACACCTTCTGTTTGGTCGGAATATTTTCGGGGACCAGCTCGATGATCAGGTCCGGTGCCTTGGCCGGCAGCGTGGCCACCGCCTTGACGCCCTCGGGCAGGTCGGTGATTTCGGCGGCGCGCGCCGAGCGCACGGTGGTGTCGAAGCCGTGGCTGGCGAAGGTCTTCGCCACGCCGCGGCCCATCACCCCGTAGCCGTAGATCAGAACGCTCTGGATCTTCTTCATCATCAGCTCAGTCCGTAGATTCGCTTGCCGGCCACGGGCAGCTTGGCCATCAGGATATCGCCGGAGAGTGACTCGGTGATGTACAGCGTCTTCAGGTCCGCGCCGCCGAAGGCGATGTTGGCCAGATGGTGATGCTTGTGGTCCTTGGAGTGCACCAGGTGCGTGGGCAGCATGTTCGAGTCGAACAGCCAGACACCGACGCCCAGCTGGCACACCAGCAGGCCGTTCTGGCCGTCCATCTCGATGCCGTCGGGACCACCGACGCCGCCGGAGAGCTGGATGCAGACACCGGTCTTGGAGATCGAGCCATCCTGCATCAGCGGCAGTCGCCACACCGAGTTCGAGCGGGTCACACCGACATAGCAGTGCTTCTCCACCGTCGACAGGGTGATGCCGTTCGGGCTGGGCACGTTGCTGCACAGGCGATCGAGCGCGCCGTTGGCTCGCCAGCGGAACACCCGGCCGGTCGGGTCGGCGATGCCGGTCTGGCCCTGGTCGGTGAAATAGAGGTCGCCATTGGAGGCGAAGTGCAGGTCGTTGCAGCCCTTGAAGCCTTCGCTGAATGCGGTGCGCAGCACTTCCTCGATCTTCATCGTCTTCGGATCGATGACCAGGATGCCCATCTTGTAGTCGGCGACGAAGATACGGCCGTCCTGGTGGAACTTCAGGCCGTTGGGCCAGCCGGGGTACTGCAGTGCCAGTTCGACATTGCCCTTGGGGTCAGCGCGGAAGATGCGGCCGAATGCACAGTCGACGAACCACAGGTTGCCGTCCCGGTCGAACGACGGGCCTTCCAGAAAGCACTCGACTTCGGCACCCTGGCGGTTCGGGTCGGCCCAGTCGCTGCGCTGCTTCTTGCGGTACTTCGCCGGCAGCGTGGTGAACACTTCGGTCTCGATCAGCTCGAGGGGCTTGAATGGATTGAACATGGTGAGGCGTTCCTTTCGGTCGAGGATATCAGTCGGGATCGAGATCGATGGTTGCGGAAAACGGGCGAAGACGTCAAAAAAGGTTAGACCGGGCGGGCTCGACTTTGGGCACTCTGGGGACAGACCCCAAGGGTCTGTCCCCTCGCGGGCTGCGACTTTGGGGACTGACCCTCAGGGTCTGTCCCCTGGCTGTCTGGAAACAACGCCTACGCAAGAAACATGCGAGCGATTTCGGGGACTGACCCTCAGGGTCTGTCCCCTCGGTGCCCTCGCTAGTCCACTTTGACCCCCGAGTCGCGCACGACCCGAGCCCAGCGGCCGATGTTGGCCTTGATGTACGCACTCATTTCCTCGGGCGTGCCCGGCGTAGCGCTGGCGAGCCCCTGCGCTTCGAGCTTGCCTGCGATATCGGGCGTGCGCAGCAGCTTGCCGATGGTGTCGTTCAGACGCTTGACGACATCGGCGGGCGTCTTCGCCGGCGCGAACACCCCGTACATAATGGTCGCGTCGAAACCGGTGATGCCGGCGGCCTCGTTCACCGTCGGCAAGTCCGGCAGCAGCTTGGTGCGGGTCGAGGCGGTGAGGGCGAGGCCGCGCAGCCGGCCGGCGCGCACCGGAGCGATCGCGGTGGCGAGGCTGGAGAAGTAGAGCGGGACATGGCCGCCCAGGTTGTCGATCAGCGCCGGGCCGCCACCCTTGTAGGGGATATGGTTCATCTTGATGCCCAGCGCAGCCATGAACATTTCGCCCCCCAGATGGCTCAGGCTGCCCACGCCGAACGAGGCCCAGGACAGTTCCCCGGGTTGCTTCCTCGCCAGCGCGACCAGCTCCTTCACGTTGCGCGCCGGCAGCGACGGATGCGCCAGAATCACCAGCGGTACTTCGCCGACCAGCGTGACCGGCTGGAAGTCGGCAATCGTGTCGTAGGGCACCTTTGCATAGAAGGCGGGGTTGAGCATGTGCGAGGTCACGCTGTGGAACATGATGGTGTAGCCATCGGCCGCACTGCGTGCGACCACCTCGGCACCGATCAGTCCGTTGGAGCCGCCGCGGTTTTCGATCAGGACCGGCTGACCCAGCGCCTGCGCCAACGGCTCGCCCAGAATGCGCCCCAGGATGTCGTTGCCACCGCCGGGCGGCCACGGGATGACCATGCGCACTGGTTTGGATGGCCAGTTGGCCTGCGCTAGCAACGGTCCGGCAGCGGCAGCCAGCGCAGCGCAGAGCATGCAGCCGGCGAGGGTGGTCAGATCAGGGCGATTCATCGGCATGTTGAACACTTTCCAGTATGCGGATCTGCGCGCCCGGCTCGGGGTCGGGCAGGGTCCGAGGGGGATGGGGCGGGCGAGCTTCTGCCCGGATTGCTTCGGTCGCTGGCGCTCACTCGCTCTTCAGGCCCACCTGTTTCGCCAGCTTGGCGTAGCGTGCGAGTTCAGCGGCCATGAACGCGCGAAACGCCGCCGGCGTGCTCGATCGCGCATCGATGCCCAGGGCCACCAGCCGCTCCTGGGTGTCGGCGAATTCAAGCGACTTGCGCAGCGCTGCGTTCAACCGTTCGATGATCGCGGCCGGGGTCTGGGCTGGCGAGACCGCGCCCCACCAGGTCACCATGTCGAACCCCGGGACGCCGCTCTCGGCGATGGTCGGCAGATCCGGCGCGAGCGGCGTGCGTTTGGCGCTCGATACTGCGAGCGCGCGCAGTTTGCCGCTCTTCACATGCGCTGCCGCGACCGGTGGGCTGGCGAACACGAAATCGATCTGTCCGCCGAGCAGGTCGGTCACCGACTGGCCAGTCCCCTTGTACGGCACATGCAGCAGTTCGATGCCGGTCATCAGCCTGAGCAGTTCGGTGGTCAGATGCGCCGGCGTGCCGCTGCCCCCGGTGCCGTATTTCAGGAAGCCCGGCTTGGCGCGCGCGAGGGCGAGCAGCTCGGCCACGCTCTTCACCGGCAGCGATGGGCCGACCACCAGCATCGTCGGCCCGGTCGCGAGCAGGGTCACCGGTTCGAAATCGCGCAGCACGTCATAGCCCAGCTTCGGGTAGATGTGCGGGTTGATCGCCAGCGGCGCCACATTGGCGAGCAACAGCGTGTAGCCATCGGGCGCCGAGCGGGCGGCGATCTCGCTGCCCAGGCTGCCGCCGACGCCGGGCCGGTTGTCGACCAGCACCGGCTGGCCGAGCTGCTCGGCGAGCCGGATGCCGATCGCACGCGCGACCAGGTCGGAAGATCCACCTGGCGGGTAGGGCGCGATCCAGCGCACCGGCTTCGACGGCCAGGGCTGCGCCCAGGCCGCTGCGTTGATGCCGACCAAACAGCCCATGCCGACCAGGCAGGCAGCCGCGGCCGCAGCGGTGGTTGGACGATGCAGTGCTGTATTCGCCCCGGTTGAAATAGAGGCCGGATGCTCGATCAGTTGCTCAATCAATCGCTCAATCAATCGCTCAATCAATTCTTGCTCCGATCTCCCTGACCAGCGCTGCCCAGCGCGGCGTATTCTTCTTCATGTAGTCGATCATGTCCTGTGGCGAGGTCGCAGCAGCGCGGTCCGAACCCCCCTGGTTCAGTAGTCGTGCTGTGAAATCCGGATTGTTGAGCAGCTTCACAGTCTCGGCGTTGATCCGGGTGACGATTTCCTGCGGGGCCTTCGCCGGTGCCATCAGCCCGAACATCACAGCGGCTTCGTAGCCCTTGCTCCCTGCAGCCTGATCGACCGTGGGCACGTCCGGCAACAACTTAGACCGCGTTGCCGAAGTGACGGCGAGCGCACGCAGCTTGCCGGCGCGCAGATGCGGCAACACAGTGCCGACCCCCGAGAAGTAGATCGGCACATGTCCGCCGAGCGTGTCGATCAGCGCCGGACCACCGCCCTTGTAGGGGATATGCACCAGCTTCACGCCGAACGAGCGATTGAACAGCTCGCCGGCAAGCTGGCTGATGCTGCCTGCACCGAACGAGGCGAATGACAGCTCGCCCGGCTTCTTCCGGGCCAGCGCGATCAGCTCGGGCAGTGTCTTTACCGGCAGCGACGGGTTGACAACGATCACCAGCGGCACCTCGGCGACCAGCCCGATCGGCGCGAAGTCGGCGAAGTTGTCGAACGGTAGTTTTGGAAAGAAGGTCGGGTTGAGCATCTGCGAGGTGATGCTCTGGAACATGATCGTGTAGCCGTCCGGGGTTGCACGCGCGACCGCTTCAGCGCCTATGGCACCGTTCGAGCCGCCCCGATTCTCGACCACCATCTGCTGGCCGAGGGCCTGGCCGAGCGGCTCGGCGAGTATCCGTCCGACGATGTCGGCGCCGCCTCCCGGAGGCCATGGGATGATCATGCGCACCGGCTTTGTCGGCCAGGAGCCTGTGCCCTGCGCGACTGCGCCGCCAGACAGCAGGCTGCTGGCGAGCGCCAGCGTCAGGCAGACTGCGCGTCGGGTCATCTTCGATTCCTCCTTGGGGTTCACTCTGCGCCTGCGGGTCATCGCCGGATCGCGCCCGACTGCTCGTTGCACCGGGTGTCTGACCCCGCGTTCGACCCTTTGTCCATACAAATTGTCCAGTCATTTTAAGCGGGAAGCGATATTCGGGCAACCGGCCGGACGAGGTCGGCCGGACGAGGTCGGCACAGCGCCTGGGTCAGGGTTTCAGCCGCCGGTCTCAGCGGCCCGGGCGAGGGCGCCAGCTCACGGTGTGCACCCGCTGCCGTTCCCAGTTGTCCATGAACGCCTCGGTCAGGGCCGGGTTGCCGCGCAGCACCAGTATGTTCTCGGCGTTCCGGCGCTGGGCCGACCAGGTGAAGTTGTAGCTGCCGGTGACCAGCACTGGCTGCGCGGTACCCGGGTCGATGATCAGCACCTTGTTGTGCGCACTGGTCCCCCCGCGGTCCAGCCTGACCTGCACCCCGTTTCTGGCCAGCTCGGCCAGCACGCTGCCCTGCTGGTGGCGATCCTGCTGGTCGTCGGCGATCACCTGAACATCCACGCCGCGCAACTGCGCGTCGATCAACGCCCGGGCGATCCGCTTGTGAGTGAAGCTGAAGATCTGCACCCGGATGCGCCGCTGCGCCTGGCCGATCAGGTCGATCAGTATCCGATCGACCGGATCGCCCGGGGTGAACGCTGCCTGCACGGTACCGGTGGCGGTGAACAGACGGGTCTGTTCCGCACCCGCCGGTGCGGCCAGCCCCGCAGCCAGCCCCGCAGCCAGCCCCGCAACCAACGCGCCGCGCCGGAGCCAGTGTCCGCGATGCGGCTTGCAATGCTTCCCTGGCCAGATCGCAGGCATCGAAAGCCGGCTCGCTCAGCCCGCAACAACCCGCTGCAGCACGGCGGCGAAGAAGCCATCGGTATGGTGCCGGTCCGGCGTCAATTCGAGGCAGGGGCCGGTGTCCAGCGCGATCCCCTGGGCGGAGAGCACCTCGCTTGCCGGGCGCAGGGCGAAGTCGGGCTGCGCTGCGAGGAAGGCATCGACCACCGCCCGGTTCTCCTCGGCGAGCAGACTGCAGGTCGCATACACAAGTCGCCCGCCAGGCTTGACCAGCCGCGCGGCACTGGCAAGGATCGCGGCCTGCTTGGCTGCCATCTCTGTCACGGCCGACTCTGGTTGCCGCCATTTCATGTCCGGGTTGCGGCGCAAGGTACCCAACCCGGTGCACGGCGCATCGATCAGCACCCGATCGATCTTGCCGGCGAGCCGCTTCACCTTGTTGTCGGTCTCGCTGGACAGCACCTGCGACTGCACGTTGGACAGCCCGCTTCGTTTCAGTCTCGGCTCCAATGCCCGCAGGCGCCGCGCTGACACGTCGAATGCGTAGAGGCGGCCGGTCGAATGCATCATCGCGCCCAGCGCGAGCGTCTTGCCACCGGCGCCAGCGCAGAAGTCGACCACCATCTCGCGCCGCTTGGGCGCGACCAGCAGGGCCAGCAACTGGCTGCCTTCATCCTGCACTTCGATCGCGCCGGAGATGAACAACGGTTCGCGCACCAGTGCCGGTCGCCCCTCGATGCGCAGACCGAGCGGTGACCACGGGGTGGCATGCGCCTGGATGCCGCGCGCCTGCAGCGCGGCCATCGCGCCGGCACGGTCGATCTTCATCGGGTTTACCCGAAGGTCGAGCGGAGCCGGGTGATTCAACGCGGTGACCAGTGCCGCGGTGTGCGCGGCGCCGTGTTGGGCGAGCAGCCGCTGGTACAGCCAGTCGGGAATATCCAGCGCCTGGGCGGCGGTCAGGCCTGCCAGATTCACGGTGTGGGTCGTCGCCAGCCATTCTGCGTCGTTACGGCCGATGGCCTGCTCGAGTGCGCGTGCGGAGAGCCCGAACACGGAGGTCAGGGCAACCAGCACCAGCCGGCGCGGCGTCGGCCCGGGCGGAGGCAGGTTTATTGCTGCCGGCGCCGGCTCGGCCGCGGGGCTGATGGCTGAGGTGTCGCCGGTGGCAGGGGTGGCAGGTGCATCAGGGGCGCGCGGTGCGGGGAGCACCGAGGCGCGCGCGGTCAGCGTACGCCAGCGGCGCAGGACGGCGAACACCAGCTCGGCGACGAACGCGCGATCGAGCGGACCGAGGTCGCGCCGAGTGCGGAAGTAGTCATGCAGCATCTGGTCGACCGGCTGGGCGAAGGTCAGCGCGATGCCGAGCGCCTGGGTGGCGCCGTCGATGCGCAGCGGATTCGGGGTGGGCAGAGCATCCATCGGTATCGTTTCTCTTCAGTCCTGCGCAAGGCGGATGGTGTCGGCGGTGGCGTCGGTGACCCGGCCGTTGCGGTCAGTCCAGCGGATGCGTATCGGCAGGAACGGCCGGTCGGTCGCGAGCCACATGTCGTATCCATCGGCGCCGTCGCCCGAGCGAACCCGCTGCAGATGCCAGGCGCGGAATGCGCCCGACGGGGTCTCGATCAGATCCTCGGCGACCAGCCGATACGACTGGACATACAGGCGCCGCCCGGTGGTGAGCAATACATCGCGCTGGCCGTCCACGATCGGCACGAAGGCGAATTGCAGGATCAGCGATAGCACATCCTGTGCGCCCGGAGTCAATTCGCCCGTCTGCTGTGCATCCGGGTAACCGTAGGTGAGTCTGCCTGCATTCCAGTCGAAGCGGGCAAACTCGTTGCGCGCGTTGGGCCCGCGATCGAGCTGGAAGTCGTCCGGGCGCAGCCCGTCCGGGGTGATCCGGCCCTGGCTGACCTGTTCGATGCGCAACCGGCGAAACAGGCCGACCAGTCCGGTCGTCTGCGCTGTGAGACTGAGCCGGTAGGCGCGCTCGCTCGCCTCCCACGCATAGGTCGCGCGACCGACCGGGGTCGGCGGGCTGCCGATCGACAACGCGTACTCGATGCGGCCACTGCGCGGGAAGCGGATGCTGCCTGCCGGCGCATCCGCCTTCGCGCTTGCGCTGCCTGTTACCGCGGCAGTCTCGGCTGCCGGCGGACCACTTGCCGTCTGCAGCGGGGGCGCGGCTTCGTTCGGGAAGTTCGGCGCAGGCGCGGCGGGCGGCGCGGTGGCCGGGGCTTCGCCGAGCGAATTAAGCGCGGGCGCGGCGGGCTGCGCGGTGGCCGGGGCTTCGCCGGGCGAATTAGGCGCGGGCGCGGCGGGCTGCGCGGTGGCCGGGCCGCTGCCGCTGGCGGGCGCGGCCGGGTCTGGCGCCGCCGCGGGTGCCCGGGGGCTGCGCTGGCTGGGCCCCCGCGGCGCCATCACCGCGACTGGCCGCATGGCCGGCGCCACCACGGCCGGCTTGGGCGCCTGGGTCAGTCGTACCTCGATCGGCGTCGGTGTCGCCAGTGCTGGGCGTTCGTGGCCCAGGCGCTCTGGCGAGAACGCCACCGTAGCCGCATGGAGCAGGATCGAAGCGGCCAGCGCCAGCAGGAATCCGCGCCGGGGCGGCCGGGCGGCGTACGGGTTCACGGCGGCCCGATCTTCACCAGCACCTGGTCGAATACAGTGCCGTCCGACTCGGTCACCAGGATGCGTACCGGAATCATCTGACGGCTGATGGCCAGCCAGACATCAGTGCCAGCCTCGTCCTTCGCGTGCACCCGGGTCACCCGCAGCGCGTCGAAGCTGCCGGCTGGCGTGATCACCGTCTCGCGGCCGACGACCCTGAACCGGTACCGGGTCAGGCGTCGCCCGTCGGTCATCGGCGCTTCCCATTCGCCCTCGGGCAGGGTCGCCCGCTGGGCAATCGAATAGGGAAAGCTCAGTCGATCGGTGGTGCCTGCTGGCAGCATCTCGGGTGCGCCAGTCTCGGCCTCGCCACTGGCCGGCAGACGGTCGAAGCGGATCTGCCGGGCACTCCAGTCCATGCGTGCGCGCTGCACCGGGTTGTTGCCGCGCTGGTCGGTGAACTGCTCCGGACGCAAGCCGTCTACGGTGACAGCACCTTCGCTCTCGCGCCGCCAGCCCTGGCCCCGGGCGACCAGCGCGGCCAGTCCGACCGCGCGAGCCTCGCTCTGCAGCAGGTAGCGGCCGCCCTTGCGCTCATAGACCTCGTCGACGCGCGCGATCTCGAGCGTGCCGCGCGACAGCGCATAGGTCAGCAGCAGCCGGTCGGGCAGACCGCCGGATGGCGCCGGCAGGGTGTCGGCCGAGGCGAGCAGCGGCAAAAACAGCCCATGCAGCACAAGCAGTACGAATGCGCAGAGTCGGCCGCGCACGCGCAGCCCGGCCGACGACGCCGTGGCTGCCGGGTCTGGCCGAGGTGTGCGGGCAAACTTCTGGCCGATTCGCATGCATTCAGTCCGGGGGTACGTCCAGGGGGGGATTGACCAGCGCAACCGTGCCGGGCCAGTTGGCTGCACCCACCGCGCCCACTGCAGCGACTCCATCGACTGCCGCACCAACACCGGCATCGATGCTGCGATCAACGCTTGGGTCAACGCTTCGGTCAACGCTTCGATCAACGCAGACCCGGCCCTGCGCGATGACCAACCGATCCTGCACGAACCAGCGCACGGCCTGTGGATACAGACGGTGCTCCTGCACCAGGATGCGCGCCGACAGGCTGTCCTCGGTGTCATCAGGCTGCACCGGCACCGCGGCCTGCGCGATGATCGGGCCGCTGTCCAGCGTCGAAGTCACGAAGTGCACCGTGCAGCCGTGCAGGCGCACGCCGTCGGCGAGCGCGCGCCGGTGGGTATGCAGCCCCGGATATGCCGGCAGCAACGAGGGGTGAATGTTGATCAGTCGGCCGGCATAGTGGCCGACGAAGGCGTCGCTCAGGATCCGCATGAAGCCGGCGAGCACGACCAGTGCGGGCGAGTAGGCATCGATCGCCGCCCTCAGCGCCTGGTCGAACGTATCGCGCGAGGTGAAGCCGGTATGGTCGATCACTGCGGTCCGGATACCCTTTTCACGCGCGTAGTCCAGCCCGGGGGCATCCGGCCGATTGCTGATCACCGCGGCGATCCGGCACGGCGGTGCTGCCTCGACTATCGCGCGCAGGTTGCTGCCGCGCCCGGAGATCAGCACGACGATGGCAGGCAGCGTCACGGCTGGATTCGTGCCGGTGCGCCGCAGTGGCCGGACCCGACGCTGGTCACCTCAACCGCCGCTGCCGGGGAGGTGGCGCATGTCAGTCGATCACCGTCTGCGGTTCATCGCCCTGGCGCGCGCGGATGGTGCCGATCATGTGCACGGTCTCACCCGCGCCGGTCAGCGATTCGATCGCCTGGCCCGCGTCGGCCGCAGAGACCACCAGCACCATGCCTATTCCACAGTTGAAGGTGCGGTACATCTCGTCGTCGGCGACCGCGCCTTCGGCCTGAAGCCAGTCGAACAGCGGCGCACGTTGCCAGCTGCCGGCGTCCAGATGGGCAGTCAGCGCTGGCGGCAGCACCCGCGGCAGATTGCCGGGCAGCCCGCCACCGGTGATATGCGCGATCGCCTTCACCGGCACCGTGGCGAGCAGCGCCAGCACTGGCTTCACATAGATGCGGGTCGGTGCCATCAGCACGTCGGCGAGCGGGCGCCCGTGAAAAACGGGCGACATGCCGCCGCTGCCGAAGGCGGGCAGGGCGCGGTCGACGATTCGACGCGCCAGCGAGTAGCCGTTGGAGTGCAGGCCGCTGGAGGCCAGTCCGAGCACGACATCACCGGCAGCGACTGTGGAGCCGTCGATGATCCGGGATTTCTCGACCACGCCGACACAGAAGCCGGCCAGGTCATATTCGCCGGCGGTGTACATGCCGGGCATCTCGGCGGTTTCGCCACCGATCAGGGCGCAGCCAGCCAGCTCACAGCCCTGGGCGATGCCTTTGATGACTTCGGTGGCCACTGCCACTTCCAGACGGCCGGTCGCATAGTAGTCGAGGAAGAACAGCGGCTCGGCACCTTGCACCAGCACATCGTTGACGCTCATTGCGACCAGGTCAATGCCGATGGTGTCGTGGCGCCCGAGTGCGAATGCGAGCTTGAGCTTGGTGCCCACGCCATCGGTGCCGGAGACCAGCACCGGTTCGCGGTAGCGTTTCGGCACCTCGAACAACGCGCCGAAGCCACCGATGCCGGCGAGCACGCCGTCGCGCCGGGTGCGCGCGGCAAACGGCTTGATGTTCTCGACCAGAGCGTCGCCGGCGTCGATGTCGACCCCGGCATCGCGATAGGTGAGGCGGGTCCGGCCAACCGGACCAGGACCGGCGGTCGGTCCTGCGTGGCTGGGTCCTGCATGGCCGCCAGGGGTGTCGGGATTATTGGTCAACGGCGGGCTCGCAGTCGGGAGGTGCAGTCGGGATGCGCAGTCGTGATGCAGTCGAGATGAAGTCGGGCTGCAGCGTCGGGCATAGCGTCGGGCATAGCGTCGGGCACAGCGTTGCTCACTTCGTTGATCACTTCGGTTGAGTTTCGGGGGCAGCGCGGATACAGTCCGCCGGTGATTCTAACAAAGCCTTCCAGCTCACCCGGTTTGCCCGGCGGTTTCAGCCGTTCCGGTGCCGCCGCTCAGTCGCGGAGCCGCCGCCTGCGCCAGCTCAGCGTCAAGCACCGATGAGTTCCTCAGGGCGCGTACCGCAGTCGCGCGGACCGCAGCTCAACCAGTACCTGTTCTGGCTGGCATTGGTGGGTGTCTCAGGCTACCTGCTCTACCTGCTGGGCCCGGTGCTCAGCCCGTTCCTGTTCGCGTTGATGCTGGCCTACATCTTCGAGAAGGTGGTCAGCCGGCTGAGCCAGCGCGGCGTGTCGCGCACCCTGGCGGCTGTGCTGGTGCTCAGCCTGCTCGCGGCGGGGGGCGTGCTGCTGGTGCTTATTCTGGTGCCGCTTGTTCAGCAGCAGCTGACCCGCATCACCGAGGGCGTGCCCAGGTTCTTCGAGTGGCTGCGGGTCACCCTCGAGCCGTTTGCCTATCGACATCTCGGGATCGATCTGGGATTCGATCATGTCAGGGCGATGGTGCTCGAGCAGATGCCCTCGCCGCAGAGCATCGCCGCCTGGGTCGTGCCCTCGCTGACCAGCGGCGGGCTGGCGGTGGTCGGTTTCTTCGTCAATCTGGTGCTGGTGCCGGTGGTGCTGTTCTACTTCCTGCGCGACTGGAACCTGATCGTGCGCCAGATCGAGATCATGGTGCCGCGCCGCCAGCACGCGATCGTCGCCCGCCTCGCCGGCGAAATCGACGCGATGCTGGGCCAGTTCCTGCGCGGCCAGTTGTCGGTGATGCTGATCATGGCGGCGTTCTATTCGATCGCCCTTTATCTGGTCGGGGTCGAGTATGCGGTGGCCATCGGGCTGGTGACCGGCCTGATCACTTTCATTCCCTATGTCGGCGCGGTTTTCGGCATCGCGCTCGGCACCGTCGTTTCGCTGATGCAGTTCGAGGCGATCAGCCCGGTGCTATGGGTGTGGGCGGTGTTCGGCGCCGGTCAGCTGATCGAAGGCTATGTCGTGGTGCCGCGGCTGGTGGGCGACCGGATCGGCCTGCACCCGGTGCTGGTGATCTTCGCACTGCTCGCCTTCGGCCAGCTGTTCGGTTTCGTCGGCGTGCTGCTCGCGCTGCCGGCAAGCGCCGCCCTGCTGGTCTGGCTGCGTTATCTTCGCGCACGCTATCTCGAGAGCGCACTCTACGATTCTTCAGATGGCTGAGCGTGACACCCGGGCCGATGTGCCGATCGGATCGCTGCCGTTCGGCCGGGTCGAGTCGCTCGGGGTCGAACATCCGCAGCGGCTGCTCGACCTCGCACCGGCGCCGCGCCAGAGCCTGGACAACTTCGTGGTGGGGGATAACGCCGAACTGGTGGCGCAACTCGCAAGTGAACGCACCCGGCAGACAGGCGACCGTTTCCTGTATCTGTGGGGCGGTGCGAGCTCCGGTCGAACCCACCTGCTGCGCGCTGCGATCGAGGGTGGTGCTGGCCGGGCACCGTTCACCGGGCGTTACATGGATCTGGCTGCGCCGGACGGTCCGCTGGGCATCGAACTGCTGGCCGAGGTGGGCGGGCGGCCACTGAGCTGCCTCGCGCTGGACAACGTGGACTCGCTGGATGCCGGCGGCGAACAGCAGCTGTTCAACCTCTACAACACGGTGCGCGCCGAGCGTCCGGACTGCCTGATGATGGTCGCTGGCCCGCGCCCACCGGCAGCGCTTGCGCTTCGCGCCGACCTGATCACCCGGCTGTCCTGGGGGCTCACCTATGAAGTGCACATGTTGACCGACGTACACAAGGCTGCGGCTCTGGCCGCTCATGCGCAGGTGCGCGGCCTCGCCCTGGGAGTAGAGGTGATCGACTGGCTGCTGCAGACGCTGCCGCGCGACATGCGCACACTGCTGGCGGTGGTCGAAGCCCTCGATCGCTATTCCCTTGCCACCAAGCGCGCTATCACCCTGCCGCTCGCGCGCGAGTGGCTGCGCGGTGTCGGCTGACCGGTGAAGCTCGTCCTGTTCGACCTCGACAACACCCTGCTCGCCGGCGACAGCGACTATGAGTGGGGCCAGTTCCTGATCGACTCGGGCGTGCTGGACCGCGCGGCCTACGAGGCGCGCAACCAGCAGTTCTACGATCAGTACAAGGCGGGCACGCTCGACATCCTGGCGTTCCTGGAGTTCGCGCTGGCGCCGCTTGCCGCGCATCCGCGCGCCACCCTGGATGCCTGGCATCGCGAGTTCATGGCGCAGCGCATCGAACCGATGATTCGCGCCCCGGCGCGGGCACTGGTGGCGCAGCACCGTCACGATCTGTGCGCGGTGGTGACTGCCACCAACTCGTTCGTCACCGCGCCGATCGCGCGTGCGTTCGGTATCCCGCACCTGATCGCGACCGAGCCCGAGCAGATCGACGGACAGTTCACTGGCCGGGTCGCAGGCGTACCCAGCTTCCGCGAGGGCAAGGTGACCCGGGTGGCGCAGTGGCTGGCCGCCCGCGGCGAAGCGGCGCAGTCGTTTCAGGAACGCTGGTTCTACAGCGACTCGGCCAATGATCTGCCGCTGCTCGAACAGGTGAGTCACCCGGTTGCGGTCGACCCGGATGACCGGCTACGCGAGATCGCGGTCGCCCGCGGGTGGCCGCTGCTCAGCCTGCGCGACTGAGCGATGCCGCTGCAGCGCACCTGGCTGGTCACTGGCTCGCTGATGCCGCTGGCGATCGTCGCGTTGTTCATCGGCCTGAAGGCAGGCAGCGTGCCGCTGTCTTTCGCCGCGCTGGCCGATGCACTCGTCGGCCGCGGTCCGGCGCTGGCGCAGGACATTCTCTGGCAGCTGCGCCTGCCCCGGGTGATCGCTGCCTTCTGCTGTGGCGCCCTGCTCGCCGGGGCCGGCACGCTGCTGCAGGTGCTGCTGCGCAATCCGCTTGCCGATCCGTATGTGCTCGGCGTGTCCGGAGGCGCGGCGGTTGGCACCCTGGGCGCGATGGCGATCGGCCTTGCGGCCTGGACGGTGCCTGCTGCACTGGCCGGCGCTGCTGCGGCGATCGCGCTGCTCGCCGCGGTGAACGCAGCGGCCGGGGGCTGGAGCGCGCAGCGGGTGCTGCTGACCGGCGTGGTCATCGCCACCGGCTGCGGGGCACTGGTCAGTCTGCTGCTCGCGCTGGCACCCGAGGCGGCCCTGCGCGGCATGCTGTTCTGGCTGCTCGGCGACCTGCAGCATGCGCGCGCCGGTGGGTTGGCACTGGCTGCGGTTGGCGTCTTCGGTCTGTGCGGCGTGTTGCTTGGCGCCTCGCTCAACGCGCTGGCGCTGGGCGCGGTGAAGGCCGGGTCGCTCGGCGCTGAGGTCGGCCGGGTGCAGGGTGCGGCGATCGCGCTGGCGGCGCTGGCCACCGTCGGTGCGGTGCTGCTGGGAGGAACACTGGGTTTCGTCGGACTGATCGTGCCGCATGTGATGCGCCGGCTGGCGGGCAGCGACCATCGCTTCCTGATGCCCAACGCGATGCTGGCCGGTGGGGCGTTCGTCGTGCTTGCAGACGCGGCGGCGCGCACCGTGATCGCGCCGCAACTGTTGCCGGTGGGTGTGCTGACCGCGTTGATCGGGGTGCCGTTCACCTTGTGGCTGCTGGCGCGAAGATAACTGCGCGATGACCCCGCGATGACCCCACGACGATCCCAGCGATGAGGCCGGAGCGATGACCGCGGCCGCGGTCCTGCTGGCAGCCCGTGACCTCGCGGTCGGCCATCGCGGCAGCTTGCTGCTGCGCGCGGTGACGCTGTCTGTCCAGGC
>JBBRCD010000086.1:0-18246 GCA_038205245.1 Burkholderiales bacterium
GAGCGTTACGCCGCGCTGTGGACTGCCTTGCGCCGCCAGGCCGCGAACATGCCCAGCAGACCCGAGCCGAACAACCAGGCGGCGGCGGGCACCGGAATCACGGACGTTCCGGCGTTGATGCCCACGGTGAACCCGTAATAGCTCTCGAGTAACGGGTTGGTCCACGACAGGCTGGAGAAGGTGCCGTTGAACACGACAGAGCCATTGCCTTCAGAGCCGAGCACAGAGTTGCCGAGGACGGTGATCGGAACGCCGGCGAACTCCGCACTCGCGCCGCCAGAAACGAACGTTGGCGTCGCGCCAATGAAGTCGAAGCGAGCGGGAATGTTGATCTGCCCCAGACTCCAGATGGCGAATACCGGGTTGCTCACTGGTGTCGAAAAGGTAATCGTATTGGTCACCGCCTGACTTCCAAAGCCGCCCAGCAGTTGCAGCATACCCCCCGAGGCCGGCGGCGCATTGTCGATGATGGAACCGTCCCGCCAGGTGGCGGCAGGCGTCCATGACGGGTAGCCGGGACTCAGCCCCGAAAGTTCACCTGAATAAGTGACGTTCACGCTACCAATGGTTCCCGCCGCGTTCGAGGTCCAGTTTGTCCAATTCACAGGCGCTGCCACAGCCTGTGCCGAGATCAGCGCCAAGGCGCCGACGGTTGCCATCAACTTGACCAACTTTGCCGTTTTCATGCTGTGCTCCGCAAGATGAGAAAGCCTGACTGGGTCATACAAGATCAACGTAGCGCGTTTGCATCGAAAAACATATGAAATGCTACACACGGCCCGGCATTCATTAGTCCGTTTGGATCAATCATTAGTCCCTTTGGATCAATCGCCAAAATCGCACTGTCAGTGTTGCGACAATTTCAGCGTCCCGGTTCTGCCGCTTTCCACCTTGCCCTCATTGAGCGTCAGGCGGGCAGCGTCAGTTCCCGGCGCAGCCCGCGCACATCCATCTCGTACTCGAGATCGAGCACCGGGGGCCGCACCCAGTGCCAGGTGAGCCCGGCGCGCATCGCGCCGCGCGCAGCGAGTTCCTGCGCGATGAAGGGATGCGGATCGTGGATGGTGTAGAGCTGCGCCGCGGTGATGTCCGGCCAGGTGAATCCGAGCGCGGCCATGCGCCGTTCCATCTCGCCCAGCACCCAGCGCGCCTTATCGTGGATCGCCTCAGGCGTGATCTCGCCCCGGCGCACGATGTGGCTTTCGTAGTGGCCCTTGCCTTCTGGCGCCTCGGCGCTGCCGGCGACGACGAAGGTCAGTGCCGCGTCTGCACTCGGCACCGTGTAGGAAAACGCGTACAGGCTGGGCACTGGCGGCTTGTCCAGCTCCGGGCAGACGTTGCTGCGCGCGACCGGGTTCACGCCATTGACGATCAGCCCCCAGCGCTCGAGCGTGCCGACATAGTCACGATTGAAGGCAACGAAGCCTTCCTCGGTGAATGGTGCCGGCGAGCGCAGTTCGCACTGACAGAAGGCACTGACGGCGCGACCGATGCTCGTCAGATGCCGTTCGATCGCCGCGAAGCCTTCCACCAGCGGCAGCGGCTGCGCAAAGCGTGCTCGCACGATCTCGTAGCCAGGCTCGGCCACGACTCCTGCCGAGTACTGGAACGGCCCGGGGATGAATCGATAGCCCCCGGGGGCAAATCGCGGCAGCGAATCAGGCACCGGACACCTCCATCACCAAAGAAAGCGCGATGGTAGCGGTTGGGTGGCTGGCCGGGGACCAACCCCGGGGACAGACCCTGAGGGTCTGTCCCCCCAATCAGGCGACCGACGCTGCTGACGTCAGCGCAACCTTCACCCGCTCGGCCAGCATCGGCTGCTGGAGCAGCCTCACCCCGGTCAGGCTGGCCAGCGCGTTGGCAAGCGTGAAGACGGGCGGGTTGGGCGTCTGTGCGTTTGGTGGACCGCAACGCATCAGACTTGTACAATAAGCCGTACTTAAACGGAGCCCCCATGGACGCCATCACCTACTCTTCAGCTCGCGCGAACCTTGCCAGCACGATGGATCGTGTATGCGAAGACCATGAAGCCTTGATCATTACGCGCAATGGCGAGAAGGCAGTCGTAATGCTGTCTCTGGAGGACTATCAATCGCTCGAAGAAACGGCCTACTTGCTGCGTAACCCTGCCAACGCCAAGCGCCTGCTCTCTGCCACTGCCCAACTGAGCGCCGGCAAGGGCAAAGAGCGAAAACTGGCGAAGTGAAGCTGATTTTCGCCGACGAGGCGTGGGAAGACTACCTCTACTGGCAGAAGCAGGACAGGAAGATGGTCGAGCGAATCAACAAGCTGATTGCCGAAGTCGAGCGTGATCCGTTCGCAGGCGTTGGCAAACCTGAACCGCTCAAGCACGCGCTTTCCGGATACTGGTCGCGGCGCATCAATGACGAGCACCGGATGGTCTACAGGATCGAGGGTGGTTCGCTTCTTCTGGCTCAGCTTCGATACCACTACTGAGCTGCTGAACATTCAGGGCAACCGGCGGCCGCAGCTCGCAGGGCGCGGGCGGACATCGGAGGGCACCGGGAGCCGCAGCTTGCCGCGCTTCCCGGACCGCGCCTCAGACCAGCGCCTTCGCGATCTGATCCCGGCTGAGCGGAAGGTCGCGCACACGCACCCCGATCGCCTGCGCGAGCGCGTTGGCAATCGCGGCCCCGGTCGGTCCCTGCGCCGCCTCGCCCGCACCCAGCGACTTCTGGTCCGGACGGTCGATCAGCACCACCTCGACCTCGGGTACCTCGTCGAAGCGCAGGATCGGATAGTCGTCCCAGGTCATGCAGCGCACACCTGAGCGGTCGAAAGGCACCGCTTCCTTCAGCGTCCATGACACCGCCTGGATCACACCACCTTCGGTCTGGTTGATGATGCCGTCCGGGTTGATCGCCAGACCGGACTCGACCGCCGCAACACAGCGGGTCACGCGCAGATCGGCTTCCAGCGAGATCTCGGCGACCACCGCACAGTAGCTCTGCTTGTTCTTGTACTGGGCAAAGCCGATGCCCATGCCCGTAGTGCCGTCGCCTGTCGGCCGGCCCTTCCAGCCGGCGCGATCGGCAGCCGCTTCGATCACCGCGCGCGCGCGCTTGTCCTTCATGTGGCGCAGCCGGAACTCGACCGGATCGACACCGGCGGCCTCAGCCAGTTCATCCATGAACGTCTCGATCGCGAACACGTTGGCGAACGCGCCAAGGGAGCGCAGTGCCGATACGCGTACCGGCATCTCGGTGATGAAATGGTGAATCACCTTCGCATTGGGCAGGTCGTACAGCGGGACCGCGTTGCGATCGCTGCCCCCGCCACTGGCGAGCGGGATCATCCGCGGCGGCGGTTTGGGCAGCGGATCGGCCAGATGCCATCCAGCCATCAGCCAGGTGCCCTCCGGCTGGCGCCCCGGACGGGTGCTCTGGGTGTTGCTCCAGAGCTCATGGGTCCAGTCGACGATGCTGCCGGCGCCGTCCAGCGCAGCAGTCAGCTCGACGCTCATCGCCGGGCCGAACGGCTCCCACTGGAACTCGTCCTCGCGCGACCACTGCAGCTTGACCGGCTTGCCCGGCACCGTGCGCGCGACCAGGGCCGCGTCCAGCGCCGCGTCGTCGGCGCCGTTGTGGCCGTAACAGCCCGCGCCTTCGGAGTGGATCACGGTGATCTCGGGCTCGGGCAAGCGCAGCACCTTCGACAGATCGACCCGCAGCGGGAAGATGCCCTGGGTGTGGCTCCAGATCGTCGGCTTGCCATCGTTCCAGACTGCGACCGCACAGGACGGACCGATCGAGGCATGCGCGATGTAGGGCTTGGTGAAGCTCGCCTTGAGCGTCTGAGCAGCCGGGGTTTTCGGCGCGCCATCGCCTTTCTCGTGCACGACATGAACCTGCTGGGGCAGCGTCTTCAGATGTTCATACACCGCGGCCTGCTCGGGCAGCGCGGTCCGGTCATCCCACTTCGCCCGGTTGCGCAAGGCGCGCGCCGCACGCATCGCCTGCTCTTCCTTCACACACACCACAGCCAGGAAGCTGCCATCGCGCACCAGCTCGACCATGCCGGGCATCGCGCGCACCGCCGCCTCGTCATCGATGGACACCAGCCTCGCTTCGTAGCTGGGTGGGCGCACCACACGCGCATGCAGCATGCCGGGCAGCACCATGTCGTGCACATAGCTTGGCCTGCCGGTGACCTTGGCCGGGATGTCCAGGCGCGGCACATCGGTACCGATCAGCCGGAACTCGTCGGGCGACTTGGGCTGGAACTGCGCGGTGGCTGCGCGGTGAAACATGCCGGGTTCAACCAGCTCCCAGTAGGTGAGCTTGCGCTGACCACCGGTCTGGCTGATCACACCATCGTCGACGGTGAGACGCTCGGCGCTGACGCCGAGCCGCTCGGCCGCCTTGTGCAACAGCGTGCCGCGGATCTCGGCGCAGGCGTAACGGATGGCGATACCGCTATGCTCGATCGACAGGCTGCTCGAGGTCATCTCCTCGTTCGGGCCGTTCATGGTGTCGGCCGGCTTCATCACGATCCGGGCGAGCGACACATCCAGTTCATCGGCCGCAATCTGGGCGAGCGCGGTGGAGATGCCCTGGCCGATGTCGACTTTGCCGGGAGATACGGTGACCGATCCTTCAGGGGCGAGGCGCACCCACTGGTCGAGCGTCGGATTGACCGACAGGCTGCCGGGCAGCGGCGACGATTCATTGGTACGGGACATGTTTTCGGTTTCCTGTTCGATTGCCTGTTCGGATCGCTGCCCGGTTTCGTGCTCGGTTTCGTGCTCGGTTTCGTGCTCCGGCAAACGATCAGCGGGAAGACATCGCGACGGCGGCGCGTTCGACTGCGCGGATGATCCGCGCGTGAGTGCCGCAGCGGCACAGGTTGTCGCGCAGCGCAGCGGTGATCTCGCTGCGGGTGGGCTTCGGGTTCACATCGAGCAGCGCCTTCGCGCTCATCACGATGCCGGTCACGCAGTAACCGCACTGCGCCGCCTGCTCGTCGATGAACGCCTGCTGCAGCGGATGCGGCGCGTCGATCGTGCCCAGGCCCTCGATCGTGGTGATCGACTTGCCGGTGAAGTCCGCCACCGGCACATTGCATGACTGCACCGGCTTGCCATCGACGATCACCGTGCAGGCGCCGCACTGGCCCTGACCGCAGCCGTAGCGCGCGCCCTTGAGCGACAGCTCGTTGCGCAAAATGTAGAGCAGGGGAGTATCCGGGTCGCACTGCACCGTGTGGTTGCTGCCATTGACCGCCAGTGTGAGTGTCTTGTCCGTCATTTTTCAGTTCACCATCAAGGTTGAAGGATTCAGTCCATCCCGGCGAACTGGCGCAGTTGCCGGTAAAGCGGCTCCGGGATGTCGACACCGTCGCGCGCCGCCGCAGCGCGCGCCTGGTGACGGCGGTCGCCGGGCAGGCGCACTCCGGGGTCGGCCAGCATCGCCGTGACCAGGGCCTCCACCCGCTCGAAGTAGACGCTGCTGCCCGCGGCGGCCCCGGGGTCGATCGCGATCAGGGTATGCCCGATGCGCGGCTTGTTGCCCGGCTCGAAGTAGGAGTCGTTCTCGAACGCGAGCGCCGCGCCGGTCAGTCCGCAGCAGAGGAGTTCGACCATCATCGCCAGCATCGCGCCCTTGGCGCCGCCGATCGCGAACAGGCTGCCGGTCAATGCCGCCTTGGCATCGGTGGTCGGGTTACCGTGCCGGTCGACCGCCCAACCCTCGGGGATCGGCTCGCCTGCCTTGGCCGCCAGCATGATCTTGCCGCGGGTGACTTCGGTCAGCGACAGGTCGATCAGGATCGGCGGCTTGCCAGCGCGCGGAAACGCGCTGGCCACCGGATTGGTGCCGAACACCGGCCGGCGCCCGCCCCAGGCGTTGATCGCGCCGGGCGAGTTGGTCAGCGCCAGGCCGATCATGCCGGCCGCGGCGATCGGCTCGAGGTGATAGACCGCCGCGCCATAGTGGTGGCTGTTGGTCAGCGCGACCAGCGCAATGCCATGGACACGCGCGCGGCTGATCGCCTCACTCACCGCCAGTTCGCACGCCTGGTAGGCCAGCCCCCCGCCGACATCGATCAGGCAGGTGCCGCCGCGCTCATGGAGGATCGCCGGCTCGGCGTCCCCGCGCGCGCGGCCGCAGCCCAGATGGTCGATGTAAAGCGGGATGCGGGCCACGCCATGGGTGGCCAGCGCGTCCAGATCTGCGGCCACCAGCGCCCGCGCGGTGGCCAGCGCCTGCCTGGGGGTCGCACCGGCGCGCTCCAGTGCTCGGGCCGCGAGTTCGGTCAACGGAATCTGCGCGATACGCGGCATCTTGACTCCAGCGGGCAGAGAGGGAAAAAGAGAAGCCGAAGTGTAATCGGCCCGGACCGGAAATTGCATGGTGCGCGTGGTACCCTCGCTGGTTTTTGTCGGTGCGAAATTGCACTGCACCATCGTCTGCTCCGCCAAAGCACGACACCGCGCCCGGCACTGCGCTGGGCGCTGCACCGTCGACCGTCACCGCGCCGCCAGGCCAGAAGCCTGACAGCAGGCGGCGTCAACCCGTCGCACAACGACCCGAACCATCGGAAAACCATGTCCCGCGCGCTCAGAAACATCGCCATCATCGCCCACGTCGACCACGGCAAGACCACGCTGGTCGACAAGATGCTGCGTCAGTCCGGCACCTTCGCCGCGCACGAGAAGATCACCGAACGGGTGATGGACTCGAACGAACTGGAGAAAGAGCGCGGCATCACCATCCTGGCCAAGAACTGCGCGCTGGATTTCGACGGTGTGCACATCAACATCGTCGACACCCCGGGCCATGCCGACTTCGGCGGCGAAGTCGAACGCGTGCTCGGCATGGTCGATGGCGTGCTGCTGCTGGTCGATGCCGTCGAAGGCCCGATGCCGCAGACCCGCTTCGTCACCAAGAAGGCGCTCGCGCTGGGCTTGAAGCCGATCGTCGTGGTCAACAAGGTCGACCGCGATGGCGCGCGCCCGGACTGGGTGGTCGATCACACTTTCGATCTGTTCGACAAGCTCGGTGCCACCGAAGAGCAACTCGACTTTCCGGTGGTATATGCCTCTGCCTTGCAAGGCTGGGCCACGCTCGACTGGAAGAAGCCGAGCACCGATCTGCGCGCGCTGTTCGAGACCGTGCTCGCGCGGGTACCCGCGCCGCCGGTGGATGACACCGAAGGCCCGCTGCAACTGCAGATCAGCGCCCTGGATTACTCCAGCTATGTCGGCCGGATCGGCGTGGGCCGGATCAAGCGCGGCAAGATCAAGCCGGCGATGGACGTCGCCGTGCTCTACGGCGACGCAGCCCCGCGCAAGGCGCGTATCAACCAGGTGCTAGGCTTTCAGGGTCTGGAGCGGGTGCCGCTGACAGAAGCCATGGCTGGCGACATCGTGCTGGTGTCCGGCATCGAGGACTTGGCGATCGGCACCACCATCACCGATATGGAGCACCCCGAGGCACTGGTGCCGCTCAAGGTCGATGAGCCGACGCTGACCATGAATTTCCAGGTCAACACCTCACCGCTTGCAGGCACCGAAGGCAAGTTCGTCACCAGCCGGCAGATCCGCGAGCGGCTGCAGAAAGAACTGCTGACCAACATGGCGCTTAGGGTCGAGGAGACCGGCGACACCGACGTGTTCCTGGTCTCGGGTCGCGGCGAGCTGCACCTGACCATCCTGATCGAGAACATGCGGCGCGAAGGCTATGAGCTCGCGGTCGGCCGACCCCGGGTGATCACGCGCGTGGTCGACGGCGTGCCCTGCGAGCCCTACGAGTTACTCACCGTCGATGTCGAAGACTCGCACCAGGGCGGCGTGATGGAGGCGCTTGGCGCCCGCCGCGCCGACCTGCAGGACATGGTGCCGGACGGTCGTGGCCGGGTGCGCCTCGAGTACCGGGTGCCGGCGCGCGGACTGATCGGCTTCCAGGGCGAGTTCATGAACCTGACCCGCGGCACCGGCCTGATGAGCCATGTGTTCGACGACTATGCACCGCTCAAGGGCGAGATGGCCGGCCGACGTAACGGCGTGCTGATCTCGCAGGACACCGGTGATTCGGTCGCCTTCGCGCTGTGGAACCTGCAGGAGCGCGGCCGCATGTTCGTGAGCCCGGGCGAGAAGCTCTACGAAGGCATGGTGATCGGTATCCACTCCCGCGACAACGATCTGGTGGTCAACCCGTTGAAGGGCAAGAAGCTCACCAACGTGCGTGCCTCGGGCACTGATGAGGCGATCGTGCTGGTGCCGCCGATCAAGCTCACCCTGGAATACGCAGTCGAGTTCATCGACGACGATGAACTGGTGGAAGTCACACCGAAGTCGATCCGGGTGAGGAAGCGCTACCTGCTGGAGCATGACCGCAAGCGCGCGAAATCGAAGTCGAGCGCGGAAGCCACCGCCTGACGAGCTCACTGGAAGCGAAAGCGGGGACAGACCCTCAGGGTCTGTCCCCTGGGCGCGCTGGGCGGGCCACCCGTTGTCCGCCGGGGTGGAACAGCCAGCCAGTGAAGCAGTCAAAGTGCCAAACTTTGGTTGCTGGACACCCCGCACCGCAATGCTGTTCGATCCGCTGGTGCAGGTGCTGCAGCAGGTCAGGCTGGGCAACAAGAGGGCGCTGGCCACCTCGCACCGCTCGCCGCCGCTGCCCGGTGTGCCGACCATGGTCGAAGCCGGGTTGCCCAACTTCGACATCGGACTCTGGTTCGGCCTGTTCGCGCCGACCGGCACACCGCCAGCGGTCATCGCGCGGTTGAGCGGGGAGGCGGTGAAGGCTGCAGCCGACGTGGTGCAGAAGGTCGAGGGGCGGAGCAGCCAGGTGATGGCTGTGCCCAACGCCCAATTCGCCAGATCGTTCCAGGCCGATCTGGCGCGCTGGCTCAAGGTGGCTGCCGAGTTGCAGGTCACGGCGGACTGAAGCCGCCGGGCCCGCTGTGGGCTGCCAGCGGGCTGGCGCTTACATGGTAAGCTTCAGTCATCATTTTTTCCAGGACTGCAAGCCATGGCCGCCGCCACGCTTACTGCCAAGGGTCAGATCGTCATTCCCGCTGATATCCGGGCGCGCTACGACCTCACACCCGGCACTCAGGTCGAGTTCGTCGACGATGACGGCGTGATTCGCCTGCTCGTGCGGCGGCGAATCGCGCCCAGCGATCCCGGGACTGGCTACGGAATGATCAAGGTCAAGACCAGGAAGGGGGCAGCAGGCAATCGGCTGTCCGACTTCGATCCGGCAACATTGCTGCGCAAGGCGCGCGGCGCACGATGATCGGTGTCGACACCAATGTGCTCGCCCGGTTCTATTGTGATGACCCTGGCGACCCGGAAGCGCAGCGGCAGCGCCCGATCGCGCGCAGGATCATTGTCGAATCGCCTTCGTTGTTCGTACCGTTGAGCGTCGTACTCGAACTGGAGTGGGTGATGCGCGGCTTCTATGAACTGGATACCGAATCCTTCTGCAGAACCGTGGATCACCTGCTCGGGATGCCGCATGTCACGGTCGAGCGATGGGAAGTGGTCAAGGATGCTATCGGGCTTCATCGTCGCGGGCTTGATTTCGCTGACGCAGTGCATTGGGCCTGCAGTGCGCAGTGCTCGCAGTTCTTGACCTTCGACGATCGCAAGCTGGTGCGACGGGCGCGCAGGCTCGGCTTGAATCCGGAGATCGCACTCGCATGAGCGCCCCGTCGCGCTCAACGCGCTAACCCCCAAAAAGACCGCAACTGCGCAAAGGGTGGCGTATGCGCCCCTGGGCTGGATGAGGCCGGGCGCGATCGCGCAGCACTGTGCAGGGTTGCCGGCAGGTGTGGTGCCGGGAAGCCGATCGCTAGGCGACTGCCGGCACGACTCACGGGCGGTGCCATGACAGGCCGAAGCGCCCAGGAAACAACGCAAGCCACCGATCGCTACGACTTCAGCTCGCGTACCACCTCCTCGACCAAGGCCACCACCCCTTTGCACGCCAGCGTGAGCGGTCCGTGGCGCGGCAGCGTCATGGTGACGTGGCGCCTGATGTCCGGTCGTACCACTTGGGCGACCTGCAACCGATCGGGCAGGCTGTCGCGTGCGATTGCATCCGGGCCGAGCAGCGTGTAGCCCCCACCGGCGGCGACGATCTCTCGTTGAGTCGAGAGCGAATCTGCTTCCATCACCACGTTGAACGAGAAGCGGCGCTGGCGGGCGGCCTCGTCGAGCAGATCGCGCCACGGGCTGGGCCGGCAGGGCAGGATCATCGGCAACCCCTTGAGGCGGCCGAAGTCGACCGTCTCGCGCGTCGTGAGTGCGCACCCGCGCGGGCCGACCAGATAGGTCGGCGCGTCCCATAGCAGGGTGTCGCCAGAACGCGGCGCGGCGCGATACCGGAACAGGATAGCCAGGTCGATATGCGCGCTGTCGAGCCAGGTATCGATCTGGCTTCCCTGCCCCTCGCGCACGCTCAGGCGCACGCCGGGATAGCGTTCTCTCGCTCGCGCGAACACAGTGGTTATCAGCGGATGCGCGGTGGACGGCAGGATGCCGAGCCTTACCTCGCCCACCGGTTCGCCGGCCATGCTTCGCAGATCGGCGAACAGCTGATCGGTATCGGCCAGCCAGGCGCGCACCCGCGGCGCGACACGCTCGCCAAGCTCGGTCAAGGCGACGCCGCGGCCGGTGCGATTGAACAGTCGGCCGCCGCAACCGCGCTCGAGCAGGCCAAGCTGTCGGCTGATCTGCGATTGCGAAGTGCCGCGCGCAGCGGCCGCACGGGTCAGGCTGCCGGTCTCGGCTACGGCGAGGAACAGCTCCAGCGCGGCGGGCGGAAAGGCGGAGCTGGGACGTTGCCTTGACATGACGTTCTGCGCATATCTGGATTTACAGATGTGAGTATTCCGCCAAAGCTCGAGGAAGTCCACCATGGAAGGCCTGCGATCTCGCACACCGCACCCCCAACCCCACACCGGAGAAGCAACGATGAGCTGGTCCTACAAGGGCATCCTTCCCGCGATGCAGGTTCCTTTCCATGCCGACGAGTCGATCGATGAGCCTGCTCTGCGTGCGTTCACCTCCAGGCTCGCCGCGGTGCAAGGCATCGGCGGGCTCACCACCAACGGCCACACCGGAGAGGTGTTCGCGCTCGATGCGCGCGAGCGCGCAGAGGTCACCCGGATCGTCGCCGATCAGGTGGGCGGCAAGCTGCCGGTCGTCTCCGGCCTTTGCGTCGAGGGGTTCGGCGAAGCAGAAGAGCATGGCGGCCTGGCGCGCGAAGCCGGTGCCTCGGCCCTGCTGGTGATGCCGCCCCACTGCTGGCTGCGCTTCGGCATGCAGCCGGAGAACGTGATCGACTACTTCGATCATGTCGGCAGGACGAGCGGCCTGGACCTCATCGTGCACGTCTATCCGTCCTGGACCCGCGCGACCTACTCGCACACCCTGCTGGCCGAACTCGCCCGCATGCCGTGGGTCAAGGCGTTCAAGGTCGGCACCCGCGACATGAACAAGTACGCGGTGGACATCCGCTCGATCCGGGCCGCCGCGCCAGAGAAGGCGATCCTCACCTGCCATGACGAGTACCTGCTTGCCTCGATGGTGCAGGGGGTCGACGGTGCGCTGGTCGGCTTCGGCTCGTTCATCCCGGAGAAGATCGTCGCCCTGTTCGCAGCGGTTCAGGGCGGCGACATGCGCACAGCGATGCGGCTTCAGGACGAGATCAATCCGCTCAAGGACATCGTCTACGGCTTCGGCGAGCCGACCGGTGACGCGCACGCCCGGATGAAGTACGCCATGTACCGCGCCGGCCTGTTCAGTTCGCCAGCGGTGCGCCGGCCGACCCGCATGCCCTCGGCCGAGGTCGCCAGTCGCATCGACGAGGCGCTGATGAGTGCCGGCTACACGTTGAAGATGGCGGCCTAACGCCACACCCGTCATGCTTCTGCAGCGCGACCGGGGATTGGAAGCCGGGCCCGCGCAGCCGTCACCGTTCACAGGAGGACGCAGCCCCATGCCCGACACACAGTTCTCGTCGTTACGGCGGTCAGCGCTGCGCGCAGCAGCCGGTGCGACATCGCTGGTGGCCATCCCGGCCTGGGCCCAGAGCGTTGCCGGCACCATTGGCACCACTGGCCCCGCCGGCAACGTCTCGATCATCATCCCGTTCGGTCCGGGCTCGACCCCGGATATCGTGGCAAGGCTGCTCGCCGAGCCACTGGGCAAGCGAATCGCGCGCAACGTGATCGTCGACAATCGCCCGGGCGCCAGCGGCAACATCGGCGCCCGGCTGGTCGCCACCGGTCCCACCGACGGCAGCCAGCTGCTGATGAGCGCGTTCGCTTTCGTGGTGTCTCCGTTGATGTACCGCAAGCTGCCATTCAACCCGGTCAACGACTTCACCCCGATCGCCTTCATCGGCAGCGGCTCGATGATCCTGGTCACCCACAAGGCGGGGCCGAAGACCTGCGAGGAGTTCGTGGCGCTCGCTCGCGCGAACCCAGGCAAGCTGGACTTCGGTTCGACCGGCGTCGGCGCGCCGCATCACATGAGCATGGCGCTGTTCGAGCAGGTCGCGCGCGTCGACCTCACCCATATTCCGTACAAGGCGGTCGGCGACATGGTGGCCGCGCTGATCGGCGGCCAGGTGATCGCCGGCTGGCTGCCGATCAGCGTCGCGCTGCCACAGGTGCAGGGCGGCCGGCTGGTGCCGCTGGCGAACTCCCATCTGCAGCGCTCGGCCGTGCTGCCCGATGTGCGCACCGCACACGAGATCGGTTTCACTGGCTACGAGGTCGACAACTGGGTCGGGCTGCTCGCTCCAGCAAAGATCCCCGAGGCAACCGCCACCCTGTTTGCAGAAGAGGTCGACCGGCTGGTTCGCGATCCGGCGATCAGCGCGAAGCTGCAGGCGCAAGGTGTGGCGGTCGAGTCCAAGTCACGCGCGCAGTTCACCACCTTCCTGTCAGCAGAGCGAAAGAAGTGGGAGCAGCTGATCAGTGAACGCAAGCTCGGGCTGAACGACTGACCCGGCGACTGACCCGCCGACTTACCCTACACCGACATCGATTTGATAGCCGACCGCAGCAACTGGAGGCACTGCGGCGCGGCCGCCTCGGCGGCGTGTTTGATCGCCAGATCCGGCGACGCCGCCCACACCGCAGACGCGGCGCTACGCGATGCGCTAAGCGGCCTCACTGACGAGCGCGGTGTGCGGCTGGCGACCGGGCAATACGATGTGAGCGCCTGCGCGGTGTCGACCGAACGTGCCGGGGCGGTGAATTGGTATCAGGCGCCTATCCGAGCATCACCACGCGCACGGTGGCCGACCCGCAATACGATCACACCAGCCGTCGCAAACGGCATCAGGCGCGGGGCAGCAAAGCCGATCATCTCCAACGACAGGTGCGCAGCCAGCGCCAAGGGAGAGCAGATGCGGGACACACTATTCTGCCGATCGTGTTCTCGACATCGAGCCGAGGGAGTACGGCAAGCAGGTTACGACGGCAGCGTGCGTGCGGCTAAACGTGCCCCGGTGGAGTTCGACAGCCCGAATGGCGCTTCTCAGAGTCGTTCCAGCAAGAAGTGGGACCTCATCTTTGTCTCCGAGGGGGAGCGCGCCCCCAGCTACCAGGCCAATGCGTAGGCTTCGCGGCGCGGGTCGGCGCCGGCGTGCAGCCAGCCGGTCTGCGGATCGCGGCGGATTGCGCAGACCGCGCCGGCAGCCGGGGTCAGGTCGGGCCAGGCATGTACCGGCTGGCCCAGTTGCTGCAGGGCTGCAAACATCGACGCCGGGAAGCGGCCCTCCAGGTTGAAGGTCCCGATACCGTGCGGGGAGAACGAGCTCGGTGCGAGGAAGCTGCCGAAGCGCGGCGCCTCGACCGCTTCCTGCACGGCCATGCCGAACTCGGTGATGTTCAGGAACACCTGCAGCATCGCCTGTGTCTGTACGTCGCCGCCCGGGGTGCCGAAGCCCATCGCGAATTCGCCCTCGCGCAGTGCGAGGGCGGGGGTCGGCGTCAGTCGCGGGCGTTTGCCGGGCCGGACCTCGCTCGGATGGCCTGGTTCGAGCCGTCCCTGCGCACCGCGCGAGGAGATGTTGCCGCCCAGCGATGGAATCACCGGCGTGTCGCGCGCGTTGTCCGACAGTGTCGCCGAATAGGCATTGCCGTCGCGGTCGACTACACAGCAGTAAATCGTGTCCAGCGCCGCCCCGGGTGCGGCGACCGGATAGGACGAAAGGTCGGCGAGGAACCCGGCGCGCTCGGCCCCGGGCGGCGTGCCGGGCGGGGGCAGCCCGCCGAAAGCCCGTGCCACGTCGATGCGGCTGCGCTGGGTACGCGCATAGCTCTCGGCCAGCATTCCGGCTACCGGCACGTGCACGAACCGCGGGTCGCCGACATAGCCCTCGCGGTCGGCAAAGGCGAGCGTCAGCGCCTCGCCGAGAAGGTGTACGTAGGCTGGTGTGTTGTGGCCCAGCGCGCCGAGGTCGTCGTGTTCGATGATCTTCAACGCTTGCAGCAGCGAGATGCCCTGGCACCACACGTCGCAGCTGTAGACCTGCTGACCCCTGAACGTACAGTGGATGGCAGGCTCGACCGGCACCTCGAACGCGGCGAGGTCTTCTCGGGTGACGAAACCGCGCTGCTCTCGGTGGAATGCAGCGATGCCGTCGGCGATCGGGCCCTTGTAGTAGAAGTCGCGCGCGGCGCGCAGTTTCTCGACGCGGCCACCCGGTGCATTGCGTTCAGCCTGCATCATCCCTTCGATCGACCGGGCGAGCTGCGGCTGGCGGAAGATTTCGCCGACCCTGGGCGGGCGTCCCTCTGGCAGGTAGACCTCGGCGCTGGACGGCCAGCGGCGGTACTTCGCTTCGAACTTCTCCAGGTGCCGCACGAACACCGGATAGGCGGCGAAGCCGTCGCGCGCGATCTCGTGGGCCGCCGCCGCGGTCTCCTCGAAGCCGAGGGTGCCGAAGTTCAGCAGCGCCGCGATGTGGGTGGCGGGGGCCGCGGGCATCACCGTGCGCAGCAGGCCTTCCGGAACCACGCCGCCGCCTTCGCTGCGCAGCCGCGCGACGTCGGTGGCTTGTGGCCACCAGCCCAGGCCAGCCAGGCTGTGCACCGAGCGGTCGGCACGACGATAGACCAGCGTCGGCGCCACGCCGGAGAAGCTCACCACGTCCGGCTGCAGCACGGCCAGTGCCATCGAGGCGGCCACGCCGGCGTCCACTGCGTTGCCGCCGCGCTCGAGGATGCGCGCGGCAGCGTTCGCAGCGAGATAGTGGCCACAGGCGACCGCATAGTGCTTGCCGATCACGGTGGGGCGCCAGCTTGGCCGCGGCGGGGTCTCGGTAGAGGGCATCGGACAACCTCCAGGGTGGTGCGGATTACCGGATCGGCTTCTCAACAAGCCAGACAGGTGAAAGAATACGCGGCATGGTGCGGCGTGAGTCAGGGCTCAATGCCCTGCCTGCAACTACTGTAATGCAATCGCGCCGAATCACGCCGGTTGCGTTCCGGATCGTCGACCGGTCCGGACCCCGAACCCGTCATCCGTGGAGACCCTCATGCGAAGCCGCAGCCGAAATGGCGTTCCCGCAGCCCTTGCCGTCTGCACCCTGGGCATGTCGTTGCCAATGCTGGTGCCGGCCAGCGGGCTTGCCCAGGACTTCCCGGCCAAGCCGGTGCGCATGGTGGTCGGGTTCACGCCGGGCACCACGGTCGATATCCTCGGGCGGCTGCTCGCGCAGCGGCTCGGGGAGCGCTGGGGCCAGCAGGTGGTCGTCGAGAACATCCCGGGGGCGAGCAGCACCATCGCCGCGGCTGCAGTAGCCCGCGCGCCGGGCGATGGCCACACGATGATGTTCGCCTCCACCGGCGTGATCATCAGCCAGAGTATGTACATGAAGCTGCCCTACGATGTCACCCGCGATTTCGCACCGGTGACGCTCGTCGCCTTGGTGCCCAATGTGCTGGTCGTGCATCCAGTGCTGCCGGTACGCAATGTGCGCGACCTGATCAAGCTTGCCGCATCCCGGCCGGGCGCGTTGAGCTACTCGCATTCGGGCAAGGGCAGCGCGAGCCACCTGAACACCGAGCTGTTCAAGGCGATGGCGAAAGTGGACATTGCCGAGATTCCGTACAAGTCGAGCACGCAGGCGCTCACCGACGTGATGAGCGGGGACGTGCTGCTCAACTATCCGAGCCTCGCCGCGGTGCTGCCGCATGTGCGCTCGGGGCGGGTCAAGGCGCTCGCGGTCAGCGGTGCGAAGCGCTCGGCAGCGCTGCCCGATGTACCGGCGATGGCGGAGTTCCTGCCCGGCTACGAAGCCAGCGGCTGGTACGGCGTCCTGGTGCCGGCGAGTACGCCCGCGCCGCTGGTCTCGCGGCTGCACAAGGAAATCGCGAGCGTGCTCGCAGTGCCCGAGGTCGGCGAGAAGATGAGCGCCCAGGGCGCCGAGGTGATGGGCAGCACGCCAGAAGCGTTCGCGCGCTTCATGCGCGAAGGGCGCGACAAGTGGGACACGCTCATCCGCAAGCTGAACATACCGCTCCTTTGACCCGGAGTGCCTCCAGCGCGGCTTCCGGCCGGCCGGCAGGGTCGTGCGCGATGTTGGTCAGCCTGCGGGCCGATGACGCCGCTCGGCACTGATCGGGATGTGACATAGTCGCGCCTTCTCCCTGCGGCCGGTGGATTCCGCCCCGGCGGCAGGCCTTCAGATCAGGGCCGTCTCACCGATGACTTCGAGCTTGCAGGCGGGCGCGACCTCCGTCGCCTATCTCGTCTTCACCCTCACCTTCAGCCACGCGATGGCCACCAGTGCGCTGATGGTGCTACCGGCGGTGGCGCCGCTGGTCGCGCTCGAATACGGCGTCGACCCGTCGCTGGTCGGCTACTACATCACGATCGTGGGCGTCGGCCTGATCACCTCGCTGGTAACGGTGAGCAATCTGAGCCGCCGGGTGGGTGGGAGTCGCACCTCACAGATCGGGCACGGGCTGGTCGGCGTCGGCGTGCTGCTGATGCTGCTGCCGTCGATCGTCTTCGTGGTGCCTGGCGCCCTGGTGATCGGCCTGGGCTTCGGCATGCTGGCGCCCGCGGCCTCGGCGCTGCTGGTGCGTTTCGCGCCGCCGGCGCGACGCAACCTGGTGTTTTCCATCCAGCAGACCAGCGTACCGCTCGGCGGCGCACTTGCCGCGATCGGCGGGCCGTTGGTGGCGGTCACCTTCGGCTGGCGGGTCGCGTTCCTGCTGGCGATCGGGTTGCTCGCCGCCGCCGTCGTACTCCTGCATCGCGGCCGCGCGCATTGGGACGACGATCGCGACCCGGCACAGCACGTGCTGGCGCGCAGCCCGCTCGACGGTTTACGGACCAACTGGGAGGACCCGCGGCTGCGCCGCCTGTCGCTCGCGGGCATGTCGTTCTGCTGGGCGCAGTTCTGCCTGTCGACCTTCGCGGTGGTCGCCTGTGTCGCCGTGCTCGACATGAGCCTGATCGCTGCCGGGCTGGTGCTGATGGTGGTGCAGGTGACCAACGCAATGGGCCGGATGCTCGCCGGCTGGATCGCCGATCGCATCGGCAGCGCGGTGCGCGTGCTGCGCTGGTTGGCCTGGGCGATGCTGGTGCTGAGCATCGGCTTCCTCTGGCTGACACCGGGGTTGCCGACCGCGGTCGTCTATCTGTTGTTTGCCGCGTTCGGGGTTACCTCGGGCGCATGGGCAGGCATCCTGATGGCCGAGGTCGGGCATCTCGCCGGCCAGGGCAGGGTGGCGGCCGTGATGAGCGGCACGCTGCTCTATGTGAACCTCGGCAAGCTGTCCGGGCCGGCGGCGTTCGCGCTGATCTATGGCTTCACGCAGAGCTACAACATCGCGTTCGCGCTGCTCGCGGTGCCGGCCGCACTGGCGATCTGGTGCCTGCGGCCGCAGGGGAGGCAGAAGGTGGAGCTGCAGCCGGCCTGAATGCAGCGCGAGCCCGCGGCTTCCCGCCCCGCGGCGCGGAGACGTGCGCGCCTCATGCGGACCACTCATTGAACGTGGCCATGTCCGCGCCGTCGCCCATGCGCCAGACTTCCCGGAGTATCGACACCGCACGTGCGCTGCCGATGAGCGGCGTACAGTTGGAGGTAAACTTGGCGATCAGGTCATCATCGGTCATCGGGTTTTCTTTCTCCCCGCGCGGCGACACTACGCGCTGTTCGAACACCCGACCATCGTGCAGATGAAGCCGGACATATCCGGTTCGCACGCCCGGATAGACCCGCTCACACTCCGGGTCGATCACCG
>JBBRCD010000087.1:0-18212 GCA_038205245.1 Burkholderiales bacterium
GAGGCCTCGCCGCTGTTCGACTACGAGCCGGTCCCCGACGGCACACCGAAGGTGGTGCAGCGACTGCGCAAGCCGACGGCCTATGCGCCGTTCTACATGGAACTGGCGCGCCAGCCGGCAATCCTCGATTTGGTCGAGCCACTGCTCGGTCCGGATATCCGCTTGCATCACTCGAAGATCAATGTGAAGGCACCCGGGGTAGGCTCGCCGCTCGAGTGGCACCAGGACTGGGCATTCATTCCGCACAGCAATCGATCACTGGCCATCGTGTCGGTGTTCATCGACGATTGCCCGACCGAGAAAGGGCCGATGCTGATGCTGCCCGGATCGCAGCTGGGCATGCTCCACGATCACCATCATGACGGCTTGTTCTTCGGGGCGATCGATCCGGCGAGTCTGGACCTGAACACCGCAGTCGAACTGCCCGGCCCGGCCGGCACCGTAACCGTGCATACGCCGATGACCGTTCATGGCTCGGGATTCAATCGAGGCCAGAGCGTTCGGCGCATCCTGTTCTTCGAGTATGCCGCTGCCGATGCCTGGCCGTTGTTCTATGGCGTCGACTATGCCGAGTTCGATTCGCGCATTGTGCGCGGCCACGCGTCGAATCAACCCAGGCTGGAACCGGTGTTTGTGAAGATGCCCTACCCGACCGCCGTCGCCGGCACAGGCAAGATCTACGACCAGCAGCAGCAGTTCGCGCTGAAGCACTTTCGCTGAAGCACTTTCGCCGCGGCACGGTCGCTGCGGCACGGTCGCTGCGGCACGTTCACCGAGCGGGAGCGTCGGACGGCTTGGAACGCTGACATGGTCTGATCCTTGCTTCTCCTGTGGGAAATCAGGAGAACGCAATGTCGCCTTACAAATTTGTCGTCACGTTGTGCTCGCTTGCCACCGGGGTGGTGGCGCAGGGCGTCTCGGCCCAGGGGCCCGCGAAGGAATGGCCCAACAAGCCGATCCGTATGATCGTGCCGTTCGTCGCCGGTGGCACCTCGGACACCATCGCGCGGGTGATCGGCCAGAAACTGACCGAGGCCTGGGGCCAGCCGGTGATCGCCGATGTTCGTCCGGGCGCGGGCGGCAGCCTTGGCACCGAGATTGCCGCTGCTGCGGTGGCCGATGGCTACACGATTCTGGTCGGCAATGTCGGGCCGATCTCGACCAATCCGCTGCTGATCAAGGTCAAGTATGACTCGCAGCGCGATTTCGCCCCGATCTCGATGGTCGCGCGCGCACCGCAGCTGGTGGTGGTCAACCCGGCGCTGCCGGTCAACTCGATCAAGGAACTGGCCGCGTTCGTGAAGGCGCAGGGCGGCAAGGTCAACTATGGCTCCTCCGGCACGGGCTCGATCGCGCATCTGGCTGCCGAGCTGTTCAAGTTCCGCACCGGCGTCGATATGGTGCATGTGCCCTACAAGGCGGTGACGCCGGCCCTGGCAGACGCGGTCTCCGGCAACATTCAGGTGATCTTCTCCGACATGGGTCCCGCGCTGGCGCAGGTGCGCGCCGGACGCCTGCGCCCGATCGCCACCACTGGCAGCCGCCCGTCGAGTTTCCTGCCAGACACGCCGACCGTGACCGAGACCCTCAAGGGCTTCGAGCTGATCAGCTGGTGGGGACTGCTGGCGCCGGCGCGCACACCGCCGGCGGTCATCGCGCGTCTGAACGAGGCCGTGGTGGCCAGCCTGAAGCTGCCCGATGTGCGCGAGCGGCTGTCCGTCCTCGGCGTCGAGGCGGTCAGCTCCACGCCGCAGGAGCTCGCGGCGTTGATCCGAAACGAAATCGCCGAGTACGCCAAGCTCATCAAGTCAGCGAACATCAGGGCTGACTGAGCCTCGGCAGCAGCTTGGTCCGCGTTCAATATACTCGGGGGCGCATCGTCAACGGGCCGCGCATGCATCAACACCTCACGGAGGCCGCTGCTCATGTCGACCATCGTCGAGCAGTTGAGCAGCTACGCCGCAGCGCTACGCTATGAAGATCTTCGGGCGCAGGTGATCGTTCAGGCCAAGCGGCTGATGGTCGGTATTTGCCTCGGCGGCTGAAGCCGTCACCGGCGCCTCACCGGATGAGGCGGGCGCATGGCTCAAGCGCGACTACCAGCGCTGGGGCGAGCTCATCCGCAAGACCGGCATCAAGCTCGATCTCTGATCATGACCGTCTCGCTGATCGCCCGCTGCGCGCGCACCAACCAGTTCGGTATCGCAGGCTCTACTGTTCGGATTCAGGTAATCTTTCCTCATTCGCAGACGGAGTCAGCTCATGTTGCGCACCGGTCAGCAGTACAAGGACGGCCTGCAGAAGGGCCGTGAGATCTGGATGGACGGCGAGCAGGTCAAGGAGGTCACCACGCACCCGGCGTGCAAGCCGATCGTGGACGTGAAGGCGCCGCGCTTCAATCGTCTGCACGCGCTCTACAAGTCGTTCGACTTCAGCGGTCCGCTCGATCTGGTGAAGAAGTGCGCTGACCTGTCGGACCGCGTCGACGCCAAGCGGATGGCGATGCCGGTGAAGAGCGCTGCATGACCTGGCGCATGCGCTCGCTGCAGCGCGCCCCCGGGGCGACGGCGGGGTGCCGAGGCGCAGGGCGCCGCGGGGCGACCTCACGGCTGCTGGTGCTCGCATTCCTCGCCGCGGGCGGTATTGACCGGGACGCGCTCGCTCAGGCCTACCCGGCCAAGCCAGTGCGCGTGGTGGTCGCCTTTGCCGCCGGAGGCCCGGCAGATATCGTCGCCCGTCTCGCGGCACAGCAACTGGAGGATGCGCTGGGTCGCCCGTTCCTGGTCGAGAACCGCGCTGGTGCGGGCGGCATGACAGGCACCGATTCCGTCGCGCGTGCCACCCCCGATGGCTACACCTTGCTGGTCACCAGTTCAGCCGCCCACGCCGCCGGACCGGCGCTTTGGGCCAACGTGCCGTACAACCCGGTGACCGACTTTTCTCATATCGCGTTGATCGGACGCGGGCCAATCGGTCTGCTGGTCAATGCCAACGCACCGTGGAAAAGCTTCGCGGAATTTCTCGCTGCAGCGCGCGCCAGGCCTGGGTCACTCAACTACGGCTCCGGGGGGCCAGGTGGGCTTGGTCATCTCACCGGTGAGTTCATGCAATCGGTGCTCGGGTTCTCGATGCAGCATATTCCTTACAAGGGCTCGGCCCCGGCGCAGGCCGATCTTCTCGGGGGGCAGATTCAGGCGATCAGCGATGTGATCTCCTCGCACGCGGAAATGGTCCGTGGCGGCAAGTTGCGCCTGCTTGGGGTCGCGGCCAGTACACGCCTTGAATCACTGCCGGAGGCGCCGACGTTCGCTGAACAGGGCTTCCCACAGGTGATCGCCTCAGCCTGGTTCGCATTGACTGCGCCAGCGAAACTGCCGCCCGAGGTCGTCGCGACCCTGAGCGCGGCCATGCAGAAGGGGATTGCCCGAGCGGAGACACGCGCACGGCTCACCCAGCTCGGGCTCACGCCAGATGCAACGCTCAACCCCGACACGCTGCCTGGCTTCGTCAAGGCCGAGGTCGAGCGCTGGTCGCGGGTAGTGCGCGAGCGCGGCATCAAGATCGACTGAGCGAGGCCGGCCGGCGATGCGTACACCCTTGGCAGGTCCGAGCGTCTGGTCAGGCGAGCAGATGGCTCAGCGCACCGACTGGATCGAGGCACTGGAGGATGCGGAAGTCGCCGAACTGATGCATGCCGTGCAACAGGTCGCCGATGGCAGTTCGTCCTGGCTCGAGCTGAACAAGGAGCGTTTCGCGCTGCCGCTGCTGTCCAGGCGACTGGCACGCGTCGCTCGGACGCTGGAGAATGGCTCGGGCTTCGTCACCTTGCGCAACCTTCCAGTCGAGCAGCTCGACGCCACCAGTGCCATGGTTGCCCTGTGGGGCATCGGTCTGCACCTGGGCACCGCGGTGTCGCAAAGCAGGTACGGCGAGCTGCTCGGCGAGGTGCGCGACTACGGCGAGCAGCTTGGACAGTCCAGTTCGCGCGGCTATCGAACTGGGGTTTCGCTGCGCTTTCACACCGATCGCTGCGACCTGGTCGCGCTGCTGTGTGTGCGGCAATGCCGCAGCGGCGGCGAGTCACGCATCGCAAGCACACCGTTTCTGCACAACCAGTTGCTGCAGCAATCGCCGCAGGCGCTCGAACTGCTGTTCGACGACTGGTTTCACAGCCGCCAGGGGGAGCAAGGGCCAGGCGAACTACCCTACTACCGCAATCCGATCTTCGCTGTATTCAATGAGCGCTTCACCAGCCAGTATTCACGCTCGTACATCGAATCCGCGCAGCAGTTCCCGGAGGTGCCGGGTCTGACCGCGGCGCATGTAGACGCGCTGGATCAGGTGATCGCAGCGGCAGACCGCGATTGCTTCCAGACGCGTATGCAGCCGGGCGATCTGCAGCTGCTCAATAACCACCTGACCTGGCATGCGCGCACGACGATTGACGACTTCGATGCGCCGCAGAAGAAGCGCATGCTCTACCGCCTGTGGCTGTCCAGCCCCCTGTCCAGAACGCTGCCCACCGGCTTCGCCGAGCTGTGGGGTGCCACTCACTGTGGCGCCGTGCGCGGCGGGGTAGTGTCAGGCGAAGGCTACCGCACAGCCGACGAACTGCTTGCGCTCAAACGCGAAGGGAAGGTGTCGGGACGATCGGGCTGGCCATTGGAGGCCTTGCCCGCATGACGAACTTTCCCATGTGGCGCAGTATTTGCTTTTTCCGGTCCCCGCGCGGGCAAGGTCCCGCGTCGTTTCTTGTCCCTTCAGTTGCGCGCTTCAAACCACTGACAGCCTGAGCCACGACCATGCCCCACTTGCGTCTGCGCAAATTCAACACCCGCAATGTCTGGAAAGGCCAGGACATCTCCAATGACCTGTCGATGGTGGTGCGCGCCGGGAACCTCGTTTTCGTGCGTGGTCAGACTGCTATGGATCTAACGGGCAAGATCCACGGCATCAACGATCCGGGAGCTCAGACCGAGAACGCGATGCGTTGCCTGAAGCAGTTGCTCGAAGAAGCCGGCTCGTGTCTGGACGACATCTGCAAGATCGTCATCTATGTCACCGATCGCGCGCATCGGGAAGCGGTGTACCGCGTCGTCGGAAAGTGGTTGAAGGGTGTGCATCCGGTGTCCACCGGCATCATCGTGCAGGGACTGGCCAGGCCGGAGTTGCTGATGGAGATCGATGTGTTTGCCGTGGTGCCGGAGGCGGCTCTGGCTGCCCCAGCCAGACGCGCGAAGGCGGCCGTAGAGAAGACCGCATCGACTCCGCGCAAGCGCCCCGCCGCCCGCAAGACAGACGCCGCGCGCAGTGTGGCGCGTCGGCGGGGCACACGTTGAATGCGATGATGGCTATGGCCATCCGCCCGAACAGTACGCTGCGTCATGCACGCATGCGCGCGCCACCGATGGCTCTGGTCATCGCCGGGGCTTCGGTGGCTGGCCCGACCTGATCGCTTCATCTACTGTTTCCAGTACAGCGGCGGCTTGACCTGTCGTTATCGCCGGCGAAGTGCCGATTTTGACCTTGCATCCCCAGCCTTGGAGAATCACATGAACAAGAGAAAAACGCTGCTCGCCCTGGCCGCTGCCACCGCTACCACGCTCACCAGCAGCTTCACCCTCACCGATGCCGTCGCGCAAAGCAAGGAACCGCTGCGCGTCTCGGTCTGGGGCGGCAGCTGGCGCGATTTCGTGGCCGACATCATCGGCAAACGCTTCACCGCCGAGACCGGGGTGCAGGTCGAGTATGTCACCGGCGGCACCATCGACCGCTTGACCCGGGCCCAAGCCTCCAAGGACAAGCCCGAGACCGACATCATCTTCACCACCTCGCATGTGGGCTGGCTGTATGCGAACTCGGGGCTGTACGAGAAACTCGAACTGGCAAAGGTACCCAATGCCAAGCGGCTGTTCCCCGAGGCTGTGGTGAGCCCGTTCCATCTTGGAACCTGGTCCTATGTGTATACGATCGGCGTGCGCCCGGACCTGTTGGGTGGCGCGACAATCACCTCCTGGGCCGATCTGTGGAACCCCAAGTTCAAGAACATGATCGGTCTGCCCGACTTCGATCCGAGCCACATCATCTTTGCCTCGACCGTCCTGTCCGGCGGCAAGACCCCCAAGGAGTGGACGATGGGACAAAAGCGCCTGCTCGACCTGCGCCCCAACATCCGTGCGCACTACACCAATGACGCCACCAGTCAGCAGATGATCGGCGAGGGCACCACGCCGATCCAGGTGATCCTGTCGGGCAACGCGTATCACATGATGTCGCAGGGTGTGAAGGTCGACCTGATCATCCCGAAGGAGGGCGCGGTGCTCGGCCTGGACACCGTGGGCATCAACCGCGGCACGCGCAACCTGGAACTCGCCTACCGGTTCATGAACATCGCACTCGATCCGGCAGTGCAAACGGAAATCTCCAACCGCCAGCGCATGGGTCCGACAGTCACCGAGACCAAGATCGATCCCAAGGTGTCAATCCTGCCCGGCTTCTTCACCACCTCCGAGCAGTGGCGCAAGCAGGCGATGGTGATCGACCACCAGCAGCGCGCCGAGCTGCTCGGCGATTGGCGCAAGTGGTACATCGAGAACGTGGTCGCCGGCGCCAAGTGATCAACGGCGGCTGCATCGACTGCAGGTGGTGACCTTCGGGTCACTGCCGGTGCCGGTGCCACGCAAGTGGGCACCGGCGAACCGACTTCAGCTGCCGAACCGATGAACGACACCGCGCGCCCTACACTGCTGCCCTGGTTCATCGCTCCGGCTGCGCTGGTGGCGATGCTGCTGATCGCAGCCCTCGCGATGTTGTTCCAGTACAGCTTCCGCGAGCATCTGCCGGGCACGCTCGAGGTCGGTGGCGTCACGCTGGAGAACTTCGCCGATCTGGGCAAGTGGCTCTACCTGCGGGTGTTCTTCGACACCCTGACCATCTCGGCGTGGACGGCGCTTTGTTCGTTGCTCCTCGGCTATCCGCTGGCACTCGCCCTGGTGCGCTGCCGGTCGCGCTCGCTCAAGGCGGCGATCCTGATCGCGGTGATCATCCCGATGTTCACCGGCGACATCGTGCGCACCTATTCCTGGCTGATCGTGCTGGGCACGCGCGGCTTCATCAACGGCACGTTGCTCGGCCTGGGCGTGATCGAGCGGCCGTTCGCCCTGCTGTTCACCCAGACCGCGGTGATCGCGGCGCTGGTGCAGTACTCACTGCCAGTGATCGTGGTCATTCTCGCTGCGGCGATCTCGCACATCAATACCGACTACGAGAAGGCCGCTGAAAGCCTGGGCGCAGGCCCATTGGCTGTGCTATGGAAGGTGACCCTGCCGCTTTCGATGCCAGGCATCCTGTCCGGGACGGTCACCATCTTCGCCTGGACGATGTCGGCCTTCGCCACACCGCAGCTGGTCGGGGGTGGCAAGGTGAACATGGTGTCCAACATGGTCTATCACCTGGGCTTTGCCAGCTTCAACTTCCCGTTCGCCGCCACGCTGAGCATGGTTTCGCTGCTGCTGATCATGGCTGTGCTCGGACTGCTCGGGCTGTGCCTCAAGCGGCTCGAACGCAAGGGGTTCACCGGATGAGGCCGACCCGATGAAGCAGCCCTCATGACCATGGCCGACCGCATCGCCAAACCGGCGTTCATCGCGCTGGTGGCCGTCGCGCTCGCCTTCGTCACCCTGCCCTCGGTGGTCGTCGTTATTGTCGCCTTCGGCGAGAAGTCGATCATGATGTTCCCGCCAGATGCCTGGTCGCTGCGCTGGTTCGAACGCGCGCTCACCTATCCGGATTTCCGCAAGGGCATGGTCAACGGCCTGTATGTCAGCGCCTGGGCCTCGCTGCTCTCGGTGGCGGTCGGCACGCTTGCCGCCTACGCGATCGATCGTTTTGCATTCAAGGGTCGCGCACTGCTGGAGGCGATCCTGCTCTCGCCGCTGGTGATCCCGCATTTCACGCTGGGCGTGGGCCTGCTGTTGCTCGCCTCGACATTCGGGCTGGCGCGCGGCTACAGCGTGGTCGTGCTGTGTCATCTGATTCTGGTGGTGCCCTTCGTGATGCGCAGCGTCTATGTATCGCTGAAGAATATCGACCCGATGCTCGAGCGCGCGGCCGCCAGCCTGGGTGCACCCCCGCTGACCGTGTTCCTGCGTATCCATCTGCCGCTGCTGGCACCGGGTCTTGCCGGCGGCTGGCTGTTTGCCTTTATTCTGTCGTTCAACGAGTTCACCGCCACCCTGTTCGTAACCAACAACACGACGCAGACGCTGCCGGTGGCGATGTACAACTATGTGCGCGAGTATGCCGACCCGACGATGGCCGCGCTGTCGGCGCTGCTGATCCTGGCCACCGCTCTGTTCCTGATCATCGCCAACCGGTTCCTCGGCCTGGACCGGATCCTTTCGATCGAGTCGCACCGATGAGTGAATCCGCTGCAGCCCCGGTCAACGACATTGCTTTATCGATCGAGAAGGTCGTCAGAACATTCGGCACTGCGCGCGCAGTCGACAATGTATCGCTCGAGGTCAGGCGTGGCGAGTTCGTCACGCTGCTCGGGCCTTCCGGATGCGGCAAGACCACGCTGCTCAATCTGATCGCCGGCTTTCTCACCCCCGAGTCGGGCGAGATCTTCGTCGACGGCGCACCGATCAGCGGCTTGTCTGCGTTCGAACGCAACATCGGCGTGGTGTTCCAGAACTACGCCCTTTTTCCGCACATGAGCGTCGCCGAGAATGTCGCCTTCGGCCTGAAGATGCGCAAGGTGACCAGGCCGGAGATCGCCCGGCGGGTGCAGGAAGCGCTGGAGATGGTGCGTCTGCCGCAGATGGGCGAGCGGCGCCCGCGCCAACTCTCCGGCGGACAGCAGCAGCGCATCGCACTCGCACGCGCGCTGGTGATCCGACCGCAGCTGATCCTGCTCGATGAACCATTCTCGGCAATCGACAAGAACCTGCGCGCCGAGATGCAGGTCGAACTGAAGACCATCCAGCGCCAGGTCGGTATAACCACGATCTTCATCACCCATGATCAGTCCGAGGCACTGTCGATGTCCGACCGGATCGCGGTGATGGCCCAAGGCCAGGTACAGCAGTTCTCCGAACCGATCGACCTGTATCGGCGACCGGCCAACAGTTTCGTCGCCTCGTTCATCGGCGAGATCAACCGCCTCGCCTGTACCCGCCGTATCGAAGGCGATCGGGCAGTGCTCGAATGCGGGCCGGTACAGGTCAAGGTGCCCACAGCACAGGCGCCGGCCGGCGCAGCGACCGAGTCGATGCTCTACCTGCGTCCGGAGGCGCTGCGCGCAGTTCCTGCCGGCAGTGCTGAAGCCAATCTCGGCACGGGTCAGGTGCAGGCGCAGGTGTATCAGGGGACCCATGTCGATCTGATCGTGCAGGCCGACAACGGCTGGCTTCTGCGGCTGCGCGAACCGGGCTTCGCTGCCCTGGACCGCTGGCCAGTGGGTGCGCGGCTCGCCATACACGCAGACCTGGCCGAGGCCTGCGTGTATTGAACCCGCCTGCGCGCCGGTAAGCTTCTCGATCTCCAGTTCCTTGTCGGGCATGAAGGCAATCAATTCGACCACATCATCGGCCCCCGGATTCCGTACTTCAAGATGAGATCGCTCAGCACCTGCAGCGTGCCCCGGATCGGGCCCGCCATGGATGCCATTGCATCGCCTCGAGACACAGCGACCAAGGAGCAAACGCGATGCCCGAAGTAACCCGAACGCTCGCCCGATTCGTCGTCGACTGTCCGCTGCAGGCCGTGCCACCGGCGCTCTATCACGAAGCAAAGCGGGCCCTGCTCAACTGGATGGGCTGCGCGATCGGCAGCGCGCGCACAGAAACGGTGGACGCGGCTGTGCGCGCGTTAGCCCCCTGCTTCGGACCCGAAGTAGCCACCCTGTTCGGCCGCAGCGAGCGAGTCGACATGCTGCATGCCGCACTGCTCAACGGCATCAGTTCCCACGTGCTCGACTACGACGACACGCATGCGCGCGCAGTACACCCGAGCGCGCCGGTATGGCCGGCACTGCTCGCGCTTGCGGAGTCTTTCCCGGTCAGTGGCGAGCGGCTGCTGCACGCGTTCGTGCTCGGGGTCGAAGTCGAATGCCGGGTCGGCTTGTCGGTGTTCCCGGAGCACTACGAGATTGGCTGGCATATCACCGGCACTGCCGGTGTGTTCGGTGCCGCGGCCGCGGCAGGCAAGCTGCTTGGCCTGAACGAGCAGCAGATGTGCTGGGCACTGGGTATCGCGGCGACCCAGTCCTCAGGGCTGCGCGAGATGTTCGGTTCGATGTGCAAGAGCTTCCATCCTGGTCGCGCCGCGCATGGCGGACTGATGGCCGCGCTGCTGGCAAGGCAGGGTTTCACCAGTTCGGAGCAGGCGATCGAGGGCAAGCGCGGATTTGCTCAGGTGATGTCGACCCGGTTCGATCCGGACGTGATCACCGAGCGGCTGGGTAAAACCTGGGAACTGTCGAAGAACATGTACAAGCCGTTCGCCTGCGGCCTGGTGATCCACGGGGTGATCGACGGTTGCATCCAGCTCGCGGTGGAGCATGATCTGTCGGCCCCGATGGTGGAGTCGATCGAGCTGGTGGTGTCGCCGCTCGTGATGGAGCTCACCGCAAAGCCGCGCCCGACGACCGGACTCGAAGGCAAGTTCAGTGTCTATCACGCGGCCGCAGCCGCGCTGATCCACCGTGCCGGCGGCGAGCCGCAATTCAGCGATGCGTGCGTGAACGATGCGCAGGTGCGCGACTTGCGCTCACGGGTCAGTACCACGGTTGACATGACGATTCGCCGGACCGAGGCCAAGGTGACAATCCGCCTGCGCGATGGCCGGGAGCTCAGCCGTCATGTTGAACATGCCCTCGGAACGCTGCAGCATCCGATGAGCGATGCCGACCTCGAAGGCAAGTTCAGGGCGCTGGTCAGCCCGCCGTTGAGTCAGATGAAGGCTTCGTCGATCATCGCGGCCTGCTGGGGAATCGGCACGGCCACCGATGCCGGGGCGGCGATCGGTGCGGCAGTGCGATGAACCGGCGCGATCGGTGATCCGGATCGCATCGGACCTCCCTGGGCTGCCCAACGTCGAGATCAGCGTCTGGTGCGGTATGCTGGCACCGCATGGCACACGACGCGAAGTCATCAACCACTTGAACACTGAGCAGACACGGCAGCTGGTGGATCGCCGCATCCTCGCCGCCCTCGGGCCGAGCGGCTACCTGATCAACATCAGCGGTGGCGCGATCGTCGACCAGTGGGCCTTGATCGAGGCGCTGAATGTCGGCACCATTGCCGGGGCTGGCCTTGAATCGTTGGAGGCAGAACCGCAGGTGCCGGCCGAGCTGATGGCCATGGGGCAGGTGATGCTGGTGCCGCATGTCGGATCGTCAACCCGCGAGATTCGCGCGCAGCGCCAGACGCCACTACTGGCCAGGCGGCATGACCATTTCGCAGGAGCGGCGTTGCCCGATCTGGTCACTGAAGCAGCACCCAGGTGATGAGCGCGGCCAGCACTGAGCACTGGGATGTGATTGTCGCCGGCGAAGGCATCGCCGGCCTCACCGCGGCGCGGCAATGTGCCGAAGCCGGGCTGCGCACGGCCACGTTCGAGCCGGTGCTCTACGGCGGCCTGGTGACCAGCATCAACGAGTTGGTCGACTGGCAGGATGAACCCGGCGAGGCCTGCTCCGGCATCGATCTGGCCACCGGGCAGATGAGTGCAGCGGCCGACGCCGGCGTGACCAGCCATGCGCAACGTGCGATCGGACTCGTGGTCGAAGACAGCGGTCTGGTGGTGGTCACTGACGCCGCGCGCCATGGCGCGCGTGCGGTCATCGTTGCCAGCGGGGCAGCACGGCGCGCGCTGGGTCTTGCCGAGGAAGCACGCTTCGTCGATCGCGGTCTGTCGCACTGCGCGGACTGCGACGGACCGCTGATTAAGGGTCAGGACGTGGTCGTGGTAGGCGGAGGAGACAGCGCGCTGCAGGAAGCGGCAGTGCTTGCCCACTACGCGCGTACCGTACACATGGTGCATCGCGGACAGGCTTTTCGTGCGCGGCCGGCGCTGCAGACCGTGTTCGAGCAGACGTTCGCCGGCCGGGACGGCGCACTCGAGATCCACTTCGGTCATCGAGTGCTGGCGATAGAAGGCAAGGACGGGATCGAAGCGGTGTGCATCGGCAGCGCGAACGGCGCGCAGACACGGATTAAAGCGCGCGCACTCTATCCGTGTATCGGCCTGGTGCCCAACAGCGGCTGGACTGGATTGCCGGTGGACACGGCCGGCGCAATCATCACTGCCGAGGATCGCTCGACCGCCCTGCCCGATGTGTTCGCCATCGGTGCGGTGCGGGCCGGCTTCGGCGGTCGGCTGATCGACGCTCAGCGCGATGCGCGCATCGCCGCTGGAGCGGTGATCGCCCGCCTGACCTGTTGACCGTAGATTAGTAACGCTCGGAGCACGACATGCTGAAACTCTGGGGACGCCTGACCTCGAACCGCACCCAGAAGGTGCTGTGGACACTGGCCGAGATCGGTCTGGACTTCGATTTCACCCTGGCCAGCGGCGTGATGGGCGCTGGCGGCCATGTCGCCAGGGGCAACACCCCGTTCGGTGTGGTCGACACGCCCGAGTACCGGGCACTGAATCCGAACGGCCGAATCCCGACCATCGACGATGACGGCTATGTGCTGTGGGAGTCGAACGCGATCTGCCGCTATCTGGTGATGCAGTACGCAGCGCACGCCATGTACGGCAACGACGTGCGCACCTTCGCCTCAGCCACCCGCTGGCAGGATTTCGAGAACAACGAGCTGCTGCCACCGCAGCACGAACTGGTGATGGAACTGGTGCGCCTGCCACCGGAGCAGCGCAGCGCCGCAAATCTCGCCGCAGCGCGCGCAGCGTTCGTGAAAAAGCTCGCAATCGTCGAAGCGCAGCTGGCGCGCAGCGCGTTCATCGTTGGTGACCGCTTCACCTTCGGCGATATACCGATCGGCATCCGGGTGCATCGCTGGGTGCTGCTGGAGGCCGAGCGGCCGGCGTTTCCGAACATCGAGCGCTGGTATTCGGGAATCGTGCAGCGGCCGGCGTTTCAACGGTTTACGGCGGATCCGGCTAATCATGTGTAGGGGTGAAGGAGGGTCATCGACTCAGTGGCTGATGTGGCGAAGTATCCGACTCATCGGCTGAGTAAGCTCGGCTCGATTGCGCTTCCCGGAACCGGCTCATGTGTTGTGCGATCTGCTCGGCACGATTCGCCTCATCGGTGCTGCGCCGTCGATTCCCGACGCAGGCCATGTTTCCTGTGGGAAAATGGAAGCCTGCAAGCGATCGACTCGACAGCACGGTGATCGATCCAGCCCCTGATCGTCACTGGAGGAACAACATGTCTTCTACACTTGTCCGTATTGCATGTGCAATCACTGGCCCGCTGCGCTGCGCGGGCTCGATTGTGCTGCCGCTGTCCGTTCTGCTCGCACCGGGCCTCGCCTTGGCCCAGGCAGCCTTCCCGGTCAAGCCGATCCGGATGATTTCGCCCTACCCGCCCGGGGGTGGCACCGACGCGGTCGGCCGCATACTCGCGCAGGCGCTGGGCGAGCAGCTCGGCCAACCCCTCGTCGTCGACACCCGACCCGGGGCAAGTGGGCAGATCGGCACCGAGCTAGCAACCAGGGCGCCAGCCGATGGCTACACGCTTGTGCTGGGCAACGTCGCCCCGATCGCCATCCTGCCGGCAGCGAACCCCAAGCTGCCCTACGACCCGCTGCGCGACTTGGCGCCGATCAGCCTGGCCGCGACCTCGGACTACATCCTGACCGTTCATCCTTCGCTCCCGGTGAGGACGCTGAAAGACCTGATTTCTCTGGCGAAGAAGCGGCCGGGCGAACTCAGTTTTGCGTCCAGTGGCGCGCTTGGCGGACCCCACCTTGCCGGCGAACTGCTCAACCTCCTGGCCGGCATCAACGTGCTGCATGTGCCGTACAAGGGCAACGGCCCGGCGGCGATCGCGGTGCTCTCGGGCGAGACCACCATGCTCTACGGCACCGGCCCGGCGGTGGTGCCGTTCGCCCAGGCAGGCAGAATGCGCATCATCGCCACCACTGGACTCAAGCGCACCATGCCGGACGTGCCGGCGATCTCGGAACAGCTGAAGGATTTTCAGGTCACTCAGTGGTACGGGCTGCTCGCGCCAGCCAACACCCCGCGCGAGATCATCGACCGGCTGGCGAAGGAGGTCGCCCGCATGGTCGCCGATCCGAAGCATTCGCAGGCGCTGATCAAGCTGGGTACCGAGCCCTTCGCCAACTCGCCGGCCGAGTTCCGCAAGTTCATCGAAGCCGAGATCGGCCGCTATACCAAGGTGGTGCGCGCCGCGGGAATCAAGCCCGAGTAGGGCCGGCATGATCGTCGACCAGGCGCTCGATCCGTTCGAGTTCTTCTTCGACAAGCCGTGGAGCGACGGCCTGCCGGTGGTGACGCCGACCGCCGAGCGGCTGGCCTGGATGCTCAGCGGCACGACCCGCGAACCGGATGAGGTGATCGGCCCGGTGCCGCCGGCGATGAATGTCGCCACGGTGCGTGATGTCGCACTGCATGCGGTGATGGCGGGCTGTCTGCCGGCCTGTCTGCCGGTGGTGCTCGGTGGTCTGGCGATCATGCTGCGCGAGGCGTTCAACCTGAACGGCGTGCAGGGCACGATGCATGGCGTGGCCCCGCTGATGATCGTCAACGGACCGTACGCCGCGAAGATCGGTCTGCATGGCGGCAACGGCTGTCTTGGCCCAGGCTTTCGCGCCAACACGACCATCGGACGGGCGATCCGGCTGATCCTGCTCAATCTGGGCGGCGGCATCCCGGGGCTCGCTTCGGCCACCGTGCTGTCTTCACCGCAACGCTATACCGCCTGCTGGACCGAGAACACCGAGCGTAGCCCGTGGGAGACGCTGGCGGTGGCGCGTGGCTACGCGCCGCACGATGACGTGATCACCTGTGCGATGGTAGAAGCACCGCGCCTGTGCTACGACGACGTGAGCCAGGAACCGGTGCGATTGCTCACCGGGATCGCCGACACCATGGCGGCGATGAGCAGCTGGAACATGCATGTACGCTCGGACATGGTCGTGGTGCTGAGCCCGGAGCAGGCAACCCTCTGCGCGCAGGCCGGGTGGTCGCGGGCAAACACCCATGACTGGCTGGTCGCCCATGGCGGCATGCTGGTCGCCGAAATGAAACGCGGTGGCAACTGGCGTGACGAGCGCGCACGTCGTATCGGTGTCGATCCGACCGATGACAGCGCCTTCGTGCCGGTGATCAAGCAACCGCAGGATCTGCATCTGATCGTCGCCGGTGGCTGGGGGCCAGTGAGCGCAGTGGCCCATGGCTGGGGCGGTGGCAGCCGCGCGGTGCATGGGATCTACGAGGTGCGATGACGCGATCGGCGCTGCGCACTGCGGCAGCGGCCGGTGAGTCGCTCGACGAATGAACACACAGGACAGACGGTGATCGACGAGTTCGAGTTCTTTCTGGACAAGCCCTGGTCGGACGGCCTGCCGGTGGTCACCCCGACCGAGGCGAGGCTCGCAACGATGCTGGCCGCGACCCGGCGCTACCCGGATGAACCGATCGGCCGGATTCCCCCCGCGATGGAGCCGGTGACCGTGCGCATCGCCGCCATCCATGCACTGATGGCCGGCTGCAGACCCGAGTATCTGCCGGTGGTGCTCGGTGCGCTGCCGCTGATGCTGCGCGAGGAATTCAATCTGAACGGTGTGCAGGGCACGATGCATGGCGTGGCACCCCTGATGATCGTCAACGGCCCACATGCAGCCCGCATCGGCATCAATGGCGGCAACGGCTGCTTCGGCCCGGGCTTCCGGGCGAACGCGACCATCGGCCGCGCGATCCGGTTGATGCTGTTGAACCTCGGCGGTGGAATGGCCGGCATCGCCTCGGCCACCATCTTTGCCACCCCGATGCGCTATACCGCCTGCGTCACCGAGAACCGCGGGCGCAGTCCGTGGGAGAGTCTGGCCGTGTCCAAGGGCTATGCCGACGACGACGACGTACTGACCTGCGCCATGGTGGAGAGCCCACGACTGCATTTCGATGATGTGAGCCAGGCGCCCGAGCGGCTGCTGACCGGCATCGCCGATGGCATGACCGCGCTCGGTTCATGGAACATGCATGCGCGTTCGGACATGGTGGTGGCGATGGGCCCGCAGCATGCGACGATCTGTGAGCGCGCCGGCATGAGCCGGGCCGATGTACATCGCTGGCTGGTCGAGCGCGCAGGCCGCACCGTGGGCGACCTGAAGCGCGGCGGCAACTGGCGGCGCGAGCGCGCGCTGCAGTTTCCGATCGCCGTCGACCCGGATGACGATGCCTGCTTCATCCCGACGCTCAAGGACCCGATCGATCTGCAGCTGATCGTCGCTGGCGGCTGGGGGCCGTGCACCGCGATCTGCCATGGCTGGAGCGGCGGCAGCCGCGCGGTGCACGGCCACTATGACGCCGAGGCATGATGACTCGAACCCTCAAGGAGACCTGCTGATGAACGAACTGCCCGCCGCTGAACTGCCTTTCATCGATCCCACCGCTGGCGGCAACCGGCCGGCGATCATGCTCGCCGCGCGTCCGATGGACCTCGCCGGCAAGGTGATCGCCATGATCGACAACACCAAGGAGCAGGGCGCACTGATCCTGGAGACGATGGCGCAGGCGCTGCGCGAGCGCTACGGGGTGTCGAAGGTGATCATCCGACGCAAGGAGCACTACTCGAAGCCGGCCACCGACCAGCTGATCGACGAACTGGCACAGGAGGCACAGCTGGCGGTGGCCGCTGTGGGTGGCTGAGGCTCCTGCACGTTGTGCAGTGTGCACGACACCGTGGAGTTCGAGAAGCGCGGCATCCCCGCCACCGTCATCATCACCCAGGCGTTTCGCAATGCCTGCATCTTCCAGTTCCGGTCCAAAGGCATGCCCGGGCATCCCTACATCGAGCTGGCGCATCCGATCAGCAATCTGAGCGAAGATGAAATGCGTGCAGCGACGTTGAAGGAGGTCGAGTTGCTGGTGCGGCAGCTGACTGCCTGAGTACCGGCTGCGCAGCAGTAGTGCTGCACAACTATGCCCTATGGCGCGTCCGTCCGGGGCGTACGTCCGGCGCGCCGGTGAGTCACTGTCGGGCGACCCGGGTTATCCGACCCCGCCTGGGTGTTCAACCCCGGTCACTGTATGCTCTAATCCTGAGGCATTGATCGACTTTCAGCATCGCGCGGCTTGCATGGCGTCCGAAACAGGAAGGAGGAGAGGATGACCACGCACCGCAGAGTGCAGCAGTCCGAAGTGGCGTTGAGGTTGACGGTCGCTCTGTCTATCGGCGTTGCGTTGCTGTCCGCCGCGATCGGGACCCGCGCGCAGTCTGCTGCGGACGGTTGGCCGACAAAGCCGATCAGGTTGGTGCTTGGCCACTCGCCCGGCGGCACGGTCGACACCTTCGCGAGAACGATGGCAAAGACGCTGGGGGAACGGCTCGGGCAGCCGGTCATCGTCGACAATCGTGTCGGCGGCAACCAGGTCATCGCGGCCGAGATCGCCGCGCGCGCGCCAGCCGACGGCTACACGCTCTACCTGGCCAGTCAAACGGCGCTGGTACTCAATGTCGGCGCCCGGCGAAAACTCCCCTTCGACTCGATCAAGGATTTTTCGCCGATCACGCTCGTCTACACGATCCCGCTGTATCTGGTCGTCAGCCCGCAGCTGCCGGTCGAGTCAGTCAAGCAGCTGATCGAGTACGCACGCGCCAAACCCGGTGCACTCGCGTTCGCCTCGATCGGGACCGGCAGCTCGGTGCATCTTGCGGCCGAGATGTTCCGGTCGATGACGGGTACCGATATGCTGCATGTACCCTACAAGGGCAGCGTCGAGGCCCTCGCCGATCTGATCGGCGGACGGGTACAGCTGATGTTCGACGGTGGCGTCACTGCGCTGCCGCAAGCCAAGGCGGGCAAGCTGCGGCTGCTCGCCATGACCGGAAGCAAACGCTCGCCCGCGCTGCCAGACGTGCCTACGGTTGCCGAGTCTGGCGTACCCGGCTACGCTGGTGAGTTCTGGTTCGGCATCGTCGCACCGGCGGGTACACCCTTGCCTGTCGTCAACCGCCTGGCCAAGGAGATCGGATCGATCGTCACCGAGCCGCT
>JBBRCD010000088.1:0-18066 GCA_038205245.1 Burkholderiales bacterium
CCGGACGATGACTCGAGACGAAACGGATCACCAATGCCCCCGGACATGCCTGCCGCAGTGCCCCAGCCAGCGCCTCAGGACGCCACACTGGCGGCCTCGCCCCGGGTGCTGGTGGTCGATGATGAACCGTTCAATCGGGAAATCATCTTCGAGTTCCTGGACGGCGCCGGTTACCGCCTGGACGAGGCCGCTGACGGGGAACAGGCACTGGCCATTCTGCACCGCACCCCGGACGACTTCGACGCGGTCCTGCTCGACCGGATGATGCCCGGCATCGACGGCCTGGAAGTGCTGCGCCGGATCAAGGCGTCGGAGGCGCTGCGCTGGCTGCCGATCATCATGCAGACTGCGGCGGCAGCAAAGCACCAGGTGGTCGAAGGTATCGAAGGCGGCGCCTTCTACTACCTCACCAAGCCGTTCGAACCGCAGATGCTGCGCTCGCTGGTGCGCTCGGCAGTGGCCACCTCGCGCGCCCAACGCAACCTCAGGCACGAGGTCAGCCAGAGCCGGGCCCTGCTCAGGTTGATGGACAAGGGGTCGTTCAGCATCCGCACTCCGGTCGAGGCGCGGCGGCTGGCGGCCCTGGTGGCCGATATCGCGCCGGCGCCGGAGCATGCCGTAATGGGTCTGTGCGAGCTGCTGCTGAACGCGATCGAACATGGCAACCTCGGCCTGACCTACCAGGACAAGTCGCGGCTGTGCGCCAGCGGAGACTGGGACGCCGAAGTCGAGCGCCGGCTGCAACTGCCCGCCCATGCTCAGCGCAAGGTCACCCTGGATTTCCGTCGCCTGCCGGGTGCAGCCGAGGTGCTGATCACCGACCAGGGCGAGGGCTTCGACTGGCAGCCCTATCTGGACATCGATCCGGCGCGCGCCTTCGACAGCCACGGGCGCGGAATCGCGCTGTCGCGCAAGCTGAGCTTCACGTCGCTGGAATACCTTGGCAGCGGCAACCAGGTGCGCGGGCGATTCGGGGTGCGTGAAGGTACCGCAACGTCGTCGCAGACGGATACCCCGGTGCTCATGCTGACCGCGAACACCGAACGAGACGCTGGACGGCACTGAGGCGGTGCTGGACAGACTGTCAAGCCTCTTTCTCGCTTCGCTGCCTGAGATGCTGTCGCGCCTCGCGCGCGCGGTGGGCGCGGGCGAAGCTCGGGAGGGTCGTGGCCGCGCTGCTCTTGACGGCGCGCGAGGCCGCCTGATCATTCACAAAGCGGCTCGCCTATACTCGGCTTCGCGGCTGAAGCGACCGACTCGAAGTCGAGACAGCGCATCGGCGAGAACCCGGGCTGGAACCTACTTGGCGGAACCGTCACACGCTTCACTGGCGCCGGACGCGGGCACACTGCCCTCGGTGCTGTTTGTGACCTCGGAGGTTGCGCCACTGGTGAAGACCGGCGGACTGGCCGATGTCAGCGCCAGTCTGCCTGCCGCCCTCGCCGCCCTCGGCCTGGACGTGCGCCTGCTGTTGCCCGGCTATCCGGCGATCGTGCGCGGCGTGCGCGAGCGCTGCCGGGTCGGCCGGATCGGTGCGCATGCCGGCCTGCCGGGCGCGACCTTGCTGTCGGGACGTATCGGCAGCGGGTTGCGCTGCTATGTGATCGACTGTCCGGAACTGTATGGGCGCGCCGGCAATCCCTATACCGACAGCGGTGGCGCCGACTGGACAGACAACCCGATCCGCTTCGGCCTGCTGTCCTGGGTCGCCGCGCTGCTCGGCGGCGCGGGCGCCGCATACGGTGCGATTGGCGTGCGCCGGACCGGGTCGACCGCGTCGCCGATCGCCTGGCAGCCGGACATCGTCCATTGCAATGACTGGCAGACCGGCCTCGCGCCGGCCTATCTCGCGTTCGGCCGTGGGACTGGGACTGGGACGGGGACGGGGACTGGGACGGGGACTGGGACGGGGGCAGGAGCAGGGGCGACCGGGGCGCTGGCGACACCCGTGCCCGCCGCCAGCGTGTTCACCGTGCACAACCTCGCCTTCGCCGGGAACTTCGCGCCCACCCTGCTCACGCGCCTCGGCCTGCCGGTCGAGAGCTTCGGCATCGACGGCCTGGAGTACTACGGTCAACTGTCCTTTCTCAAGGCCGGCCTGTACTACGCGACTCAGCTGACCACGGTGAGCCCGACCTATGCGCGCGAGATCCAGGACGAACCTCTTGGCTTCGGCTTTCAGGGACTGCTTGCTGCCCGGGCCGATCGCCTGTCAGGCATCCTGAACGGTATTGACGAGTCCGGCTGGAATCCGGCGACCGATCCGCTGCTGGTCACCCACTTCGACCGCGCGACACTCGCCGCCCGAGCCGACAACCGGCATGCGGTGCAAAAGCGCATGGGGCTCACACCCGACGCCGAAGCGATGCTGCTCGGTGTGGTCAGCCGGTTCACCCAGCAGAAGGGCATCGACCTCATCCTGGATGCCTGGCCTCAGTTGATGGCCAGGGGCCATCGATTGCAGCTCGCCATGCTCGGCTCAGGGGAGGCTGCCCTGACCCAGCGTGCGGCCGATCTGGTGCGCCTGTTTCCAGGCCAGGTCGCCTTCCAGGAGGGCTTCGACGAACCGCTGTCGCACCTGATCGAGGGCGGTGTCGACGCCTTCCTGATGCCCTCGCGCTTCGAGCCCTGCGGGCTGAACCAGATGTACAGCCAGCGTTATGGCGCGCCGCCGATCGTGCGCGCCACTGGCGGCCTGGCCGACTCGGTGGTCGATGCTGATGTTGCCAATGTCGATAACGACACCGATGCCGATGTCGAAACTGCAAGCGCCGGGTCCGGCTTCATGTTCATGCCCGACACCGCTGCGGCGCTGATCGGCGCCGTGGAGCGCGCGCTCGCCGCCTGGCGCGAACCGCAGCGCTGGCAGTCGATTCAGCGGGCAGGCATGGCGCGCGACTTCGGCTGGCAATCCAGCGCCCGGCAGTATCTCGCGGTCTACCGGCAGGCACTCGCCGCGCGCTCGGCCACGCAAGGCACGCCGGTGTCGGCGGCTACAACCAGGTCATCATCCCCAGCTCGAACGGGTGGGTGAGCAGTTCATGACACGGATAGACCCGGATCCGATACTCGAGCCGGCCACACATCTCCGGGGTCAGTTGCAGGGCGAAACGCTGCTCGCCACGATCGGTAATCAATCCAGTAAATTCGAGCACCAGACGCTGCGGCTGGCGCAGGTACTCGTACTCGGTCTGCCGGGCGAGCATCAGTTCGACCACCACATCACCGGGTATGAGCCCGTTCAGGTCGACCGCGACCTCGATTCGCACGCCCTCGCCAAAGCGCAGCGACTTGCGTGGCGAGTCCAACCGGCGCGCCTTCACGCCGCCCCAGGCCGGACGCACCCGTGACTTCCACTGCGCGACATCATGCGCACGGGCGAAGCCGCCCTCGCTGTAGCGGCGCCACTGCAGGCTCGCCGGGTGATAGAACTTCTGCACATACTGGCCGACCATGCGTCCGGCGTTGAAGCGCGGCAGCAGGGTGGCGATCGAGCGCTTGGCCATGTGCACCCAACGCGGCGAGTAGCCTGAAGGACCGCGCTCGTAGTACATCGGGATCACCTGATCCTGAAGCAGTTCGTACAGCGTCTGGCATTCCTCGCGGGTCCGGCGGGCGTCGTCCAGATGCTGCGAGGCGGGCTTGATGCCCCAGCCGTTGTGCCCGTCGTAGCCCTCGCCCCACCAGCCATCCAGCACCGAGAGGTTGAGCACGCCATTGATGCCGGCCTTCATCCCGGAGGTGCCGCTTGCCTCGAGCGGATACACCGGGTTGTTCAGCCACACATCGACGCCGGACACCAGGCGGCGCGCTAGCCGCAGGTCATAACCCTCGAGCAGCAGCAGCCGCCCCTCGAACCCAGGCATGCGCGAGATCTCGTGCAGGCGTCGGATCAGGTCCTGCCCGGGCACATCGGCCGGATGTGCCTTGCCCGAATACAGAAACATCACCGGGCGCTTTGCATCCGAGATCAGGTCGCGCAGATAGTCGAGATCCTCGAACATCATGGTCGCGCGCTTGTAGGTCGCGAAACGGCGGGCGAAGCCGATGGTCAGGACGTTCGGATTCTCCGGATCGGCAAACTTCAGCAGCCGGTCGAGGTGTGACTCCGAGCCGTTGTTGCGCAAGTGCTGCGCACGGGTGACATGGCCGACCAGATGCAGCATGCGCGACTTGAGCGTCTGCCGGACGCTCCAGAACAGGTGATCCGGAATGTCATCGATTCGTTTCCAGAACTCGGCATCGCGTTGGCGCGCGAGCCAGTCCGGACCGAGATAGCGCTCGAAGATCTCCATCCACTGCTCGGCGAGAAAGGTCGGCACATGCACGCCGTTGGTCACATAGTCGATGGGATTCTCATCGGGCGTGATCTGCGGCCACAGCTCGCGGCAGATCTCCGCCGACACCCCGCCATGGATCTGCGACACCCCGTTCTGGAAACGCGACGCCCGCAGTGCCAGCGCGGTCATGTTGAAGTCGCCGTTGCCCATGCCATGGCCCAGACCCATCAACTGACCCGTATCCAGCTTCAGTTGCGGCGCAAAGTCCTCGAAGTACGAGGCGATCATCGAAGCCGAGAAGTGGTCATGTCCGGCGGGCACCGGCGTGTGAGTGGTGAACACCGTATTCACCGCAACCGCCTCGAGCGCGGTATCGAAGTCGGTGCCGGTCGAGGTCAGCTCGCGCATCCGTTCCAGCACCAGGAAGGCAGCGTGCCCCTCGTTGATGTGCCAGACCGTCGGCGCGATGTCGAGGGCGCGCAATGCACGCACGCCGCCGATGCCGAGCACGATCTCCTGCTCGAGGCGGGTGGTGCGGTCGCCGCCATACAGCCGCCGGCAGATGGCGCGATCAGCCGCCGAGTTCACCTCGACATCGCTGTCCAGCAGATGCAGCGTCACATGCCCGCAACGCGCGCTCCAGACCTTGAGACTGACCTTGCGGCCAGGCAGTTGCACCTCGACCACGATCGGGCTGCCATCGGCATCGGTCGCCGCCGCGACCGGCAGGTCGTCGTAGTCCGAGTCGCCATAGGTTGCGTGCTGGTTGCCTTCGCCATCGATGGTCTGCGAAAAGTACCCCTGCCGGTACAACAGGCCGACCGCGACGAACGGCAGACGGGCATCGCTGGCCGCCTTGCAATGGTCGCCCGCGAGGATGCCCAGCCCGCCGGAGTAGATCGGAAAGCTCTCGTGAAAACCATACTCGGCGCAGAAGTAGGCCACCTTGTCTGTCTCGCGCAGCCACTCGGACTCGTTGCGCCGCAACGGCTCGTCATGATAGGTGTCGTAGGCCGACAGCGCCCGGTTCAGGTTGGACAGGAACACCGGGTCGTCGACCGCATCCAGCAGCCGCTTCTCGTCTACCCGCTTGAGGAACGCCTTGGGGTTGTGGCCGGTCGCGTCCCACAACCCCTTGTGCAGCAGCGAGAACAGACGGCGGGTCGGCCGGTCCCAGCTGTACCAGAGGTTGTTGGCGAGCTCGCCCAGGCGGCCAAGCCGGGCCGGTATGTTCGGCTCGACTTCGATGGTGAACGCAGTGGCCGCCGGTCGGGTTTCCATCGATGCTGCTCCGTAAGTTGAAGCTTGAAATCAAGGTTGGATTGCGCGCAACGTCAACTGGTCGCCGCGCTGGGCGAACTCGACGCGCTTGAGGAAACTCATGCCAAGCAGGACGACATCGGCGCCCATGCCCTCAGTGGCCACCGCAGCGACATCGCCGATCTCGATCGGCCCGAGGCGCACCCGGGTGAGCCGGGTGCGGTAGCCAGTCGTTTCACCATTGGCGGTGCGCAGTCGCACTGCCTCGCCCAGCACCAGTCCGAGCGCGCGTGCGGTGGTCATCGACAGCGCGACCTGGGTCGCGCCGGTGTCGAGCATGAAGGTGACCTGGCTGCCATTGATCGCCCCGTCGGCGATGTAGTGCCCCTGGCGGTTGCGCTGCAAAGTGACCTCGGTACCGGACTGGGGCAGCACTGCTGCACTGTTCGGGTTGATCTGGCTCTCGTTCCAGTCGTGAAAATAGGCGTAAACCCCGCCGAACAGCGCCACCCAGGCAACGGCGATCATCCACAGCCCACCGGCGCGACTGGCGCCGGTACGGGCCGGGGGCTGGCCACCGGGGGGTTCTGCCATCATCGCCACGCCCGGTTCAGAGCTTGAACAGATGTTCGCGGTAGTAGCGAAGCTCGGCGATCGACTCATGAATGTCGGCCAGAGCTTCATGCTTGCCATGTTTGGTCAGTCCGGCCAGCACTTCAGGCTTCCAGCGCCGCGCCAGTTCCTTGAGCGTGCTCACATCCAGGTTGCGATAGTGGAAGTACGCCTCGAGGCCGGGCAGCCCGCGCGCCATGAATCGCCGGTCCTGGCAGATCGAGTTGCCGCACATCGGCGAGGCCTTCGCCGGCACATGCTGGGCGAGGAACTGCAGCATCTGCTTCTCGGCGCCCGCCTCGTCCAGCGTCGAGGCCCGCACCCGTGCGGTCAGGCCGGAGCGCCCGTGGGTGCCGGTGTTCCAGGCATCCATGGTGTCCAGTATCGCGTCCGACTGATGTACCACCAGCACCGGGGCCTGGGCGACGGTCTCCAGTGCAGCATCGGTGATCACGATCGCGATCTCGATCACCCGGTCCCGGTCGGGGTCGAGCCCGGTCATCTCCATGTCGACCCAGACAAGGTGGTCGGCGTTCTGTGCCATAATTTTTCCGGACTCGCAGGTCGGACTCACTGGTGACGGGCTTGAATTGTGTCACAGTCCCCCACACCCTCACCCGGTACATTTACTGGTCCACCCGCTGCGGTTCATCCGCTGCGATTCATCCGTTACAGTCCCCCGCTACGGCCAACCCTGCGCGGTTAACCCGCTGCAGTTCATCTTCTGCGGCTACCCCGCCCGACTATGCACCCGTTCACCTGGTTGTTCCTGCTGGCCCTGGCCGCCGCCACCGCGGTCAAGCTGTGGCTCGCTCTGCGCCACATGCAGCATGTCCGCGCGAACCGGGACCAGGTCCCGGCCGAGTTCGCCGCCGAGATTCCGTTGTCCAGTCACCGTACGGCAGCCGATTACACCGTGGCCAAGGGCCGGGTCGACCTTGCCGAAATCCCCTTCGACGCGCTGGTCGTGCTGGTGCTGACGCTGGGCGGTGGCCTCGCCTTCCTCGACGCCCAGGTTCGGCCACTGCTGGGCGACGGTCTGCTGCATGGCGTAGCCCTGATCGGCTTGGTGTTGGTGATCACCAGCGCGCTGTCGCTGCCGGCAACGCTTTATCGAACGTTCGTCATCGAACAGCGCTTCGGTTTCAACAAGATGACGCTGCGCATGTTCATCACCGACATGCTGCGCACCACCCTCCTCGGCACTGCACTCGGACTGCCCTTGCTGGCAGCAGTGCTCTGGCTCATGGGCGAAATGGGCAGCCTCTGGTGGCTCTATGTCTGGGGCGTCTGGGTGGCGTTCAACCTGACCGTGCTGGCGATCTATCCGACCTTCATCGCGCCGCTGTTCAACAAGTTCTCGCCGCTGGAAGACCACGCGCTCGAGGCGCGGGTGCGCACCCTGCTCGATCGCTGCGGGTTCCAGGCGCAGGGGCTGTTCGTCATGGATGGCAGCCGGCGCAGCAGCCATGGCAATGCCTACTTCACCGGGCTGGGCCGCAGCAAGCGCATCGTGTTCTTCGACACCCTGCTGTCGCGGCTGACCGCGGACGAGATCGAGGCGGTGCTTGCCCACGAGCTCGGGCACTTCAAGCTGCGCCATGTGTTCAAGCGCATCGTGTGGACCTTCGCCGCCAGCCTGGTGTTCCTCGTCCTGCTCGCCTGGCTCGCAGCCCAACCCTGGTTCTACAGCGCCCTGGGCGTGGATTACCCGTCGACTGCAATGGCGCTGCTGCTGGTGTTCACCGTGCTGCCTTCATTCACTTTCCTGCGCAGCCCGGCGTTCGCCTGGTACTCGCGCCGTCACGAATTCGAAGCCGACCACTACGCCGCAGATCACGCGCAGGCCGCCGATCTGGTGCGCGCCCTGGTCAAGCTGTACAAGGACAACGCCTCCACACTGACGCCCGACCCGGTGCATTCGATGTTCTACGATTCGCATCCGCCGGCGTCGATCCGGATCGCCCGCCTGCAGGCGGCAGTCAGGTGATCCGGGCGAGCCGCCGCCCGTCTCGCCGATGAGCACGCGCCACGGTGAAGCCCGCGTGGCCCTTGGGCAGCGCCATTGCCGGCCGTCGCTGACCGATGATGCGCTGTCGGACAGCCAGATCGCGGCGCTGTTGCTCGAGTTGCCACAGTGGCAGGTCGAACAGAGCCTGCTGCTGCGCACCTTTGTGTTCGCGGACTACTGGGAGACGATAGCGTTCGTCAACGCCTCGGCCTGGGTATCGCACCAGCAGGACCATCACCCCGACCTCGTCGTCGGCTTCAACCGCTGCCGGGTCGAGTACACGACCCACTCCGCCGGTGGCCTGTCCGAGAACGACTTCATCTGTGCGGCCCGGCTCGATGCGCTGCTGCCGCGCTGACCCGATGACGATCAGGTGAAGCGGGCGGCCGGCAAAGCCGAGGGCCCTGTGTTTCACGGCGAGGTCGTTGCCGCCTTCGGGCGCCGGGTGGAGGTGCAGGTCGACCCACGGTCCCCGGGGCAGGCTACCGACGTGGGTCGTCTTAGCTGCACCGCGCGCGGTCGCAGGATGGAAGCGGTCTGCGGCGACCGGGTGAGCGTGCGCCAGGTGGCGCCCGGCCAGGGGCTGATCGAGGCGGTGGACACCCGGGCCAGCGTCCTGTTCAGGCGCGACGCGATGCGCGAGAAGGTGATCGCCGCCAACGTGACCCAGCTGGTCTATGTGCTCGCCGGCGACCCGCCGTTCTCGGACGAGCTGCTGTCGCGCTGCCTGGTCGCCGCCGAGGCCGCCGGCATCGTGTCGCTGGTTGCGCTGAACAAATGCGACCTGGGTGAGCCGTCGCAGCGGGCGCGCGCGCAGCTCGCGCCGTTCCGGGCGATCGGCTGTACGGTGCTCGAGCTCACCGCGAAGCCGGGCCGCGCAGGCGAGGCCATGGCCACCCTCGCGACCGTGCCGGCAGCCGCATGCGCCGATGCACAGCCGCCTTCGGTGGACGCACTGCGCGAGCGCCTGACCGGACACACCTCGCTGCTGATCGGCCAGTCCGGCATGGGCAAGTCGACCCTGATCAACGCACTGGTGCCGGGCGCGAACGCAGTCACCGGAGAGATCTCGCGTGCGCTGTCGGCGGGCAAGCACACCACCACCAGCAGCCGGATGTACCGCCTCGCGCCGGACAGCGCACTGATCGATTCGCCCGGGCTGCAGGCGTTCGGCCTCGCCCAGGTGCCGATCGACCAGCTGGCGTACTGCTTCGTCGAGTTCCGGCCCGCGCTGGGACACTGCCGCTTCGACGACTGCACGCATCGCCATGAGCCCGGTTGCGCCGTGCGCGCGCTGGTAGACGGCGGTCGGATCGATGCCCGCCGCCTGCAGATCTACGCGCGGATCGTCGAGGAGAATGCGTACGCCGCCCGGCAGTCGCGCTGAACCGGTGAGCGCGCTGACCCTGGACCTCGGCGTGGACGGGCGCGCTGGTGCGGTATCCTCGTTGGGCTTGGGGGACAGACCCTGAGGGTCTGTCCCCGGTTTACGGCCTGGACCGACGCGCCGATGCATTATCCTTGCGGGCCTCGGGGACGGACCCTGAGGGTCTGTCCCCATCTCTGCACGACCCGCGTCCCATGTCCCACCTCCCACTTCGTGCAGCGCTGATCGTTGCCCTGTTCGCCTGCGTCGCCACGCCGGATCAGGCGCTCGCTCAGGCCAATACCGCAGCCCCGCTGGACGCAGATGAGGTGGCTGTGTCCACCGGGTCGTGGTACTGCGTGCGCTATGCCGAAGCGGTCGCCGCAGGGGCCGCAGGGGCTGGCGCCGCCGAGATCGTGGCCAGCGTCAACCAGTTCGCACTCGGCTATGTGTACGGCGTGTCGGAGGCGGTCGGCAAGCCGTTCCCGGAGTCGGGCGCGAATCAGGCGCGCATCCTGGGCCTGCTCGCGCGCGGGTGTGCAGAAGACCTCGGCCGCGCGGTGCGCGATGCCACGCTGCTCGCCGGGCGCGCGATGCTGGAGGATCCGGCGTCTGCGGCCGGCAGCGCGATGGCCGGGGCCACCGGCACCCTCTCCTGCAGCCACTACCTGGACGCACGCGCGGCGGGTGGCGACACGTTCGACCGCATCGGTCGCCAGTTGATCCACAACTGGGCCGACGGCTATATCAACGCGCGCTTCGAGCGCGCCGGACGCGGCCTGATACCGACAGCGAAGAACAAGGCGCTGATGCTTGACCGGTTCTCGGCCGCCTGCAGCGCGCGACCGGGGGGTACCGTGCGCGAGGCCGCACGCAGCGTGGCCGAGGCGAACCTGCCCGGCAAGTGACCCGATCGTTGTGCCGGTGCGGGTTGCCGGTGTCCGTGGGCGGTGTCGTACGCCTGCTTCCGTGCCCGGCGCCACCCGGGCGGAACCGTAGTCCATTCGGGCGGAACCTTAACGTGAAAGAATCTGGATCGAAGGCGGCATGGCACCTGCCCGTGAGTGAGGGGCCAGGTTCCTTTTCCCGCGCGGGAAGGCGCCCTGGCGCATGCGTGCGTGGGAAAAGGAGCCTGGCCCCTCCTGACCAGGAAAAGGAGCCTGGCCCCTCCTGACCGGAAAAGGAGCCTGGCCCCTCATGACCACAGCCCGCCGGAGCACAGATTTCTTTCATCCTCGGGGGGGCCGCCACTCGGCATGACTGTTAGTCCAGTCGGGCGAAACCATGGTCCAGTCTGCCGTCCAGTACCATTGGGGCAGCACAGTACTCCCGCCGCAGTCCCCCTCCCCCGATGCACCCCCCACACGAGGATCCGAAGATGGCTGAACGTCCGGAAGACAGAATGGCTGAACCGGTGATGGACCCGACGGCGCTCTGCCGCGAGGAGCTCTACACCGATGGCAAGGTCGGTACCCTGCGCTGCCTGGTACCGGTGAATCTGGACGGCACGACAGACGCCGCGCGGCCGATGCGTTTCGTCGGCGAGGCGCAGATCCTCACCCCGGCCGGCGCGCTGCCGCTGTCGTTCGAGGTCGAGGGCGACACCCTGGCCGAAGCGGTGCAGAACTATGCCGCGGCTGCGAAGGAAGGCATCGAGCGCGCGGTACGCGAGATTCAGGAGATGCGCCGGCAGCAGTCTTCCGGACTGGTGATTCCGAAGGGCCCGATCGGCCCGGGCGGCATGCCGGGCGGCAAGATCCAGCTCACCTGAGGTTGCGGCAGGACGGCCCGGCCCGGCGTTCAACCGCTGGCGCCGGCCGCTCCGAAGAATGCGTCGAGCGCGGCCGCACACTGTGCCGGCTGCTCTTCCGGAATGTAGTGGCCACAGGGCATCGAATGGCCGCGCACATCCAGCGCATGATCCTGCCAGTCGGCAATCGGATCGAAGCAGCGCTGGATCACGCCCTGCTCGCCCCAGAGCACCAGCAGCGGACAGGCCACCTTGTTTCGTCCGTAGTCGGCGCGATCGTGCTCCAGGTCGATGCTCGCCGCCGCCCGATAGTCTTCGCAGGTGGCGTGGATGGTTGCGGAATCGCTGAAGCAGCGGATGTACTCGTCCAGCGCGTCGGGCAGAAACGGCGCCAGGCCCGCTGGACGGCTAGGCCGTCCTTCGCCGAAGTTGTAGCGCAGGTAGGCCGCCGGATCGGCGCCGATCATGCGCTCTGGAAACGGCGCCGGCTGGATCAGGAAGAACCAGTGGTAATAGGCGCTGGCAAAAGCCTGGGTGGTCTTCTCATACATGCGCAGCGTCGGCACGATGTCCAGTACTGCCGCGCGCTCGACCGACGCCGGATGATCGAGCAGCATGCGATGGGTGACCCGCGCCCCGCGATCATGGCCGGCCACCGAGAAGCGCGCGAAACCCAGCGCCCGCATCAGCTCGACCTGGTCGCGCGCCATCTCGCGCTTGGAGTACGACGCATGGTCGGCGCGGGTTGCCGGCTTGCCGCTGTCGCCATAGCCGCGCAGATCGGCGGCAACCACGGTGAACCGCTGCGCCAGCACCGGCGCGACATGGCGCCACATCACATGGGTCTGCGGATAGCCGTGCAGCAGCAGCAACGGTGGCCCGGAGCCTCCGATCACATGCTCGATCTCGGTACCGTTGACCGCGCTGCGCGCGCGCCGGAAGCCGGGAAACCAGCCGCTGCGGTCGCCGTTCATCGCGACAGTTCCATCTCCAGGCTGTCGATCAGCCGGGTGCGCCCCAGCTTCGCTGCGGCCAGCACCACCAGTTGCCGGTCGTTGCCGGTCGGCGCCTGCAGATCGTGCTGGCGGCGTACCGCGACATAGTCCGGTTGCCAGCCGCGCGCGGCCAGCGCCTGCATCGCCTCCAGCTCCGCCTTGCCATGCAGGACGCCGGAGCGCACCGAGTCGCCGACCCGCCTCACGATCGAATACAGCTGCGGCGCCTCGACCCGCTCGGTTGCACTGAGATAGGCGTTACGCGACGACAGGGCAAGGCCATCGGCCGCGCGCACCGTCTCGGCCGGAATGATCTCGATCGGCATCGCCAGCTGGCGCACCATGTCGCGCAGCACCAGGTACTGCTGGTAGTCCTTCTTGCCGAACAGGGCGGCGTGCGGACGCACCATGTTGAATAGCTTGAGCACGACCGTGGCGACACCCCGGAAGTGTCCCGGCCGCATCGCGCCATCGAGCACATGCTGCAGCTCCGAGGGTTCGACCACGAAGGTCTGCGGTTCCGGGTAGATCTCGCGCTCGTCGGGCACGAACACCACGTTGGCGCCGGCTTCACGGCACTTGGCGCAATCGGATTCCAGTGTGCGCGGATAGCGGTCGAAGTCCTCGCGCGGCCCGAACTGCAGTCGATTGACGAAGATGCTGACCACCGTGCATGCCGCTCTCGGCCGCGCCAGCTTCACCAGCTGGATATGACCTTCATGCAGATTGCCCATGGTGGGCACGAATACGTTGTTCGGTTCGCGCTGCAGACGTTCGCGCAGCGCGGCGACCGAATGAATCACGTCCATCGAGGAGCTCGCTGGTTGATTGTCTGGAAGGAATGCACTGACTAAAAGGAATGCTCTGCCGCCGGGAAGGATCCGGCCTTCACTTCACTCACATAGGCGACTACGGCAGCCTCGATGCTCGCGCTGCCGGCCATGAAGTTCTTCACGAAGCGCGCCTTGCGTCCGGGGAACACGTCGAGCATGTCATGCAGGACCAGCACCTGCCCGGAGCAGCCGGCACCGGCGCCGATGCCGATCGTCGGCACTGATGCTGCGCCAGTGAGTTCGGCGGCGAGTGCGGCCGGGATCGCCTCGAACAGCAGCATGCCGGCGCCCGCGGCTTCCAGCACCTTCGCCTCGGCGCGCAGACGGGTTGCCGCCTCTTCGCTGCGGCCCTGCACCCGGTAGCCGCCCAGCTGATGCACCGACTGCGGGGTGAGTCCGATATGGGCGCACACCGGCACACCGCGCTCGACCAGGAAGCGCACGGTGTCGGCCATCGCCGCCCCGCCTTCGATCTTCACCATCTGCGCGCCAGCCGCCATCAACAGCGCGGCGTTCTCGAACGCCTGCTGCGGACTCACCTGGAAGCTGCCGAACGGCATGTCGGCGATCACGAACACGCGCTGGGCGGCGCGCGCCACACATTCGGTGTGATAGACCATGTCGCGCATGGTCACGGCCAGGGTGGAGTCGCGCCCCTGGATCACCATGCCGAGCGAGTCGCCGACCAGAATGGTGTCCACCCCTGCGCGTTCGATCAGCGCGGTGAAGCTCGCGTCGTAGCTGGTCAGCATGGTGATCCGGTCGCCATTGCGCGCCATCTTCTGCAGGGCATGCAAGGTGACTCGGGCCAGGCGGGGAGTGTCTGCTGCGTTTCCGTAGGTCATCGCGCGGGAGCGTTCAGGGCACGGCGGTCGGCGGGGAGCGGAGTATCGTCCGGGTCGCGCCGCGATGCAAACGCATTTGTCATGGTGCCTGGGGACAGACCCTGAGGGTCTGTCCCCGAGAGTCTGTCCCCGAGAGTCTGTCCCGGGCCTTGCAATCTGCCCTACTCGCCCCGGCTGAAGAACTCTCGCGGGCCACGCATGTCATTGATACAACGCAACAACAGGTCGAAATCGGCCGGGTCGTCGGCGAAGTTCAGATGGTCGCTGTTGACGATCAGCACCGGCGCGGCGTCATAGCGATAGAAGAACTGACTGTAGCTCGCGGCCAGCCGCTCCAGGTAGTCGTCGCTGATCCGCCGCTCATGCGCGATGCCACGCCGGCGCACCCGAGCCACCAGCCGCTCGGTGGACGCTTGAAGGTAGATCACCAGATCGGGGGTCACTGCGGTCGGCCGCGAGTTGCCGTTCAGATTGCCATAGACCTGCTGGTACAGCCGGAACTCGTCATCGGTGAGCGTCAGCCTGGCAAACAGTGGATCCTTCTCCAGCATGAAGTCCGCGACGGTCATCCGGCTGAACAGGTCGCCCTGGGCTACCGCGCGCAACTGCTCCACCCGCTGGAACAGGAAGAACAGCTGTGTCGGCAGCGCATAGCGTCGCGGGTCGTCGTAATAGCCGGCCAGAAACGGATTGGCCTCCGGCTGCTCGAACAGCTCCAGCGCGCCGACCCGGCTGGCCAGCAGGCGCGCCAGGGTCGTCTTGCCGGCGCCGATCGGCCCTTCGACCACGATGTAGCGGAAGCGTGAAGGCAGCATGGCTGTGGCGGGCAGTAACGAGGACCGAGACCGAGTCCGGAAGTGCTGCTAACGGCGCTTCGGGTCGGCTGCACAGCCGGCCCCGGCGGGCGAATCCGGATCGGCAGCCAGCCGCTCGACCGGCTGGCCGAACACCGCATGCAGCAGCGCCGGCAACGGGTCGTGGCCGGGGATCCGGCAGCCGGGCGCGATCTCGGCCAGCGGCAGGAGGACGAATGCGCGCTCGGCCATTCTCGGGTGGGGCACGTCAAGGCCAGGTTCGCTGACCACCTGCTCGCCGTAGAGCAGCAGGTCGAGGTCGATGGTGCGCGGCGCGTTGGAAAACTCGCGGGTGCGGCCGCCAGCGCGCTCTATATCGAGCAGCGCGGCGAGCAGCGCCTGCGGCGGCAGCGCAGTATCGATCGCCGCCACCGCGTTGTAGAAATCCGGCTGCTCGGCGTAGCCCACCGGGGCGCTGCGGTAGAACGAACTCGCCGTGACCAGACAAGTCTGCGGCAAGCGGTCGAGCGCGACCAGCGCGGCGCGCAACTGGGCGACCGGATCGCCCAGGTTTGCACCCAGCCCGATATAGGCGCGCACTCTGAACAGGCCGGCGCCGTGCGACCGCAGGCTTTGACTGTCCCGGTTGGCAACTGCCGCAGCAGCCCTCGGATCGGACGCTGGCGGGCGGCTGCGCTGCAGCGCGCGCTCAGTCACTGCCGCCACCGCCAACCGTGGTGGCGGGCAGCGTGCCTGCCAGTTCGCCATCCGCCGGCCGGGCCCGGCCGCGTCCGCCGCGGCTGCGCCGGCGCTTGGGCTTGCCGCCCGCGGCCTCGGGCAGCAGCATCTCTTCGCGCTCCGCTTCACCGGCATGCTGGAAGCGTGTCCACCATTGGCCAACCTCGGCATCCAGTTCGCCGCTGTCGCAACGCAGAAGCAGGAAATCATAGCCGGAGCGGAAGCGTTCCTGCTCCAGCAGCCGGAACGGACGCTTGCCGGATCGTTGCTCGAAGCGCGGCTGCAGAAACCAGATCTCGCGCATCTGCGCGGTAAACCGGCGCGGTATCGCAAGCAGCTCGACCTGGCGCGCGATCACCGAATCCATTGCGTCGGCGAGGGCGATCAACGGCGGGCGCCCTCGCTCGCCTTCCGCGGATGCCGACTCGCGCTTCCACTCGGCCAGCACCTCGTGCCAGAGCAGCGACGCGAACAGGAACGCTGGCGACACCGTCTTGCCCGCCCTCACCCGGGCATCGGTGTTGGCCAGTGCCAGCATCACGAACTTCTCGCCCAGCGGCTGCTCGAGAATCACGTCCAGCATCGGCATCAAGCCATGGTGAAGGCCCTCTTCACGCAACCGGGTGACACAGGTGGCCGCGCCTCCGGACAGCAGCAGCTTCAGCATCTCGTCGAACAGTCGCGCTGGCGGCACGTTGCCCAGGAGCGGCGCGAGCTCACGGATCGGCGCGCAGGTCGAAGCCTCGATCTCGAAATCCAGTGCCGAAGCAAAGCGTATCGCGCGCAGCATGCGCACCGGGTCTTCCCGAAACCGGGTCGCAGGGTCCCCGATCATCCGGATCTGCCGGCGCTGCAGGTCGTCCACCCCGTGGTGATAGTCGATGATCTGCTCGGCCCGCGGGTCGTAGAACAGGGCGTTGATGGTGAAGTCGCGCCGGGTCGCGTCCTGTTGCTGGCTGCCGAACACGTTGTCGCGGATCAACCGCCCATGCTGGTCGGTCTGGCGGGAGCCGCCCCGGCCGGCTGGCGGCGAGCGCGTCGGCGCGGGGGCATCGAAGTCCCGCTCCGATTCCCGGGCATCGGAATCGGCATCGGCATCGGACTCTACGGTTTCCTCGGCGTCCAGATCGGCCTCGGCCGGAGGCGAACCATCGCCGCGGAAGGTTGCGGTCTCGACCAGCTCCTGTCCGCACATGACATGGACCAGCCGGAACCGGCGGCCGATGACCCGGGATCGCCTGAACAGCGCCGCAGCCTGTTCCGGGGTCGCATCGGTGGCGACATCGAAATCCTTGGGCGCGCGGCCGAGCAGCAGGTCGCGCACCGCACCGCCGACCACGAACGCCTTGTAGCCATGGTCCTGCAATGTCGAGGTGACCCGAAGCGCACAGGCGCTGATGCGTTCCCGGCCGATGCCGTGCCGCTCGCGCGGGATCACCTGGGGATTCCCGGAAGCTGAAGACCCGGAAGCTGAAGACCCGGAAGCTGAAGACCCGGAAGCTGAAGACCCGGACGTTGAAGACCCAGACTCTAAAGTCCCGGACATCCTTGAGTGGGCGTCGCTTGCATTGCGCGCCCCGGGCCGGGCACCGCGGCCGCCGAACACCCGCCGCAGGAAGGAGCGAATCATGAAGGAAGGCTCTAGCCTTCGTTAAACCGAAGCCGCGGATTATACATCGCGTCGCGCGGCCTCCGGCGACGTATCATGTTTGCGGCAGCCAGACCTGCCGGCCACCGACCGAGGCCTGCGTGAATTGGCATCCGAGCAGCGCGCCGAGCCGGCTGGCATCCAGCAGGGTCTGCGCCGGACCGGTCTCGAAACGACCGTCCGGGTAGGCGAAGGCGAGCTGGTCGGCGGTCTGGACGGTCCAGCCGAACTCATGCACGACCGCGAACACCGCGCCCGCGCCCAGCGCGCAGTGCTCACGCAGCCTCGCCACCAGCGCCACCTGATGGCGCAGGTCGAGGTGAGTGAACGGCTCGTCGAGCAGCAGCAGCGGCGCCCGTTGCACGAACAGCTGGGCGAGCCGGGCGCGCTGGCGCTCGCCACCGGACAACTGCTCGAACGGCCGACCTGCAAGGGCACCCAGTTCGAAGGCGGCCAGTTCGCTGGCGATGATCGCCGCGTCGTCCAGCGCAGGCAGACCGAACCGTCCGCGCCATGGAAAACGGCCGAGTGCCACGAAGGCCTCGACACTGCCCTCGAACAATCCGTCCTCGGCCTGCGGCAGCAGCGCCAGCCGCCGGGCCAGCGCGCCGCGCCGCCAGTCCTCGAGTGCCCGCCCGTCGACCTCCACCCGGCCGGACAATGCAGCCGTCGTGCCGGCCAGCGCCGCCAGCAGCGTCGACTTTCCAGCCCCGTTGGGCCCGAGCATGAACCAGCATTGCCCGGCCTGGATCGACAGCGTCACCGCCTGCAGCAGCGACCTGCCGCGATGGCCGACCGCGAGGTCATGGGCTGCCAACAGGACCACGCCCGCGCTCATCGCTCTGCACTCATCGCGCGATCGTCATGGGATCGTCATAGGATCGTCGTGGGGTCATCGCGGGGTCGTCGCGCAGTTATCTTCGCGCCAGCAGCC
>JBBRCD010000089.1:0-17374 GCA_038205245.1 Burkholderiales bacterium
AGACACGGCCGCTTCGGATCGAACGCCCAGCCCGGCATCAGGTACTGCATCGCCATCGCGTCATTGCGTCCGTTGCCGGCATGCGCGAGGTACAGCGCATGCGCCGCCTCGACCCGTGCCCAGTCGAGCTCGATACCCAATCCGGGCGAGATCGGCGTCTCGATGCAGCCGTCGACGATGGCAAGCGGCGCCCGGGTCAGTCGCTGACCGTCCTGCCAGATCCAGTGGGTGTCGATCGCAGTCACCCGGCCCGGTGCCGCCGCTGCAACATGGGCGAACATGGCCAGCGACACATCGAAGTGGTTGTTCGAATGCGAGCCCCAGGTCAGGCCGGCATCGCTGCAGACCTGGGCTACTCTGATTGCGCCCTGCATCGTCCAGAAATGCGGATCGGCCAGCGGGATGTCCACCGCCTGCAGTGCCAGCGCATGGCGCAGTTCGCGCCAGTCGGTGGCGACCATGTTGGTGGCGGTGGGCAGCCCGGTCTGTTCACGGAACTCGGCCATGACCTCGCGCCCGGAGAATCCCGCCTCGGCGCCACACGGGTCTTCGGCATAGGCGAGCACTGGCTGCATGTCGCGCATCAGCCGCACTGCATCGGCCAGCGGCCAGCCACCATTCGGGTCCAGCGTGATGCGTGCCTGCGGGAAGCGCTCGTGCAGCGCGATCACCGCCTCGACCTCGTCCTCACCACGCAGCACGCCACCCTTCAACTTGAAGTCGGTGAAGCCATAGCGTGCGTGTGCGGCTTCGGCCAGCCGGACCACAGCCGCGGTATCCAGTGCCGGCTCATGGCGCAGACGCAGCCAGTCATCGCCTGCATCCGGCGCTGACGCGTAGCCCAGATCGGTGCGGCTCTGGTCGCCGATATAGAACAGGTAGCCGAGCACCTGGACCCGTGGGCGGGGCAGATGCTCACGCGGGGCGAGCAGTTGTGCGACCGGAATCCTCAGTTGCTTGCCGAGCAGGTCCAGCATCGCCGCCTCGATCGCGGTCATCGCATGGATGGTTACCCGCTGATCGAAGGTCTGCTCACCGCGGCCCCGGGTATCCTGGGCGCCGAACCGGCTCTCGACCGCACGCAGGATGGCCGCGTGCTCGCCGACCCGCTGGCCGACGACCAGCGACATCGCCTGCTCCAGAGTGCGCCTGATCGCCTCGCCGCCGGGCACTTCCCCGACCCCGCTGTTGCCGTCGCTGGCGGTGAGTACGACAAGATTGCGAGTAAAGAACGGCGCGTGCGCGCCACTCAGATTGAGCAGCATGCTGTCGCGCCCGGCGACCGGCACGACGCGCATGGCTACGACCGTAGGTATGTTCGAAGCGGAGGTCATCGGTGTGAATCTGAGCTACGGTAGCGAGATCTGTCCGCCTGCCATTGGAGTGTGTCCCTCAGGGTCTGTACCTGAGGGTCTGTACCTCAAGGTCAGGGTCTGTCCCCCGGGGGGGGAAGACCGCCCGCCATCAGTCGCTGCCCAGTCGCAGCCGGCTCGGCAGCCGCCGCTCGATCGACCACTTGAGCAGCGCTGCACTCCTGAAGATGCCATGCGCGAACTTGCCATAGGGCAGGGTAAGGAACAGCGCCATGACCACGCCCAAGTGTACTGCCAGCAGCAGCGCCATCGCACTGGTATTGCGCAGCACCAGCAGCGCGAGCCCGGTCAGGCTGATCAGGAACAGCAGCGCGAGGAAGCCGTAGTCCATCGGGTTCTGCGCGCTGTCGCCATGCATCGGATGGCGTGCAAGCTTCAACCGCCACAGCCCGACCGGGCCGATCAGCAGCCCGATGCCGCCCAGCGTGCCGAGCACCACCGGCAGGCTGGAGTAGCCATACGGCGCCTCCCAGCCGAATGCGTAGTGATAGACGGTGGCGACACTGGTCGATGCGAAGCAGAGCATGAAGCCATAGAAGGTGAAGTGATGAAATAGCCGCCGGGTGGTGTTGAAGCGATCGTCCTCGTTGTGGCAGCCCTCGCCATGACCGCCATCGAGATACTTTAGCTCCAGCGCGTTGTGCGCGGCCTCCGCCAGCGCCGGTCCGGGCCCGCCGGGCAGCGCTTCGCCCGGCTTCACGTCCCGCCAGAAGCGGATGACGCCGATGGCCAATGCCAGCATCGCGAAGCCGAACACCGAACCGAACGTGGTCACCATCAGATTGTGCGGGAAGATCGCATAGAAGTTTCCGGCGAGTGGCTCATGCCAGAGCGAGCCGTTCATCGCCACTGCCAGCACCAGGAACAGCGCCAGTCCTGCACCGGTGGCAAGCGAGACCGCCAACCCGTTGTGCTTGTACAGCGCACCCAGCGCTCGCGGGAACGCATAGTCGGTGTAGGTCTGCACCCTCACCACCGCCATCGCCTTGGGCACGTTGATGGCGAACTCGTGCGGCGGCGCATACTGGCAGGCATGCAGGCAGGCACCGCAGTTGTGGCACAGGTTGGCCAGGTAGTGCACGTCGGCCTTGCCGAACGCGAGCCGGCGGGTCATCGCCGGGAACACCGCGCACGAGCCCTCGCAGTAGCGGCAGGCATTGCAGATCTGCATCTGGCGTGCAACCTCGGCCTCGCCTGCGTTCAGCGGCAGATCGTTGAACGCGGTGGGCATGCCGCCAGAGGCGAGTGTTGCGGCCTCGCGGCCCAGGGCCTCCAGGGTCTGGCTTGCGGATTCAGGCGGCGGCACGTGTGGCTCCTTTGAAACTGCGTCCGGCGGCTGGGGTGAGGGCCGCGCGTGCGGCTTCGACACCGGCGATGCGTCCAAACGCGGTGCCGATGGTCACGCCGATGCCGGCAAGATAGCCCTTGCCGAGCACGTTGCCGGCACTGACTTCGCCTGCGGCGAACAGGTTGGGACTTGCCGTGCCGCTGAAATGTACGGCGGCACGCTGGTCGATCTTCACCCCGAGGTAGGTGAAGGTGATGCCGGGACGCAGCGCATACGAATAAAACGGCGGGGTATCGAGCGGCAGTGCCCAGTGGGTCTTGGACGGCGTCAAGCCCTCGGTGTGGCAGTCATCGAGCACCGAGTGATCGAAGGTGCCGACCTTGCAGGCCGCGTTGTAGGTGCGCACGGTACTCATGAATTCGTCCACATCCAGTCCGGTCTGCCGCGCGAGCTGTTCCAGTGTATCTGCCTTCTCGCCCGGGAACACCGGCGGCATGAAGCGCCCGACGGCTTTCGCATCGATGATCGAGTAGGCAATCTGAGTGGGCTGGAAGGCGACCAGGCGGCCCCAGATCGCATAACGCTTTGGCCAGAAGTCTTCGCCCTCATCGTAGAAGCGGCGGCTGTCCTTGTTCACCACGATGCCCAGAGACACACAGTCGACCCGGGTGCAGATGCCCCCGTCGTAAAGCGGTGCGCGCGCGTCGATCGCCACTGCGTGGCATTGCGAAGGATCACCGATCCGGTCGGCGCCGGCATCGAGCATGTTCTTCAGCAGCACGCCAGTATTGAAGCGGGTGCCGCGAATCAGAAAGTTATCGGCCACCCACTCACCCTCATGCTGACCCCAGGCTTCACGCAGCCATTCGCGATTGGATTCGAAGCCGCCGCTGGCGACGACACAGGCCCTGGCCTCGATTCGCTCAGCGCCCAGATGCGCCGCGCGGAACTCGCCATTGACCAGTTCGAGCCGGTCGACCTTGGTGTCATAGCGGACCTGCACGCCCAGCTTCTGGGCACTGCGAAAGTAGGCATTGACCAGCGCCTTGCCCCCGCCGAGAAAGAACGCGTTGGTACGCGACAGATGCAGCGTACCGGAGAGCGAGTTCTGGAAGCGAACACCGTGCTTGATCATCCAGGGGCGGCAGGTCGAGGACTCGCGGATACAGCGCCGCGCGAGCTGCTCGTCTGTTATGCCACCGGTGACCTTCAGCAGATCCTGCCAGTACTCTTCTTCCGGATAGGCCTCGGTCAGCACGTCCTGCGGCTCGTCATGCATGCAGCGCAGGTTGCGCGTATGGATCGAGTTGCCACCCCGCCACTCTTTCGGCGAGGCTTCGAGCAGCAGTACGCTGGCGCCGGCTTCACGCGCCATCAGCGCGGCGCACAACGCGGCGTTGCCACCGCCGATGACCAGTACGTCGAGCATCCCCGATCCCCCTGATTGCAAGAGGCCGTAGGGTACCGAATTCCACGCGCACCCGGGGCCCCGGGCCCTGCCGTCGCACGTGCCGGGAACGCTTTCAGCCTTTCTGTTCCTGAAGCGGCAGTTTGCGGTGCGATTTCGGCTCCGGCAACCGCACTGAGTCATCCCCCGAAGTGACCCCCGCTTCGCGTTCAGACGGAGTCGCCGCCTGCAGCTTCATTCTTGAAGGCGCGCGCCTGGGAAAGCATGCCGTTTGAAATTCGTTCCCACAGTATCCGGGGGAAGTCTGATGCAAGGCGCTCTTCCACTACTTCTAGCGATTGCGGGACATTCCTGATCAATGCCTGCATCTTGTCCCACACAGTCGGTACGCCACTTTTCTCGGCCATCTCGCGATAGTGGCGAGCGCGAATATCCCTCAGCCCGTAATGGATGCTTTTTGCACGAAGTCCCATCGCCAGCCGCGCTTTCTGCGGAGAAAGCGAGTTGGCGCCGTGTCCGATGATGGGCCAAGCCGAGAGCACGTCATAGAGAGGCGTCATGCGGTAGCTATCACCCGCGTTGAGGAAAACGGAGAAGTTTTTCGCATGTCCATCGGTCGCAGCAAGCAGCCAGAAGGCCAGGTGCGCCAGCAGGAACTGCTCACGATCCGCGTCGGGCGAGGCGCTGCCGGAAAGCAGTTTCAGCGCGTCTCCCATTCCGGGTCCACCGTCGAATTCGTATTTTCTGTCGGGCGGGACCGCGAGCGCCTGGCAAAAATCTTCCTGAGGCAGCCTCGCGATCCATCGTTCCTCCCTCCACTGGCGGTCGAAGCGCTCTACGACCAGCACCTTCTGGGCACCAAAAACTGCGATGTCGGATTTCGCCACCGAGAATCCAAGCGCGCGAAGAATCTGCGCACAGAGCCATTCATTCTCGACCGACTCCGACATGTCGAGTTGCAGCCCTCCCCCGACCACGCCGAGCGGCAACTTCAAAATGTGAGTTGTCGGCGTGGCTCCCCTCGGACGAATCCACTTCCCGTGTTGGCACAGAAGGGCCGTCTTTTCCTGGGCACCCGCAATCGAGATGCGAAACGCCTCAGCATCGTCGTTCATGCCAGGCAAGGGTTCAGCGGTGACGCTGCGCAGAAGACGCTCGACGTCAGCAGCGTTGAGCGGCACACCGTCGATTCGATCGAATCCTTCCGGGGCCATCTCCGGAGGCAGCAGTTGAACCGCGCCCACGCAATCCCTGCCGATGGCAGTCAGCAGCTCGAACGCTTCGGTGCCGCCGGTGCGAAAACGCGCGCCGAGCCGGCGGCGGATGTTGTCGTTGTCGGGTAGCAGATTCTCGAAGTAGCTCGATACGGGCGCGCCGGTAATCTCGCGCGATGGTCCGATGGGGAGCGACAGCGAAAGCGACCGCCGCCTTGGAGAATGCAGCCAGGTTTCCGCATAGGCAAGGCGATGAACGCCAGTGCGGGTTCGCGACCACGCGCCTACCAGCTCGCCGTTCATCCAGACATTGAGATCGGTGCTCACCAGGCGCCTTTGGGCGTCGAATCCGACCTGGAAGCGTCGTCGGGACGTGAGTCACGCAGCACGATGTGCACGTCCAGGGCGACGAAAAGCTTGAACAGTTGCGCGACGCTCACAGCCGCGGGGTTCTTCTCGATTTCAGCGATACGAACCTGCCCAACGCCCAATAACTTGCCGAGCTGCGTCTGGGTCAGGCCTTTGGTCTTGCGCAACGCGCGCAGCTGCTGCCTGATCTGGTCTGGGAAACGGATCGGATAGTCCATCCCAACACGGTATCGCCGTTAAACGATAATGTCAATATATCGTTTTAAAACGATTATCATATCGCTCCAAACGTATGTATTTGCAGTACCGTCTTCGGGCGGAAACAGGAGCGAAGGCCAGCCGATCGGTCTTGCGGGGCTCGACCGGATCGCTGTCGGCAGCGAGCTAAGCAAGCACCTCCTCCCGACAATCCAACGCGTCCTTCAATGCATCATCAAGGTAGGTGCTGAACTTTGGCGGTGGCCAGGGGCAGAATCGAACTGCCGACACGCGGATTTTCAATCCGCTGCTCTACCGACTGAGCTACCTGGCCAGTGTTCCGTTAGCGTTGCCTTGATGCGCCCCGACGCCGTCACGGTGAAGGGAGGCGGATTATAGCGAAATCAGTCGGCCTTGGCGCCCGAGGCGTTGACGATCTTCGCCCACTTCGCGATCTCGGCCCGGATGAAGGCGCCGAACTCCCTGGGTGTCGAGCCAACGATGGTGGCGTCAAGTTCGCCGAAGCGTTGCTGGGTGCCCGGGTTCTTCAATGCTTTCACCGATTCGGCGTCCCAGCGGTCCAGGATCGGGGCCGGCAGGTTGGCCGGCGCGCGCAGGCCGAACCCCGAGTTGACCTCGTAGCCAGGCACACCGGCCTCGATCAACGTCGGCATCGCTTGCACCTGCGGGTGGCGCATGGTGGCCGCGCAGAGGTGCCGCGGTAAGCGGTGCAACGGTGAGCGTCGTGGATGCCCTCAGGACGCAGCCTGGGCTTCCTGCAGATGCGCCAGCGCCTGCGCGGTGACGATCCTGCGGTCGATCTTGTTGGTGCCGGCGAGCGGGAACGCCTGCACGATCCACACCCGGCGCGGATGCATGTAGGCCGGCGCATGCTCGAGCGCGAACCGCTTGAGGGTGTCCTCGTCGGCCTGCTGGTCGGTCTTCAGGATCACGAAAGCGACTGGCTTCATGCCCTTGATCTCGTCCGGCACCGGTACGCAGCAGGCCTGTTCGACCGCCGGATGGCGTTCGAGCAGCTTCTCGACCTGCCCGGGATAGATGTTCTCGCCGCCACTGACGAACATGTCGTCGGCGCGCCCGACGAAATAGTGGAAGCCGTCGCTGTCGCGGCGGAAGATGTCGCCGGTGATGTAGAACCCGTCGGCGGTCAGCACCTTGCGGGTCGCCTCTGGCAGGTTGTGATAACCGTTCATCACGGCCGGGCTCTTCATCTCCAGCACGCCCTCGGCCGCATCGCGATGCTCGCCATCGACCAGCCGCATCTGGATCGCCGGACTCGGATAGCCAACCGACAACGCCGGCTGCGGCAGGCCCCCGGGGTGCGGCCCGAACACCACCATCGCGGCCTCGGTCGTGCCATAGCCGTTGGCGATCACCGCCTGCGGGAACGCTGCCTGGATGCGTGCCAGCAGGGCTTCGCTCACTGGCGCCGAGCCCATGCGGATGAACTTTGCCGACGACAGGTCGGTGTGCGCCATCGCCTGCTGCTCCTGCAGCATCATCGCGAGCATCGGCGGCACTGCAGTGAGCCAGGTGCAGCGGTAACGTTCGATCGCTGCGATGTAGTCGAGGGCATTGAACTGCGGCAGCAGCACCAGTGTCGCGCCAGCGCGCAGGGTCAGTTGCGCCATGGCCAGACCGTTCATGTGGTACAGCGGTGCCGCAACCAGGACCCGGTGCGCCGAGAAGTCCTGCCCGGTGGTGCGCTTCTCGGTCACCCACAGGTGGCTGGCATGGGACAACATCACGCCCTTGGGCCGTCCGGTCGAGCCGGAGGTGTAGAGGAAGATCGCCGGTTCGCGTACGCCGTCGATCAGCGTCGGCTCCACCGGCGTGAATGGGCCCGGGTCGAGCAGCGCGTCGAACCCGTCTGCACCGGCGGCGGCGAACTCGATCACCGGCAGCCCGGACGGCACCTGGGCGCGACGCGCCCGGTCGCAGAACACCAGCTTCACGCCCGCGTCGGTGGCGATGTAGTCGACCGTCTCCTGCGGAAACTTGTAGTTGATCGGCACGCAGACGAAGCCGGCGCGCATCAGGCCGAAGGCGGTGGCCAGAAAGTCGGCGGAGTTCGCGGCAAGGATGGCGACCCGGTCGCCGCGTGACAGCCCCAGCGCGGGCGCCCGGGCGGTGAGGCCGCGCGCGAGCGCATCGCACCTGGCTTCCAGCGTGCGCCAGGTCCACTCGCGTGGCGGCGTGGCAGAGGGCTCGATCAGGGCGATCCGCTCAGCAGCGCTGGCCACGGTCAGCGCGCTCACCACGGTCAGGGCCGGGTCGACCAGCGCCCCCAGGTTGTATGGGTGATGCATCAGGCTGTTCTCGTCGAGTCTCGTTGCGGGGTGCCGTGGGGTGTTGAGGGGTGCTGCCGGTCTACTCGATGAACTCGAGAGTCGTGTTGCAGGCCCGCCGGGCAGCGACGGTCACCCGGTTGCGCTGGTCATGCACATCCCGTGCCGGCAGTGCACGCAGGGCCTCGCGCAGCGCGTCGAGGTGGGTGCAGCGGATCTCGAGCGCTGCCATGTAGGAATCCCGCCCCCCGGCGTCGCAGGCGAACTCGCCATAGCGATGGTGCAAAGCGCCTGCGGTGACCAGGTCGAGCCGCATCTGGCCGAGCGACAGTTCGGCCCGGTCGGCACCGGCACGCATCGATACCTCGGCGAACAGCGGCCCGATGCGTGCGGCCTCGGTGGCCGGGTCCGGCACCACGATTACGATACGGGTGATCTCGCGCGCCGAATTCGGATGGCCGAGCCTGCCCTCCTGCCAGACCAGTTGCCGGGTCAGGTGTTCGCAAACGAACAGGCGGCCCCAGCTTGCCACTGACGGCGGCAGCTTCACCAGTTCGAAGCGCGCCTCGCGCGGGCCCTCGTCCGTCGCGACCGGGCGCGACAGCGCGACTGGCGGCAGCGGGTCGAACGAGGCGTGTGTCAGCGCTTCATGCGCGCCGCTGGCGCTGTCGGTGGCGAAGGCGATCGCGTTCAACCCCTGCGGGCTGGTTGAAAGCTCAGTACGAAGCGCGGCGTTTTCCGGCAGCACGCCGATCAGCTCGAGATAGTCCGGCCCGAACATCATCAGGTGATTGACCGAGCCGGTGCTGTGATGTCCGCGCGGGGTCAGCCGGAACCCGAGCCGTGCGAACGCATCGACCGCCTGGTCGATGTGCTGCGCCGTGTTGATCACGACATGGTCGATGCCCAGGCAGTGAGAGATCATGTGCGCACGTTCAAGTCAGTCGCCCGACGGCGCCAGCGATGCGGCGGCAGCCTTCCTCGAGTGTGGCCAGGTCTGAGGCGGTCGAGATCCGGAAGTAAGGCGACATGCCGTAAACCTCACCTTGCAGGACGCCGACCCCCGCCGCGTCGAGGAAGTACAGGATCACGTCCCGATCGTTGTTCAGCGTTTCGCCGGCTGGCGTGCGCTTGCCGATCAACCCGGCGCAGGACGGAAACACATAGAACGCGCCCTCCGGCGTGCGGCAGCTGAGACCCGGAATGCGATTGAGCATGCCTACCACCACATCGCGCCGGTGCTGGAACTCGCGGCTGCGCTCTGCAATGAAGCCCTGCGGGCCTTCCAGCGCGGCGATCGCGGCGAACTGGCTGATCGAGCTCGGATTGGTCGTGCTCTGCGACTGCAGCTTGGCCATGTTCTTGATGAGTTCTCGTGGTCCGCCGGCATAGCCCAGGCGCCAGCCGGTCATCGAATAGGCCTTGGACACGCCGTTCACCGTCAGCGTGCGCTCATAAAGCCGGGGCTCGACCTGCGCGAGGGTGACGAACTCACGGCCGTCATAGATCAGATGCTCGTAGATGTCGTCCGAGATCACGTGGATCTTCGGATGCGGCAGCAGCACCTCGGCCAGTGCCTTCATCTCTTCGCGGGTGTAGGTGGCCCCGCTGGGATTGTTCGGCGAACACAGCATCACCCACTTGGTGCGCGGGGTGATCGCGCGTTCGAGCTGTTCGGCCTGCAGCTTGAAGCCGTGCTCCTCCAGGCAGGACAACACCACTGGACGCCCTCCGGCGAGCAGCACCATGTCGATGTAGGACACCCAGAACGGTGCCGGGATGATCACCTCATCGCCCTCCTCGACCGTGGCGAGCAGCGCGTTGAACAGCGACTGCTTGGAGCCGGTGGAGACGATGATCTGATCGAGCGCGTAGTCCAGGCCGTTCTCGCGCCGGAACTTTCCCTGCACCGCAGTCTTGAGCTCGATCGTGCCATCCGGATTGGTGTAGCGGGTCTGGTCGGTCTCCAGCGCGCGCACTGCAGCCTGCTTGATGTGATCCGGCGTCGGAAAGTCCGGCTCGCCGGTGGTCAGGCCGATGATGTCCCGACCCTGTGCCTGCAGCTCGCGCACCCGTGCCGACGCGGCCGAACTCGGGCTCGGCTTGATGCGGTCCATACGCGAAGCGATCAGCGATGCAGTCGTTGCCATGGTGTGGTCTCCATAATCGTGCCGGCTCAGGGTGTCCGGTCCTCCGGACCGGAGCGCGGGTCCGGCGGCCAGGGTGGGGGTTGCGTTGAAGCGTGGCTGAACCAACCGACCGCGAAACCGAGCAGCGCCATCGCCGGCAAGCCCACGATCAGCAGCAGGTTGCGGATCCGCACATGGCCGAGGTCGCGACCGTCCGGCAGGGCGATCAGCCAGCCCTTGTTGGCAAGATACAGCTCGGCCACCAGATAGGCCAGCAGCACCATCAGCGCGGTGGCCATGGCGAATATCACGGCCACCATCAGGGCGAACACTCGCCGTGAGCGCTCGACGTTCAACGCCTGCGCCTGCGGCTCAGCGCAGCACCATCACGCAGTCGACCGCTACCGCTGATCCGGTCGACAGCAGCACCGGATTCAGATCGACCTCATCCAGCCGATCGCCCGCGGCTGCACCAAAGCGCGATGCCGCACACAGCAACTCGATCAGCGCCTCGCGGGAAACCGGCGGCTTGCCGCGCGCGCCGTCCAGTATCGCCTTGCCGCGCAGCTCGCCCAGCATCGCTTCTGCCTCGGCCGCGGTGACCGGGCAGTGCCGGAAGGCGACATCCTTCATCACCTCGACCAGGATGCCGCCCAGGCCAGCCATCAGCACCGGGCCGAACGAAGGATCACGCTTCAGGCCGATGACGAACTCGACATGGCCGGCGGTCATCTTCTGCACCACCAGACCATCGATCCGCGCCGCCTGGTCGTAGGTCCGTGCGGCGGCAAGTACTTCGACTGCCGCGGCGCGAACAGCCTCGCCGTCGCTCAGGCCGAGGCGGACACCGTTGGCTTCGGTCTTGTGCAGGATGTCCGGCGATTCGATCTTCACTGCGACCGGCAGTCCGAGCCGCGCCGCGACCCGGGCAGCATCGTCTGCATCACTGGCCAGCGCGACCGGCGCCGAGGTGACACCGCACCGCTCGAGCAGGGCGGTCGCCTCGATGGTACCGACGATGCCGGCGGCAGGCAGGGTCAGTGCCGGCAGCTGTATGGCGTCGCGCGCCACCCGGTCGGCCAGCCATGTGCGCCGCTTCTGCGCATACTCGATCAGACCGGCAACCGCATCGACCGCAGGTTCGGCGCCGCGCAGCACCGGTATGCCGGCCTCGCGGCAGAGCCTCAAGGCCTGCTCCGAGGCGGCGACCCAACACAGAACGAACGGCTTGGGTGTCTCCGACTTCACCTGCCTGAACAGATCGACCAGCATCGGCACATAGGCATCCATCGAAAGTACCCAGACGATGCCCACATGCACTGCCGGATCGGCCAGGGTCAGACGCAGACCGTTGAGCAGGATTTCCGGCTCGGCGATGAACTGCGCGGTGACATCGACCGGGTTCGCACCCGAGCCGAACGCCGGCAGCACCGCGCGCAGCTTCGCCTGGGTGTCCTCCGACAGGGTGGGCAATGACAGCCCGAGTTCTTCGGCACGATCGGCGATCAGCACCCCAGCGCCACCGGACTGGGTGACCAGGCCGATACCGCGGCCCTCGGGCAGATTGCAGTGGGCGAGCACGTCGACCATGTCGAGCATGTGCTCTTCGTTGCGCGCACGCAGGATGCCGTACTGCCGCGCCAGGCCGTCGAATACCCGGTCTTCGCCGGCGAGCGAGCCGGTATGGGAGGCCGCTGCACGCGCGCCGGCCTGACTGCGCCCGACCTTGGTGGCGACGATCGGCTTGCCGGCGTCCAGCGCGCGCCCGGCCAGTGCGAGCAGGCCAGCCCCATCCTTGAAGCCCTCGATATAGGCGCAGCCGACCCGGATGCGCGGGTCGTCCAGCACCTCGTCCATGATCTCGACCAGATTGGCATCGCACTCGTTGCCGGTGTTGACGAAGTAGCCCAGGCCGAGATGGCGCCGGCGCGCGAGCGTGGCGATCGCCGAGCCGAAGGCGCCGGACTGGGTGACGAAGGCGACCGGCCCTTCCAGCACCTCGCCCGAGCCGTACTGGCTGAAGGTGGCGATCACCCGGTCGAACGAATTGACCAGCCCCAGGCAGTTCGGTCCGCACAGGCGCACATTGGCGGCGCGGGCGGTGGCGACCAGTTCGGCTTCGAGTGCTGCCCCGGCCTCACCCATCTCGCCAAAGCCCGAGCTGTAGATGATCGCCGCCGGCACGCCCTTCTCGCCCAGCGCGCGCACCTGTTCGATCACCAGCCGGGCGGGCACCGTGATGATCGCCATGTCCACCGGACCGGGAATCGCGGCGACCGTCGGATAGCAGGGCAGGTCGCCGATGCGCTCGTACTTCGGGTTCACCGGGTAGAGTTTCCCGCGGTAACTTTTGTCGAGCAGGAACTTCAGCGTGCGGCCGTTCAGCTTCTGAAAGTCGCTCGATGCGCCCAGGATGGCGATCGAGCGCGGCGAGATCAGGGCGTGAATGGCAGGGTTCATCGATGTCTCTGGGCTGCGCTCTGGCGGAGGGGCGGCTTGCTGTGACTCTCGGATATTGTCTCTCGCGCCCTGGCCGGCATTCTAACCGTCCGACCGGGCGCCGCCCCGCGCGGCTGGTGTAGAGTTTGAATTTCGAGCCAGCCAACCGCAGGAGGAGATGTGCCCAGCACGTTGTTCGAGAAGATATGGGATACCCATGTGATCGAATCGGGCGGCGCCGACGACGCGCTGCTGCATGTCGACCAGAATTTTCTGCATGAGGGCGCGTTCCTCGCCTTTGCCGCGCTCAGGCGGGAAGGCCGCACGGTACGCCGGCCGAAGCAGCATTTCGCGGTCGCCGATCATTATGTGCCGACCCTGGGGCGGGAAGCCGGCATCGCCGGAGTGACCGATCCGGAAGTGCGTGGCCTGATCGACCTGCTGGCGGAAAACAGCGCCTGGGGCGGCATCGAGCATGCGGGCATCGACGATCCACGCCAGGGCATCGTGCATGTGATCGGCCCGGAACTCGGGCTGACCCAGCCGGGCATGATCATCACCTGCGGCGACTCGCATACCTCGACCCACGGGGCGTTCGGTGCGTTCGCCTTCGGTGTCGGTGCCTCGCAGGTGAAGCAGGTGCTGGCCACCCAGTGCCTGTGGCAGCGCCGTCCGAAGCGGCTGCGCATCACCCTGGACGGCGCGCTCGGCGCCGGGCTGTCCGGCAAGGACCTGATCCTCGCGGTGATCGCGCAGATCGGCGCGGCCGGAGCGACTGGCCATGTGATCGAGTATGCCGGCAGTGCGATCCGCGCGATGTCGATGGAGGGCCGCCTGACCGTGTGCAACATGTCGATCGAGGCCGGTGCCCGTGCCGGCATGATCGCCGCAGACGACACCACCTTCGACTACCTGCAGGGTCGGCCGTATGCGCCGCAGGGCGCACTCTGGGACCAGGCAGTCGCCCATTGGCGAACGTTGCGCACCGACGAGGGCGCGACCTTCGATCGCGAGGTGCGACTGGACGCCAGTGCTGTCGTGCCGATGGTGACCTGGGGCACCAATCCCGGGCAGGGGCTGCCGATCACCGGGCGGGTACCGGATCCGGCGGCGACCTCCGGTGATGCGCGCCGGGGCATTGAAGCCGCACTCGCCTATATGGGGCTCAAGCCTGGGCAGGCGCTGGACGGCCTGCCGGTGGACCGGGTGTTCATCGGCTCCTGCACCAACAGCCGGCTGGATGATCTGCGCGCCGCAGCGGCCGTGGTGCGCGGGCGCAAGGCGAAGATACCCGCCTTCGTCTCGCCTGGCTCCACCCAGATCAAGCGCGAGGCCGAAGCCGAGGGGCTGGACCGCATCTTTACCGACGCCGGCATCGAATGGCGCGCGTCTGGCTGTTCGATGTGTGTCGGCACCAATGGCGACCTGTTGAAGCCGGGCGAGCGTTCTGCTTCGACCTCGAATCGCAACTTCGAAGGTCGGCAGGGACGGGGCGCGCGAACGCATCTGGTCAGTCCGGCGATGGCGGCCGCCGCGGCCGTCACCGGCACACTGACCGATGTGCGCCGGCTGCTCGCCGGCGCTGCGGGGTGAGCAGGCGAACTGAGCAGGCGACAGAAGTACAAGACCTGAGCAGCCGAACTGAGCGGGTATCTGAGCACGCAACTGAGCACGCAACTGAGGAGGCAATGATGCAGCCATTCACCGAGTTCACTGCGGTGGCCGTGCCGCTGGCAATGGCCAACGTCAACACCGACATGCTGATCCCGGCGCGCTTCCTGAGGAAGCCGCGCGATGAACACTATGGTCAGTACCTGTTCCATGACCTGCGTCACGACATGGACGGGCGACTGCGCGACAGCTTCGTGCTGAACGAAACCGTGTATCAGGACGCGAAGATCCTGGTCGCCAATGCGAACTTCGGTTGCGGTTCGTCGCGCGAGAGTGCGGTCTATGTGCTGCTCGATTCCGGCTTCCGCTGCGTGATCGCACCGTCGTTCGGCGACATCTTCTTCGGCAACTGCCTGCAGAACGGCGTGCTGCCGGTTGTGCTGGCGGAAGCCGAGTGCGCCGAGCTGCTCGCCTGGCTTGAGGCGAACCCGGGTGCGAGCGTCACCGCCGATCTGCAGACGCAGACCGTATCGACTGCCGATGGCAAGGTGCGCAGCTTCACCCTCGACCCGGTGCGTCGCGAACGGATGCTCAAGGGGCTGGATGAGATCGGTCTCACATTGACCCGGCTGCCGGCGATCGAGGCGTTTGAGCAGCGTCATGCCCAGGCGCAGCCGTGGCTGGCGCGGTGATGACAGGGGGTTGTGTCCCCGACCGACCGGAAAGCGCGGTCGGCTGCAGGGGAAGCCGCGGCTGGGGGACAGACCCTTCGGGGTCTGTCCCTGGTGCGGGGCGATGACCGTCCTGCTGGTATCCGCGCCGCTTGAGCGCGAGTTCGGATGCGAGCTGAGAGACTTCGCCGCTGCCCGGGGCCTGGCGCTCGAACTCGTCCTGTTGCCCGAGGATCGCGAGGCCCGTGTCAGTGCAGAAGACACCGCCCGCATCGACGCCGCGCTGTTCTCCAGCGACATCCACCCGGACTGGTCACGCTCGTTCTACTCGACCCTGCGCAAGGCGTCGAACCTGCAGTGGCTGCATGTGTTCAACGCCGGTGTCGATGCACCGATCTTCACCGAGCTGATGCAGCGCGGCGTACGGCTGACCACCTCTTCCGGCGCCAATGCCGAAGCGGTGGCCAACTCGGCGCTCGCTGGCCTCCTCGCATTGTCGCGTGGTCTGCCGCGCTGGATGGCGCAGCAGCGCGAGCGGGTATGGTGCAAGGCGCCGCAGGCACAGTTGCCTCAGGACCTGCGCGGACAGACGCTGCTGCTGATCGGTGCGGGCGCGATCGGCGGGCACATCGCACAGGTGGCGCAGACGCTCGGGTTGAAGGTCGTGGTGATCCGCCGCAGCATCGCGCCGGCTGGGGGTACCCGGTACGAGACGCATCCGCCGGCGCAACTGCATGCGCAACTTTCGCGCGCGCACTGGCTGGTCATCGCCTGCCCGCTGACTGCCGATACCCGCGCACTGATCGATGCGACGGCACTGCAGCGCCTGCCGCGTGGCGCGCAGGTGATCAACATCGGCCGTGGTGAAATCGTTGATCAGTCAGCGTTGATCGCCGCGCTGGAAAGCGGGCAGATCGGCGGTGCGTATCTGGATGTGTTCGATCCCGAGCCCCTGCCTGATGACTCGCCGCTGTGGACGATGCCCAACGTGATCCTGTCGCCGCATGATGCCGCCGCGGCCGCGGGCAATGATCGGCGGGTGTTCGAACTGTTCCTTGGCAACCTGGCCCAATGGCAGGCTGCTGAACCGATGGTGAACGAGGTTCGGCTCTGACCCCTCTTCCGTTAGAAAGCGCAGCGAGCGCCTCATTAGGGGAAAGACCCATCGGGGTCTGTCCCCTGCCGGAGTCCATCTCCCTGCTGCAAGGCGCAGAAGCTAAGCCATTCGCATCGCCACCCGCCCCTCGGTCTCGCCCCGCCGGATCGCCTCATGCAGCGCCGGCACTTCAGCCAGCGCTACCACGCGCGTGACGATCGACTTCACCTTGCCATCGCGCACCAGCTCCAGCGTGCGTTCGATCTCGGCCAGGGTCACGTAGCGCGAGGCGTGGATCTCCAGGCCGCGATGCAGGAAACGGATCGGGTCGAGCAGAAAGCTCGGGTCTTCGCCATAGACGGTCGACGGATGCGCGCCGATGATCACCAGCCGGCCACCGATCGCCAGTGAGGCGATCGACGCAGTGAGCGTCGCGCGCGAGGCCACGATGTCGATCACCGCATCGACACCTGCACCATGGGTGTGTGCCATCACCTGCGCGGCCAGATCGCCAGCGGCGGCATCGAGGATCACATCGGCGCCGACCGAGCCGACGAACGCGAGCTTGGCGGCACCGACATCGACTGCGATCACCCGCGCACCGCACAGCCGCGCCATCTGGATCATGTGGATACCGACGCCACCGGCGGCACCGATCACCAGCACGCTGTCGCCCGGGCCGAGCTTCGCCTCCTTCACGCAGGCATGGAACGGCGTGGCGATGGCATCCGAAGCTACCGCGGCATCGACATCGGACACGCCATCGGGAATCGCCACCACGTTGCGCTCGGGCAGCGTCACATACTCGGCATAGCCCCCGTCCCGGTTCTGACCGATGTTGCCGCGCGGGGCGAGGCACAGCGTCTCGCGGCCGCGCCGGCAGTTGTTGCACTGGCCGCAGGTCATGTAGAAGTGGTTGGTGACCCGGGTGCCAACCGCGATCGTGCGCACTTCGCTGCCGATCTCGATCACTTCGCCCGCGATCTCATGCCCGGGGATGCGTGGATAGCGGTCAACCCGTCCCGGGGTGGCCAGCAGGTTGACCACGGTGAGTCCGACGCCGCAGGCGCCGACCTTCAGCAGCACGTCGTTCGGCCCAGGCACCGGGCGCGGTACTTGGGTCAATCGAAGTGCCGCGCCGAACGCGTCGAGCACCAGCGCCTGCATCTTCGGTGGGGTCACGATGCTCACGCGTCCCGGTCGAAGCGCAGCACATAGATGCCGTGGTTCTTGTCCGACACATAGAGGTTGCCCGACGTCTCCGTCAAG
>JBBRCD010000090.1:0-17171 GCA_038205245.1 Burkholderiales bacterium
CTAGTACGAGAGGACCGGAGTGGACGCACCTCTGGTGTACCGGTTGTCACGCCAGTGGCATCGCCGGGTAGCTATGTGCGGAAGAGATAACCGCTGAAAGCATCTAAGCGGGAAACTCGCCTCGAGATGAGACTTCCCGGGAGCTTGACTCCCCTTAAGGGTCGTTCGAGACCAGGACGTTGATAGGCGCGGTGTGTAAGCGGAGTAATCCGTTGAGCTAACGCGTACTAATTGCCCGTGCGGCTTGACCCTATAACCACGCACTTGTGCAGCACCTTCGGTGCACACATCCGTGCCCGCAATCCATAACCCAGATGCTCGCCCTAGCTGTCAGCTAATCGCTACCAGCGACGCGCTACTCGTCTCTTCCCCCCCCCTCCAGGCCCGCAGCCCCAGCCTCAACCGCCCGCTGCCCGCCAATCCCCCCAATGTCTGACGACCATAGCGGAGTGGAACCACCCCTTCCCATCCCGAACAGGTCCGTGAAACGCTCCAGCGCCGATGATAGTGCGATCTTTTTCGCGTGAAAGTAGGTCATCGTCAGACTCCCCCCTCTGCAACTCACCCGCAGAAACAAAACGCCCCGGTCATAGCGATCGGGGCGTTTTCGTTTGCGCAGCAGCAGAAGCGGGGCGAACCTGCGCAACTAATCTGCTCAACTGCTCGGCCGGCGTCAGATGACCGGCGGCCTCACGCAGTCAGCGTCCGCCGAAGGTCCAGCCACCACCGACCATCACTGCGCTGGCGCCGAGCAGCGCCACGGTCACGGACAACCGGCCAGTGCGCCACCCGAGCGTCGGAACAATGGCCGGAGCGACGCCCCACTGATTCAGCGGAATCTTGTCCTCGAACTCGCCCTTGTAGCCATGCAGCAGACCAGCCGTCACGTTCGCAAAGAACCTTCCGCCGGCGAACTGGCGCAGATCCCACTCCTGGCCGAAGTAAGCGTACTGGGAAAACTGACCGAAGGAGTTGTCGAACAGGGCCAGTCCCACGAGCGAGCGGTCCGCACGCCAGAACGTCCAGCGCTGCGTGAGAAGCTCCGCCGATACGAGATGGTTATAGTCAACATGATCCGGCGATGAGTTGAAATGAAATGCGCGGGGCGAGTAGGAAATGCGGAACTGGTCACCGCTCTCGATCCACTGTGCCTGCACCATCGAAGTGCCCAGGAGTGCTGCCCCGAGGAGCGCTCGCAGAACCTGGGCCGAGCGACTGCGCGACGACACCGTTGGCGATGATCGGGCAGCCGATTCAGCGACTGCGCCAGCTGGCGCGCGCATCCCACTCACTTCGCAATCAGGATTTGAGGCCATTTCAGGACTCCAGAGGTTGGACACGCCTTCGCTCAACTCAGAAAGGCGCCGCATGATACCGTGGACAGGCGCGCTGCATGCCATCGACTTTCCGGACCTCACCCTGCCGGTTGACCTCACCCGAAATCATTGTCTGGCGAAGCGCAAAGTGACTTGGCGTGTGCGGGCACTGTCGTAGCGGCACTCCTGCAGCCACAGCACAGAAAACCCCTATACAAGAACAACTTGGCTAGAATCCGCGAGGCTTCAAGCGAGCATCTCGGCACTTTCATCCGGCACCGATAAGCACTGGCAGGCATGTCTCACCCCGCAGACCCGATGCAGCAAATCCGCAACTTCTCGATCATTGCCCATATAGACCATGGCAAATCGACGCTCGCCGACCGGTTCATCCAGCGCTGTGGCGGACTGTCCGACCGGGAGATGGACGCGCAGGTCCTGGATTCGATGGATCTGGAGCGCGAGCGCGGGATAACGATCAAGGCCCAGACCGCCGCGCTGTCCTATGTTTCGCGCGACGGCCAGACCTGGAACCTGAACCTGATCGACACGCCGGGGCATGTCGACTTCTCCTACGAAGTATCGCGTTCGCTATCGGCCTGCGAAGGCGCGCTGCTGGTTGTCGATGCATCCCAGGGGGTGGAGGCGCAGACAGTAGCCAACTGCTACACCGCGACCGAGCTGGGCATGGATGTCATTCCAGTGCTCAACAAGATCGACCTGCCAGCCGCAGAGCCTGATCGGGTGATTCAGGAGATCGAGGAAATCATCGGCATCGACGCGCATGACGCCGTGCGTGCGAGCGCCAAGAACGGCATCGGCATCGACGATATCCTGGAGATGGTCATCGCGCGTGTCCCGCCTCCAAGCGGGGACCCCACAGGACCGCTCAAGGCGCTGATCATCGACTCCTGGTTCGACAACTATGTGGGCGTCGTGATGCTGGTGCGGGTGAAGGACGGCGCGCTGAAGCCCAAGGACAAGATCCTGCTGATGGCCACCGGTGCGATCTACCCCTGCGAGCAGGTCGGCGTGTTCACGCCCAAAGGTCGCCCCACGGAATCATTGTCGGCGGGGCAGGTCGGCTATGTGATCGCCGGTATCAAGGAATTGAAGGCGGCGATGGTCGGCGACACGGTGACGTTGGCAACGCGCCCGGCTGAAACCCCGCTACCCGGCTTCAAGGAGATCAAGTCCCAGGTCTTTGCAGGGTTGTATCCGGTCGAGTCAAATGCCTATGAGTCGCTGCGCGACGCGCTCGAAAAACTGCACCTGAACGATTCCTCGCTGCGCTACGAGCCCGAAACCTCGCAGGCACTGGGCTTCGGCTTCCGCTGCGGCTTTCTCGGTCTGCTGCACATGGAAATCGTCCAGGAGCGCCTCGAGCGCGAGTACGACATCGACCTCATCACCACTGCACCGACCGTGGTCTACAGGATCGTGTTGCGCAGCGGGGAGACTATCGAGATCGACAACCCGTCGAAGCTGCCCGAGTTGTCCAAGGTCGAAGACATCATGGAGCCGATGATTCGCGCCACCATCATCGTGCCACAGGACTATGTCGGCTCGGTGATGACCCTGTGCAACGAGAAGCGGGGCGCGCAGAAGGACATGCACTATTCCGGGCGCCAGGTGATCCTCACCTACGAATTGCCACTCAACGAAGTAGTGATGGACTTCTTCGACAAACTGAAATCGGTAAGCCGGGGTTACGCCTCGCTCGACTACGAGCTCACCGAGTTCCGCTCGTCCGATCTGGTCAAGCTCGACCTGCTGATCAACGGCGATAAGGTCGACGCATTGTCGGTCATCGTGCATCGATCGACCAGCCAGCAGCGCGGGCGCGAACTCGCGGTGAAGATGCGTGAACTGATTCCGCGGCAGATGTTCGACATTGCCGTACAGGCAGCGATCGGTTCGCAGATCGTTGCCCGTGAATCGATCAAGGCACTACGCAAGAACGTCCTGGCAAAGTGTTATGGCGGCGACATCAGTCGCAAGCGCAAACTGCTCGAAAAGCAGAAGGCCGGCAAGAAGCGGATGAAGCAGGTCGGCCGGGTGGAGATCCCGCAGGAAGCGTTCCTCGCTGTGCTGCGCACCGACAGCAAGTAAACTTCGGATCTCTTCGAGCAGCGATACACCGCCTGTGCCTGGCACAACCAACAAGCGAGTAGACGTTGAACTTTCCCCTGATCATGCTGATCCTGCTGGTCTTCACCGGCGCGATCTGGCTGCTAGACCGGCTGGTGCTGCGCACGCGCCGCCCCGATGGCGCGCCGGAGCCCTGGTGGGTCGAGTACCCCAAGAGTTTCTTCCCGGTGATCCTGATCGTTTTCGTACTGCGCTCGTTCCTGGTCGAGCCGTTCAAGATTCCCTCCGGGTCGATGATTCCGACCCTGCTGGTGGGCGACTTCATCCTGGTCAACAAGTACACCTACGGCATCCGGTTGCCGGTGGCCAACGTCAAGGTGCTGGACGTCAATTCGCCTAAAGCGGGTGACGTGATGGTGTTCCGTTATCCCGAGGATCCGTCACTGGACTACATCAAGCGGGTGGTCGGCGTTCCGGGGGACAAGGTGTCCTACCGGGACAAGCGACTCGAGATCAACGGAGTGCCGGTCGCGACCAAGCCGGTCGGAGACTACAGTTATGTCGAGGGCGGACTGTCGTTCGTCAACGCGCGGCGGTTGACCGAATCGCTTGGCGAACATCAGCATGACATCCTGGTTCAGCCGGATCTGCCCACGCTCCAGCCGGGCGGCGTGCGGCGCTTTCCGCTGCGCGAGAATTGCGAATACAATGATTCCGGGTTTACCTGTACCGTGCCGCCCGGCCACTTCTTCACCATGGGCGACAACCGGGATGCGAGTGCGGACAGTCGATACTGGGGCTTTGTGCCGGAGCGCAACATCGTAGGCAAAGCGGTCATGATCTGGTGGAACTTCGACGCGATGGGCCGTATCGGCACCCGCATTCACTGAGAGCCGGACTGTCATGAGAAACCGTCAACGCGGCATCTCCCTGATCGGATTCATTCTGGTCGGCATCGTGATCATTTTTGCCACGGTACTCGGCTTCAAACTGGTGCCGGCCTATATCGAGCAGTACACGATCGAGAAGATCTTCAACCAGATCGTGCACAACCCGGAGTTCGCCAACGCGACCGCAGCCGACGTGCGTGCCGCCTGGATTCGCCAGACGACCATCGATCAGGTCCGATCGATCGGTGTTGACGAGCTCGAGATCAGCCGCGAGGCCGGCGCCCTGGTGATTCGCAGCCAGTATCAGGTACTCATTCCGTTGATCGCCAATGTGAGCCTGCTGGTCGACTTCAAGGCGTCGTCGCGCTGAGCGCGCGGCACGACCTTCTCGCGCCCCCCTTGCTCGGCGATGTCCAACGCGATCCAGCATCGCTTCACCGATCCCTCGCTGCTGGCGCGCGCGTTGACACACCGCAGTTTCAGTGGTGAAAACAACGAGCGGTTCGAGTTTCTCGGTGACAGCGTGCTCAACTGCGTGGTCGCCCAGGCGCTGCTGGAGCACTTTCCGGTCGCCACTGAAGGCGACCTGTCGAGGTTGCGGGCGAACCTGGTGAACCAGCATGCGTTGCATGAAGTCGCCATTGCGCTTGATCTCGGCAACGCGCTCAGGCTTGGCGAGGGCGAGGCAAAGACCGGCGGCCACCGACGGCCATCGATCCTGGCAGATGCGTTCGAAGCGGTAGTCGGGGCGGTTTTCCTGGATCAGGGGTTCCCCGCAGCCTACGCGTTCGTGATGGCCAATCTGGGCGGCCGGTTGCGGGCAATCGACATCAACGCGCCGGCGAAGGATCCCAAGACCCGGCTCCAGGAATGGCTGCAGGCACGACGCCATCCGCTGCCGCGCTATGCGGTGGTGACGATCAGCGGTGAGGCCCATGCGCAGCGTTTCGAGGTCGAATGTGTGATCGACGTGCTGACACTGCGCACCTGCGGTAGCGGTTCCAGTCGCCGTACAGCCGAACAGGCGGCCGCCGAGGCCGCATGGCTGCGGGTCTCGCAGACAACACCGTGAGTACGCCAGCCGAACAGTCGCCAGCCGGGCCCGACAGCATCCGCTGCGGTCGAATCGCGATCGTAGGACGCCCGAACGTCGGCAAGTCGACGCTGCTTAACCGACTGATTGGACAGAAGCTGGCCATCGTGTCCAAGCGTCCGCAGACGACCCGGTCCAACCTGCTCGGCATCCTCACCCGGGCAGGTGCACAGTTCGGCTTTGTCGATACGCCGGGGCTTCAGGACAACCGCAGCGGCCACCGGTCGCGCAGCTACAACCGGGAGGCGATCCAGGCGCTCGATGGCGTGGATGCCGTGGCCTGGGTGGTCGAGGCGGGACGCTTCGGCCCGGAGGACGAGGCGGTCGGACGCGCGTTGCCGTCGACGATGCCGGTGGTACTGGTGATCAACAAGATCGATCAGCTGGCCGACAAGCGGCTGCTGCTCCCGTTCATCGACAGGGTGCGCGGTCAGCGGGAGTTCTGCGCCATGGTGCCGGTGAGCGCAGAGCATGATCCGGGTTTCGATCCGCTGCTCGACGCGCTCGCGCTGCAACTTCCACTGCAACCTGCACTGTATGACGCCGACGCGCTGACCGATCGGGGTGAGCGGTACTTTGCCGCGGAGATCCTGCGCGAGAAGCTGTTCCGCTTTCTCGGCGCGGAATTGCCCTATGACTGCGAGGTGGTGATCGACCAGTTCGAGGAACTTCCGCGGCTGCGGCGGATCTACGCCACCATCACAGTGGCCAAGCAAGGGCAGAAGGCAATCGTCATCGGCGCTGGCGGTGCACAGCTGAAGTCGATCGCCACCGCCGCGCGCCATGACATGGAGGCCATGTACGACTGCAAGGTGTTCCTGGAACTCTGGGTCAAGGTACAGCGCACGCGGGTGCGACCGGCGGCCGCTGGCGCGATCGACCTGACCCGCGACAGCGATCCGGACTGAGATGGATGGCGCGACACCGGGCGGACGGGTCACCGGGGTGCCGGCGTTCGTGCTTCATGCCTATCCGTTCCGCGAGACCAGTCTGATCGTCGAAGCATTCACCGCCCGCTACGGACGTATCGCCTGGGTTGCCCGCGGAGCCCGTCGCGCCGGATCGGCAATGCGTGGCCTGCTGTTGCCGTTCCAGCCGATGGCGGCAGGCTGGGGAGGCAAGAGCGAGTTGCGCACCCTGCACAAGGTCGAGTGGATCGGTGGACTGCCGCCGCTTCGCGCGACTGCCCTGTTATGCGGCCTGTACGTGAACGAGTTGCTGCTGCGCCTGCTAAGACGCGAGGATCCGCACGAACAGCTGTTCGACCTGTACCGCCAGGCGCTCATCGATCTTTCCGCTGGTGGTGCGCTCGCGGTAACGTTGCGACGGTTCGAACGCGCGCTGCTGCGCGAGATCGGCTACGCACTGCTCCTCGACCAGGATGCGCAGACCGGCGCGCCGATCGACCCGGGCGGGCTGTACGACTACAGGATCGGAGTCGGTCCGGTACGGGCAGGTGCGCACCTGGAGGGACTAGAATTACGGGGGCAGACGCTTGTCGACATGGCGCGCGACGACTACACCCACCCGGTCAGCATGCAGGAAAGCAAGATGCTGACCCGAAGGGTGCTCGCGCACTATCTTGGAGAGCAGCCACTTCATACCCGAGACCTGTTGCGTTCACTGCAGAACCTCTAGACCGATGACCCGCCTGAGTGTGAACCTGAACAAGATCGCCCTGTTGCGCAATTCGCGCGCGAGCGGGTTGCCGAGCGTCACTCATGCTGCCACGGTGGCGCTGGGCGCGGGCGCACGTGGAATCACAGTCCATCCACGCCCGGATGCCCGCCATGTTCGGGAAGGCGACGTGCACGATCTGGCGGCACTGCTGGAAGGGTATCCGCAGGCCGAGTTCAACATCGAAGGCAATCCCTTCCATAACCTGCTGCCGATCTCGCTGGCGGTGCGCCCTGCGCAGTGCACCCTGGTCCCGGACGAAGCCGGTGCCCTGACCTCGAGCTTCGGCTGGCAGCTTCCCGCCAGGGCGAGCGAACTCGAGCCAGTGATCGCCAGGCTGCGCGCGGCTGGTATTCGCGTCAGCCTGTTCATGGACGCGTTGCCGGAAACGATGCGCCTTGCCAGGGAACTCGGTGCAGATCGCATCGAGCTCTACACTGAAGCCTACGCACGACACCCGGACGATCGAGAGGTGCTCGGCCGCTATGTCGAAAGCGCGCAGGCCGCGCGTGCCGCCGGCCTGGGTGTCAACGCCGGGCATGACCTGAATCTCGCCAACATCGGAAGGTTCGTTGCTGCCGCGGCACCGGTGGAGGAGGTCTCGATCGGGCATGCGTTGATCGGCGACGCACTGGAGGTCGGGCTTGCTGCTGCGGTGCAGGCTTATGCCGAGGCAATCGCGCAGGCAAACCAGGCCAGGCCACCCGTTGGCACGAGCGGGGAGCCGCGGTGATCTACGGCATCGGTACCGATCTGGTCGCGCTCGACCGCGTCGAGCGGCTGCTGGCCCGCTTCGGCCAGCGGTTTGTCGACCGGGTGTTGATGCCGGTCGAACATGCCACGTTTGCCAGGTCGCGGCGCCCGGTGAATTTCATCGGGCAGCGGTTCGCAGCCAAGGAGGCGTGCTCGAAGGCGTTCGGGCTGGGCCTGCGCTTTCCGGCGACCCTGCACCAGATCGGCGTGACCAGCGACCCGCGCGGCAAGCCGCTGCTCGTCTTCGGCGAAGCCCTCGCCGCGCATGCCGCGCGCGAAAGGGTGACTGCAACCCATGTATCGTTGACCGACGAGCGCGGACTGGTGTGCGCGATGGTCGTGCTCGAGACGGGCGACCAGCCGGAGGCATCGTGACGTCGCAACCTTCCTCGAACAGACCGCGGCCGCTGGGCCCGGTGATGCTGGACATCGCCGGCACAGCACTGAGCGCCCAGGATCGTGAACGGCTCGCCCATCCGCAGTGCGGCGGCGTGATCCTGTTCAGCCGGAACTACGAGTCTCCAGCCCAGTTGAGCGCACTGGTCGAAGATATCCATGCGCTGCGCCTGCCGACGCTGCCAGTCGGCGTCGATCATGAAGGCGGGCGCGTGCAGCGGTTTCGCGACGGTTTCACCGCGCTGCCTTCGATGGGACGCATAGGCGCGGACTGGGCCAGAGATCCGGCGGGAGCCATACAGCTTGCAGAACTTGCCGGCTTTGTCCTGGCCTCGGAGCTGCGCGCCTGCGGCGTCGACTTCAGCTTCACCCCGGTGCTCGACCTGGACTTCGGGCGCAGCGGGGTAATCGGCGACCGTGCGTTTCACAGCGATCCCGCTGCGGTCACCAGCCTGGCGCGCGCGCTGATGCTTGGACTGCGCCGCGGCGGCATGGGGTCCGTCGGCAAGCATTTCCCCGGCCATGGTTATGCACTTGCCGACTCCCATGTCGAGGTGCCGAGCGATCCGCGTACCCTGGTGCAGATTCTGTCTGCCGATGCCGTGCCCTATGCACGACTTGCGCATGGAGCGCTAACCGCTGTGATGCCGGCCCATGTCGTCTATCCCGAGGTCGACCTGGCGCCAGCCGGATTCTCGCGGCGCTGGCTCAAGGATATCCTGCGCGCACGCCTGGGTTTCGATGGCGCTATCCTGAGCGATGACCTCGCGATGGAGGGCGCCAGCGTGGCGGGGAGTGTCCGCGCGCGGGCGCTGGCAGCGCTCGATGCCGGTTGTGATCTGGTACTGGTCTGCAACCGTCCCGACCTTGCCGATGAGCTCCTCGGCGAACCGCTACCCCCGGTCGGGGCGGCGAGTGCATGCCGGATCGCTGCGCTGCGCGGCGCGCCTGGGCCGTCCAGCCGAGCGGAACTGCTGGCGAGCGATCAGCACCGGGCCGCGACCGCGCGTCTGGCAACGCGTTGAGCGATCATGACCAGCCGTTCAGCAGCTGACTCCCCCGGCAGCGGACGCGCCGTGCAGCAGGATGACCACCTCGGGCATCGACACGGAAAAATGCGGCCGAGAGCAACTCAGGTCAGTGGTGTTTATCTGTTTGCGATCGCACTGACTGCCAGCTACGCCGTGGTCGAGCTGATGGGCGGCATCTGGACCGGGTCGCTGGCGCTGATGTCCGACGCAGGGCACATGTTCTCCGATGTCGCTGCGCTGTCGCTGGCCGCCTTCGCGGCCTGGATTGCCCAGCGGCCGGCAAGCGCCCGTCATTCGTTCGGCCTCGCCCGCGCCGAAGTGGTCGGTGCCTCAGTGAACGGTATCCTGATGCTGGCAGTGATCGGGTCGATCGTTTACGCAGCAGTGCAACGACTGATCGAGCCCATGCCGATCATTGCTGGATGGACGCTGTTGATCGCAGTGGTCGGGCTGATCGTGAACCTGATCGTCGCAGTGTTGCTCAGCCGAGGCGAGCAGACACTGAATACCCGCGCCGCGTTGCTGCATGTAGTTGGCGATCTGCTTGGATCGGTTGCAGCGATCGCCGCCGGCGCCACTGTTTATTACACCGGCTGGCTTTCAGCCGATGCCTGGCTGTCGATGTTGATCGCGCTGCTGATCCTGGTGTCGACGGTCCGCCTCCTCGGCCATGCGGTGCATGTGCTACTCGAGGGCGTACCGGACTGGCTCGATCTGAACGAGGTCCGCGCGGCCATTTTGCAGGTGCCCGGGGTGGTCCAGGTGCAGCAGCTACGGATATGGAGTGTCAGCTCCGGCAATGCGACGTTGAGTGCCCATCTTTTGCTCGACCACCCGGACCAGTGGCCGCAGATACTGCCGCAGGTGTCCGCGCTATTGAACGACCGGTTTTCCATCGGAACTGTTACCTTGCAGCCGGAGACCGGATCAGGACAAGCTGAAGCTTCGGGCCAGGCTACAGCCACCCGCTGACCGGCAAACCTGACCGAGCTTTCGGTCCCCACATGTTTCAGAGTTTCCATGGCAGAACCCATCAGCCCTTCGAAGGATTTTGATTTCGAGCAGTGGCGCCAGCTGCACGCCGCCGATCCGCGAGCGTTCGAACGAAGGCGAGCCGCGGCGATCGAAGCGGCCATTTCGACGGCGCCAACAGGCATGCAGGCGCGCCTTCGCGGCGTTCAGTTCCGCATGGATATGGAGCGGGCGCGGGCTGGCAGCGACCTCTCTGCATGCCTGAAGGCCCACACCATGATGTGGGACAGCCTCATCCGTTTACGTGACGCTCTGGCCAGGTTATCGGCTATCGATTCAGCGCCAGGCGGCCAGTCGAGCCTCTTGTCGGAAAAAAGTCCACCACCCACCGCGCAGGTGATCGCCTTTCCGCGAGGGGCTGGACGCGAGTCGGACTAGACTCAGCGATGTATTCTTTATAAGTTCATTATAATCAAATATTTGATAGATTAACTTAGTGTACTTTATGGAATCTGTTTCGACCTTTCATGGCTGATTCTTCCATTCCGCCAGCGGCGGATGAGGAACCGAGCGCAGTGGTTGACCGCCTGCGTCAGTTGGTGGTCGGCCTGCCGCACCTGCCCGGCGTATACCGAATGATCGGCGTCGAACAGCAGATCCTGTATGTCGGCAAGGCGATCGACCTCAGGAAGAGGGTCTCCTCTAACTGGCAGAGAGGGCGCGGCAACTCGCCCAGACTCGAGTTGATGATCCGTCAGGTCCACCAGGTCGAAGTGACCGTGACCCGCTCGGAATCCGAGGCACTGCTGCTCGAGAACAACCTCATCAAGTCCCTGCAGCCGCGCTACAACATCCTGTATCGGGACGACAAGTCCTATCCGTATCTTCGGATCGGCGCCGGTGACTTTCCGAGGCTCGGGTTCTACCGTGGCGCAGTCGATCAGAAGTCGCAGCTGTTCGGACCCTTTCCGAACGCAGGCGCGGTGCGCGAGAGCATCCAGCTCATCCAGAAGGTGTTCCGCCTGCGCACCTGCGAGGACACGGTGTTTCGCAACCGCTCTCGTCCGTGTCTTCTGCAGCAGATCCATCGCTGCACCGGCCCATGTGTCGGCCTGATCGGACGCGAAGCCTATGCCGAAGACGTGGCCGACGCCAGACTGTTTCTCGCCGGTCAGGACGATCTGGTGATCGAGAAGCTGGTTGGACGGATGGAAGCGGCCGCAGCCCGTCTGGCGTTCGAAGAGGCCGCCACGCTGCGCGACCAGGTCAAGGCGCTGCGCACGGTACGCGAATCGCAGTTCGTCGACGCCGGCATGGCGACCGACGCCGACGTGGTCGCGTGTGACGAATTGGCCGGACGGTTCTGCGTGAATGTCGCGATGGTCCGGGCCGGTCGGCATGTCGGTGACCGCAGCCTGTTCCCTGAACATACCGACGGCGCAACTGCTCCTGAGGTGCTGCTCGCCTTTCTCTCTCAGCACTATCTGGGTGCTGCGATTCCCCAACAGATCATCGTCACCCCGCCGATCGAGGCAGCCGAACTGCTCTCGGTGCTGTCGGCACAGGCTGGCCGAAAGGTGCAGTTGTCAACGCATCCTCGCGAGCTCCGCCGAAAATGGCTCGAGATGGCCAGCCAGAACGCCCGCATGGCCCTGGAGCGCCGCCTGGCCGGCGAGCAAAACCAGGAGGCCAGGCTCGCTGCCCTGCAGGTGGCACTGAAGCTGCCGGAAGCAGTACGACGAATCGAGTGCTTCGATGTCAGCCACACCATGGGCGAGGCCGCTGTCGCCTCCTGCGTGGTCTACGACGGCGATTCAATGCGGCCTGGCGAGTACCGGCGCTACAACGTGACGCCGGACTCGCCCGGCGACGACTACGCGGCGATGCGCGAGGTGATCCAACGGCGTTTCCAGCGGTTGGTCGCAGGGGAGGGGAGGCTGCCCGACCTGGTGCTTATAGACGGCGGTCGGGGACAATCGCGGATCGCACGCGAGGTGCTGGACGATCTGGGCGTCGTCGATCTGCCGGTGATCGGCGTGGCCAAGGGCGAGGACCGCAAGCCCGGCCTGGAGACGCTGATATTCACCGACGGCCGGGACAGCCTGCAACTCGCCATGGACCATCCAGGGGCACATCTTGTTCAGCAGATTCGCGATGAGGCACACCGCTTCGCCATCCAGGGGCATCGGGCGCGGCGTGACAAGAAACGGGTCGGCTCTGCACTGGACGGAATAGACGGCGTCGGGCCGAAACGGCGCCAGCACCTGCTCAGCCGGTTCGGCGGGCTGCGTGGCGTGGCAGCTGCGAGCGAGCAGGATCTAATGCAAGTGGAGGGAATCAGTCATTCGCTCGCGGAACGCATCTATCGGGCGCTACACTGAGCCTATGTACCCCGCGCTTCCAAATCAGCTTACCTGGGCAAGGATCATCGCGATCCCGATCTTCATCGGTATCTTCTACCTGCCGGACGCGTGGCTCAGTGACCCGCAGAAGAACCTGCTGTCCATGCTGCTGTTCGTCGCCGCCGCGATCACCGATCTGCTGGACGGCTACATCGCCCGCCGTTATCGATTCTCGACCCCGTTCGGGGCCTTCCTCGACCCGGTGGCAGACAAGCTGATAGTCGCCGCTGCGCTGATCCTGCTGGTCGAGTTGGACAGGGTAGGCGCGGTGATCGCGGTAATCATCATCGGACGCGAGATCACTATTTCGGCGTTGCGCGAATGGATGGCGAAGGTGGGGGCCAGCAGGAGCGTGGCCGTGTCCATGATCGGCAAGGTCAAGACCGTAGCCCAGATGACTGCGATTCCGATGCTCCTCTATCACATGCCGCTGTTCGGAATCGATGTCCACAGGGTCGGCACCTGGCTGATCTATCTCGCCGCAGTACTTACCCTGTGGTCGATGGTGTACTACCTGCGCAAGGCCCTGCCTCAGGTTCAGCGCGGCGTGGGCGTGGGCGTGGACGTGGGCGAGGAAACTACCGAGGCAGCCAAGGCAACGCGCCCGCGCGAGAAGGTGCCCGCCCAGTTGCCCTGATGGCTTGGTGCCCTTGGGTCCTGCAATGCACGCCACCTTGACTTCCGGTGGCTCGAAACTATAATCCGTCCTCCGGTCATGCGGGAATAGCTCAGCTGGTAGAGCGCAACCTTGCCAAGGTTGAGGTCGGGAGTTCGAACCTCCTTTCCCGCTCCACGATTCCGGGGGAGTGCCTTACGCGCTCCCCTTTTTTTCGCTTCTCCTTTTTTCGCTTCTCCTTTTTTGTTTGATCATGCAGCGCCGCCAGGTGGCACAGGGCGCAAGCTTCGTGAACTGGCGTTGTGCCGGTTGAACACCGACCCGGACCGATGTCCCGGGCGGGGTGGCAGAGTGGTTATGCAGCGGCCTGCAAAGCCGTGTACGCCGGTTCGATTCCGACCCCCGCCTCCCTTTGATTTCGCCGCCCGGGTGGTGAAATTGGTAGACACAACGGACTTAAAATCCGTCGCCCCCTCATCGGGGCATACCGGTTCGAGTCCGGTTCCGGGCACCATGCACTTGTGATCATCTACGATTTCTGCTGCAACGCCGGTCACCGGTTTGAAGGCTGGTTCAGCTCCCCGGCTGAATCGGACCGCCAGATCGCCGCTGGGGAACTGGCATGCCCGCATTGCGAGTCTGCGCAGGTCTCGCGTGTGCCCAGTGCGGCCAACGTCCACACGCGCGGTGTCGGTGCCGCAACCTCAGTGCAGACGGCATCGGCGACCACTCAGGGTGGGCCTGGTGAGATGGCGCCGGCTGACCGCACACAGCTGGCTGAGGTCACCGAGCGGCTGCGTCGCTGGGTGGCATCAGTCGAGGACGTCGGAGGCCAGTTCGCCAATGAGGCGCGGCGAATTCACCAGCACGACGCGCCCGATCGGGCGATTCGGGGCGTGACTACACCGGACGAGGCCAGTGCGCTGCGCGACGAAGGTATTTCAGTGCTGAGCTTGCCAGCGCATCTGGTGAAGAAGCTGCATTGACCACGACTATATTTGCCAACTAATGCTTATTATGTAAAGTCAACGATATGGATCAAGGCTACCGCGCTCGCCTGGATGGATTGGATCAACGCGCGTGACCTTCCAGTGTCTATGTCCAGTTCCTTCCGACCCCCACAGGTGTTCACGTCCTCGCACACCGGCTATGCGCCCTCCCCGCGCCCGCGGATGGACGACCCGGTGAACGTCGATGCCGCGTTTCATCAGCACCGAATTCCCCAAGTCCTGTCTGCCGCCGCCGGCTCGATGGTGGCATCGATCATGTCGTTCAAGTGCGCGTGCATTGCTACGGCGAACTGGCATCATCGTGCATCTTCGAGAAGCTAGAGGTCATCGATGTTCATCAGCACCCGGGCGCCGAGCGCGCCGGCATCCATCCCGGCCGCGGCCGCAGTCCTGCTGGGCCTCGCCACTGGCGCCGCGTACGCGCAACCCTACCCTTCGAAGGCGATCCGTCTCGTGGTGGCCGCCACGCCCGGGGGCGGCGTCGACCTCACTTCGCGCCTCGTCGCCCAGGGCATGACCGAACGCTGGGGGCAGCCGGTCCTGATCGAAAACCGGCCCGGGGCCGGCGGCGCAGTGGCCGGGGATATCGTTGCGCGCGCCCCACCCGACGGCTACACGCTGCAGACCATCTCGATCAGCCACGCGGTACTGCCGAGCACCCACCGCAATCTGTCCTACGACCCCGAGCGCGACCTGGTCCCGGTGAGCGTGATGGTAAACGGGCCGAACGTGCTGGTCGTGCATCCGTCGCTGCCGGTGAAATCGGTGAAGGAACTGATCGCGCTTGCGCGGTCGAAGCCGGGCGACCTGCTGTACGCCTCGTCCGGCAATGGCGGTCCACCGCACATGGCGATGGAGTTGTTCAAGATGCTCGCTGGCATCGACCTGGTGCATATACCGTACAAGGGGACCGGGCCCGGCATGGCCGACTTGGTCGCCGGCCGGGTGTCGATGACCTTTTCCAGCGTGATCTCGGTGCGCCAGCATGTCGACGCAGGCCGCCTGCGGCTGCTGGCGACGTCGGGTGCGAAACGCTCCGCCAGCATCCCCGACGTGCCGACGATGGCTGAGGCAGGCGTACCGGGTTACGCCGTCGACGTCTGGTATGCATTGCTCGCCCCGTCGGCAACGCCGCGCGACATCCTCCAGGCACTGAACAGCGAAGTGGCGCGCAGCCTCAACCAGCCGGCCATCAAGGCGAAGCTCGCCGGGCATGGTTTTGAGCCGGTCACCGAATCGCTGGAACAGACGGCTGCCTACATTCGGGCCGAGACCGTCAAGTGGGGCAAGGTGGTCAAGGCCGCGAAGATCTCCGCCGAATGAGCGAACCCATGGCCGACACGAAAACGCTGCGCCTGCCGTCCTTCAGCGAAACCCTGTCGCGCCTGCGCAGCGGCCGCGATACGCCACGCGCCTACCTCGAGCGCTGCATCGAGGTCATCGGCGCTCGCGAGCCGAGGGTACGCGCATTCAGTACACTGGCACTCGATGCAGCACGCGCAGCAGCCGACGCATCGACCGAACGCTACCGGCGCGGCGCACCGCTGTCGCCGGTCGACGGCTGCCCGGTGGGTATCAAGGACATCATGGATACCCGCGACATGCCGACGCAGATGGGCAGCCCGGCCTTCGCCGGTTGGCAACCCTCCTACGATGCGGCCTGCGTGCAGTCCCTGCGCGAGGGCGGTGCGATCCTGCCGGGCAAGACCGTGACCACTGCCTTCGCCTGCGGCATGTCGAACGAGACCACCAACCCTCTTGACGAACGACGTACGCCGGGCGGTTCGTCCAGCGGCTCCGCTGCTGCGGTCGGTGCCGGCATGCTGCCAGCAGCACTCGGCACCCAGACCCAGGGCTCGCTGCTACGGCCGGCGTCCTTCTGCGGCATCGTCGGCTTCAAGCCGACCTGGGGCACGCTCTCGATGCAGGGCGTGCATCCGATTTCGGTAACCCATGACCATCTCGGCGTGCTGGCTTCAACACTCGAGGACACCTGGCGCATCGCATCCCACCTCGCAACCACACAGGGGCATCCGGCGTACCCGCCGCTGCAGCGCGCGTCGGCAACCCTGCCGCGGGCTGCAAAGCCGAAGCGGCTGCTCTGGCTGCGCACCGAAGCCTGGGCACGCGAGGTCGACCATGCCACCTCGGCGGCGTTCGAGGCGACAATGCAGCGCTTCGCTGCGGCCGGCGTGGACGTTCGCGATGCATCGACCGATGCGGCGGCGGCGGCGCTGGAAGCCTGCCTCACCCCGGCCTTCGCGGAGCGTTGCCTCGGCATCACGGCCTACGAGATGCGCTGGCCCTACCGCCAGTATATCGAGCGCCATGGGGATCTCATCGAAAAGCGTGTCCACGACCGGATGCCGCGGGCGTTTGCAATGACGCTTGCAGACTATTCGGACCTGCTCGCCAGGCGGGCCGCCATGCAGCGCAAGGTGGCCACACTGATGCGCAGCTTCGATGGCATCGTTACGCTCTCGGCATCGGGACCTGCGCCGCTCGGGCTTTCGGCGACCGGCAGCCGCAGCTTCCTGGTCTATGCGACCTTCCTGGGCCTGCCCGCGTTCAGCCTGCCGTTGATGCAGGTCGACGGCCTGCCGGTCGGGCTGCAGCTGATTGGCCGCCATGGGCGCGACGGCGACCTGTGCGCGCGGGCGCGGTGGATGATGGGGCTGCGCTGATCGCGGGGTGCTGCTGCAGGCGATACGCACCGCGTCGAACAAGCCGTCGAGCCGCGGCTGGCCTTCCAGGTCGCGGATGACATCCAGCGCGGGCGGCAGACGGCGCGGGCAAGATTTCCAAGGTCGTGCGTGTTGCCGACGTGCGTCGTCGTGTCGTGCGCCCTGCCCCTCCCCGCCTTTGCCCAGGCCCCGGCCGCTGCGTTCCCGTCAAAACCGATCCGCGTGGTCGTCGGCTTCTTC
>JBBRCD010000091.1:0-17141 GCA_038205245.1 Burkholderiales bacterium
GTGGTGAGCGCGATGCTCGAGCTCGGGCAGGTGAAGAACGGTGACTTCCTGCTCGACCTGGGCTCGGGTGATGGCCGGGTGGTGATCGAGGCTGCGCGCACCCGGGGCGCGCGCGGGCTCGGCGTCGAGCTCGATGCCGACCTGGTCAAGCTCAGCAACGACGAGGCGAAACGCCTGGGCGTTGCTCCGAGTGCCAGGTTCCTGCGCCAGGATCTGTTCGAGACCGATTTGACCCAGGCGACGGTGATCACCATGTATCTTCTGCCGCAGGTCAACATGGCACTGCGGCCCAGGCTGGCAAGCGAACTCAGGCCGGGCACGCGGATCGTCTCCCATGACTTCGGGTTGGGCGACTGGCGGCCTGATGCGCAGGTGAAGATTCCGGTACCGGAGAAGTCGTACGGCCCGCCGCACAGCACGATCTTTCTTTGGGTCGTCCCGGCCTTCGTTGCCGGGGCCTGGGAGGGCAGCCTGGGTGACAGCGCGAAGGCTCCAAGCTTCCAGGTGGAGCTGCGCCAGCAGTTTCAGCAGTTGTCTGGCACCCTTCGGGTCGGCAACCGGTCGGCGAAGCTGGACCAGGCGACGCTGGCTGCCGATCGGGTCATGTTCAGTGCGATCATCGACAGCGGCCGGGAGCGATTCCGGCATGCGTTCACTGGACGTTCAGTCGGCGGCGAATTGGTCGGCGCCTGGACGGTGAGCGACGCCCGCACCGCCGAATCGGTCGCGGCCACTTATGAAACCCGCGCGCGGCGCAGTGAAGGTCGGCGCGAGGGATCGGGCAGCAACTGACGTCGCGCAGCCACTGACATCGAGCAGCAACTCAAAATCAGGGAGTACTGAATGAGCAACACCGGATCAGGCGACGCGACGCACGATTTCGCCAACCCGGCGATCGGCAGAGGCCGCCGCTACGCGCTGGGCGCCCTGTTCACCGGCGCAGCCTGGATGGCGATGCCGGCGTTCGCGCAGCAGAACCGCCCGCTGGACGTGCCCTATGTGCCCACCGGCGACGACACCGTCGACCGGATGCTGCGCATGGCCAACGTCGGTCCGAAAGACTATGTGATCGACCTGGGGTCCGGAGATGGCCGGATCGTGATCACCGCGGCCAAGCAGTTCGGCGCCACCGGTTTCGGGGTTGAACTGAACACCGAGCGCTGGAAACTCTCACTCGCCAATGCGGCCAAGGAAGGCGTTGCCGATCGCGCGAACTTCTTCCAGCGCGATCTGTTCGAGACCGATATCAGCAAGGCCACGGTGCTGACCATGTACCTCCTGCCCGCGGTCAACCTGAAGCTGCGCCCACGGATCCTCGCCGAACTGCGTCCCGGCACGCGGGTGGTGTCGCATGATTTCGACATGGCCGAGTGGCAGCCCGATGCCCGTGCCGACCGAAGCTGGACCCGGGTCTACCTCTGGATCGTGCCGGCCAGGGTCGAGGGCACCTGGGCCTGGAAGCAACCGGTGGGCGCGGTGACCCCGGAATTCTCGATGGAGCTTCGCCAGACATTCCAGATGATCAACGGCCCGGTCACCATCGGCAAGGAGCCCTACTGGCTGCAGGATGCCCGCCTTCGCGGCGAGGAAATCGGCTTCACCGTGATCGGCGATGCCGGTGGTCTGCGCATCCGTCACGAATACAGCGGGCGGGTCGACGGCGACAGCATCAAGGGCAGCGTGCGCATGATCAATGGCGACAATGCCGCGCCGGTGACCGCGCCGTGGTCTGCATCGCGGGTGCTGAAGAAGCCGTGACTGACCAGTCCCGCCGGCGGCTTGTTGCCGGGGCCGGGTCGCTGGCACTTGGCACTGGCGTTTCACCGCGGCCGGCGTTCGCCCAGCAGCGGTTCGATGTGCCCTATGTGCCGACCCGGCAGGTGGTGGTCGACGAGATGCTGCGTCTGGCCGGCGTCGGGCCTGGCGACTTCCTGATCGACCTGGGTTCCGGCGACGGGCGCATCGTGATCACCGCGGCGCGCGAGTTCGGCATCCGCGCCCTGGGCCTGGACATCGACCCGCAGCGGGTGGCCGAGGCGCGCGACAACGCAGTCAAGGCGGGCGTGGCCGACCGGGTCGAGTTCCGCCAGGAGAACATCTTCAACGCCGACTTCAGCCGTGCCTCGGTGGTGACCCTCTACCTGCTGCCCGCGGTCAACCTGCGCCTGCGGCCCAAGCTGCTGGACGAACTGCGGCCAGGCACCCGCGTGGTGTCGCATGATTTTCACATGGACGACTGGGAGCCGGACCGCACCCTGGTCGTTGGCAAGACCTTGTACCTGTGGACGATTCCGGCCCAGGTCACGGGTACCTGGACAGTCACCGTCGGTGGCCGCCGTTTCGATCTGGCCCTGCGCCAGCGTTTCCAGAAACTGGAGGGCTTCGCGCGCATCGGTGAGCGTCGGGCGCTGCTCTGGGAAGGCCGGCTCGAGGGCGAGCGGGTCGCGTTCACCCTCATCGAGGGCGAAGGCGACGGCGACGGCACCGAGCGCGCCCACCGCTACGAGGGCCGGGCCGAAGGCGATACCATTGCCGGTCAGGTGTCGGTCGGCGTCGGCCGGTCGCAGCGGCGGCTGGCGTTCAAGGCCGAGAGGTCGGCACGGTCGCTCGGTCTGTCCTGAAAGGCAAGTCTCCCGGCAGCCGACCCCGGCCCGGGTCTTGCTCGGGTCTTGCCCGGGTCGTGTTCGTTTGCGGGCCTGAAGTCGCGATTCAGAATCAACTCCACTGTTCACACCCCTGGAAGGAATGGCATGGCGCAAGACGCATCGGTACCCAAACAGTCGCTGTCGGTGTTCGACGCCACCGCGCTGATGGTCGGCATGGTGATCGGGGTCGGCATTTTCGGCACGCCCTGGCTGGTGGCGCTCAATACGCCAGACGCTGGCTGGTACATCGCGCTCTGGGTGATCGGCGGCCTGGTGTCGCTGCTCGGCGTGCTGTGTTACGCCGAACTCGCTGGCCGGCACCCCGACTCCGGGGGCGAGTACAACTTTCTGACCCGCGCTTACGGCCCGGCGCTCGGTTTCCTGTTCGCCTGGGGGCGGCTGACCGTGATCCAGGCCGGCATCATCGCGGCCATCGGCTTCCTGTTCGGCCAGTACATGTCGCGCCTGGGCAAGTTCGACGGCTTTGGCTGGGCCAACCTCGGTACCTACAGCGACGCCTGGTGGGCGGTGGTGATCATCGTTGCGCTGTCGCTGGTCAACTACCTCGGCACCAAGCAGAGCACCCGGTTGCAGAACGTGCTCACCGTGCTGCTGGTGATCGCCTTCAGTGTGATCATCGTGCTCGGATTGACGATGACCCCGACCGGCGAGGTGCCCCAGCTGTCGAAGCCGTTCAACCCGGAGAACGCGGCGGTCGGCCTCGCCTTCGTGTTCGTCATGCTCACCTACGGCGGCTGGAACGAGACGGTCTACCTGTCAGGTGAACTCAAGGACCCCAAGCGCAACATGGTGCGGGTGTTCCTGATGGGCCTGCTGGTGGTGACCTTGATCTACCTGTTGCTAAACCTCGCCTACCTGAACGTGCTCGGCATCGATGGCATCCGCGCCAGCCGGGCGGTGGGCACCGACATGATGAAGGCGGTGGCGGGCACCACCGGCGCGATCGTGATCAGCATCGTCATCCTGACCGAGATCGGCACCACGCTCAACGCCACCATCTTCACCGGTGCACGAACCAACTATGCGCTCGGGCGCGACTTCCGCATCTTCGGCTACATGGGGCGCTGGAGTGCGGCGCGCAACACACCGGGCAACGCCATCCTGGTGCAGACCGTGCTGTCGCTGGTGCTGGTCGGGTTCGGGGCGCTGCAGAAGGACGGCTTCAAGGTGCTGGTCGAGTACACCGCACCGGTGTTCTGGAGCTTCATGCTGCTCAACGGTATCGCCCTGTTCATCTTCCGTGCGCGTGAAGGCAAGCCGGTGAACTCCTACGCGGTGCATCTGTATCCGCTGGTGCCGATCCTGTTCTGTGGCTTCTGTGCGTACATGTTCTGGTCCGGAGTCAACTACGCCAAGCTGAACGGGCTGGTGGCGGTTGGCGTGCTGCTCGCCGGCATCCCGGTCTACCTCTGGGCGCGCGCGGCCAACCAGCGCGCGCCCGCCTGATGCGTCTTCGAGCTACGGGATATCCGACATGAAACTGGTTACTTTCTCCGATGCGGCCGGCATCCGGCTCGGCGTTCTGGACGCGGGCGGGACACGGGTGACCGACCTTTCGGTCGCCGCTCCGGTGCTGCCGCGGGACATGGCTGCGTTCGTCGCGGCGGGGGCTGCGGCCCTGGACGCAGCGAGGCAGGCGGTTGCCGGCGAACTGGGGCAGCTTCCGCTCGAAAGCGTGCGTCTGCTGGCGCCGTTTCCCCGTCCGGCGAAGAACATTCTGTGCGTGGGCAAGAACTACTTCGAGCATGCCAGGGAGTTTCATCAGTCCGGCTTCGATGCCAGCGCCGGCAAGGATGCGATCCCCGAAGTGCCGATCATCTTCACCAAGTGGCCGAACTCGGTGACCGGTCCGGGCGATCCGATCCCGAGTGCCAACGATCCGACCCAGTCGGTCGATTACGAGGGCGAACTGACCGTGGTGATCGGAGCCGTGGCGCGCAACGTGAAGAAGGCCGACGCGTTCAAGCATGTCTATGGCTATACGATCGTCAACGATGTCACTGCGCGCACGCTGCAGCATCGGCACAAGCAGTGGTTCCTCGGCAAGAGCCTCGACGGGTTCTGCCCGATGGGGCCATGCCTGGTGACCGCAGACGAAGTGCCGGACGTGACCCGCCTGCAGTTGCAGACCTGGGTGAACGGAGAACTGCGGCAGAACGCGCCGGTGTCCGATCTGATCTTCGACATCCCGACGCTGATCGAGGCGATCACCGCCTTGATGACGCTGGAACCAGGCGACCTGATCGCCACCGGCACCTGCGCCGGCGTGGGCATCGGCTTCAATCCGCCGAAGTATTTGAAGCGCGGGGACGTGGTCACGGTGACGATCGAGCCGATCGGCACTCTGAGCAATCCGGTGAGTTAAGCTGAGCTCAGTTGCGTTGAGCGGTTGCGTGGCGCGCTGGGCAGGGGAGAGGCGATGAGCGGCGAGGCGTTCGAAGTCAGGCGTGTGGCCGGGGCGCTCGGCGCTGAGGTCCTGGGCATCGATCTGGCGCGTGAACTGTCCTCCGGGACAGTGGCCGCGCTTCGCCGCGCCTGGCTGGATCATCAGGTGCTGTTCTTCCGTGACCAGCACCTCACCTGCGCGCAGTACCTGAGCTTTGCCGCGCTGTTCGGCACGCCGGTGGAGTATCCGTTCATCAAGGGGCTGGATGGGTTCCCGATGATCACGCCAGTGATCAAGCTGGAACACGAACGGCATAACTTCGGTGGCATCTGGCACTCCGATACCACCTATCTGGAGCAGCCACCGATGGCCTCGATGCTGCTCGCGCAAGAGGTGCCTCCCTGCGGAGGCGATACGCTGTTTGCGAGCCAGTACCTGGCCTGGGAGGCACTGTCGCCCGGGCTGCAGTCGACGCTGGCGTCCCTCGCCGGGGTGTCCAGCTCGGGCAAAGCCGATGTCAGCCGGACCCGGGAAGATCGCATCCGTGACGGCGGACGCGCAGATGCGCCGCAGGCCTACCTGGCCGAACACCCGGTAATGCGCACCCACCCGGAGACCGGGCGCTGCGCGCTCTATGTCAATGTCGCGCACACTGCCCGCTTCAGTGGCTGGACCGAGGAGGAGAGCGCGCCGCTGCTCGACTACCTGTTCCGCCATCAAGTGCAGCCCGAGTTCACCTGCCGGTACGTCTGGCATCCCGGATCGATCGCCCTGTGGGACAACCGCTGTGTGCAACACAATCCGATCAACGACTACCATGGGTTCCGGCGGGTGATGCACCGGATCACGCTCGCTGGGGACCGGCCGCGCTGAGGCGGCGCTGAGCACCAGGGCTGGCACCAGGCCTGGCCAGGCGCAGACATCGTGCCTGGCGGTGAAGTTCACGATCGCCGGCGCTTCGACCGGCGGCGACAACGAGGAGGCAAGCATGCGAATCGGTATACGGTGGTCCCCGCTCGTTCTGCTGGTGTTGGCACCATCCCTGGCGCTGGTGTCGGTTGCGCTTCACGCGCAGTCCTATCCTTCACGCGCGATAAGGCTGGTGGTGCCGCAGACCCCGGGTGGCGCCTCGGATGCACTCGCGCGCATCATCGGCCAGCAACTGGCCGAGCCCTGGGGGCATCAGGTCCTTGTCGACAATCGACCTGGGGCTGGCGGCAACATCGGCACTGACCTGGCGGCCAAGGCGAACCCGGATGGCTACACCTGGCTGCTCGGCTTCGTCGGCACGCATGCGATCAATCCGAGCCTCTACAAAGGGCTGTCATGGGATCCGCAGAAGAGCTTCACGCCGCTGGCTACCCTCGCGGCCGTGCCGTTCGTGGTCGCGGTCAATGCGCAGCTGCCGGTGAAGACCGTCGCCGACCTGGTGGATCTTGCCCGCGCCAAACCGGGCGAAGTGCGCTTCGGCTCGGCTGGCAATGGCACGGTGAACCATCTGCTCGGGCCGATGCTGGGCAGCGTGGCGAAGGTGCAGTTCCTGCATATTCCGTACAAGGGCGCGGCCGGTGCGATCATCGATACGCTCTCCGGCCAGGTGCAGTTCACCTTTACCAGCATGCCCTCGGTGATCGGGCAGCTGAAGGCGGGTTCCCTGCGCGCGATCGCGGTGACCAGCGGGCGGCGTGCGGCGCTTCTGAAAGATGTGCCGACGATCGCCGAATCCGGATTTCCCGGCTTCGATGTGACGCCCTGGTTCGGCGTACTTGGTCCGGCGGGCATGGCGCGCGAGGTGGTTGCCAAGGTGAACACAGACATCAATCGCCTGCTTGCCTCGCGCGACACCGCCGAGCGCTTCGCCGCGCAGGGCGCCGAGCCGCTGATCACAACGCCGGAACAGTTCGCGAAGATCATCGCCGCCGATGTTGCGCGATGGGGCCAGATAGTCAGGCAGACCGGCGCGACCGTCGACTGATATCGACTGACCGCTGTCGCGTAACCGATAAGGACCGACCGATACGGCCTGGCGCCGCGATCTGGTGGGCACGAACGGGTAGGTTGCGTCCGGGCGGGCTGCCGCATACGCTCGGTGCCTCATGATTGCTACTGCATACTCTTGAATCCCGCAGAGCGCGACCCTGACTTCGCGGTGGTCGGCGGTGGGCTGGTGGGCTGGGCAATGGCGTTCGGGCTCGCTCGCGCAGGCCGCCGTGTCGCCGTGGTCGACGAAGGCGACTTCGCGCTGCGCGCCTCGCGTGGAAACTTCGGCCAGGTCTGGGTACAGGACAAGGGGCCGGGTGTGCCCGCCTACCAGCGCCTGACCCGGGACTCTGCCCGCCAGTGGAAGGACCTGGAGCGCGACCTCGCCGGGATCACCGGGATCGTGACCGGCCTGCAGCAGCCGGGTGGACTCGCCTTCTGCTTCGACGAGGCCGCACTCGAGGCGCGCACCCGCCTGATGCGCCGGATGCAGGACGAGGCGGGCGATTTCGGCTTCGAGTTCCAGATGCTGAACCGTGGCGAGCTCGACCGGCGCGTTCCCGGGCTGGGGCCGAAGGTGATCGGCGCGTCCTACACCCCCTACGATGGCCAGGTGAATCCGCTGCGACTGTTGCGTGCGCTCTACGAGGCTTCGATCAAGCTCGGTGTGCGTTATCTGCCGGGTGCAGCTGTCGATTCGATCGACGCGGCGCGCGGCGGTTTCACCCTGCACAGCGCCGGCGGACGGGTGCAGGCCGGAAACATCCTGCTTGCAGCCGGACTGGGCAACCGCACACTGGCGCCGATGGTGGGGGTGGACTGTCCGGTCAGGCCGGTGCGCGGGCAGATTCTGGTCACCGAGAAGGTGCAGCCGGTGCTGCACTACCCGAGCACCGATCTGCGGCAGACCGACGAGGGCGGATTGCTGCTGGGTTCGTCGCAGGAGGATGCCGGTCTGGACGATGGCGTGACCACGCGCAACGCGGCCGCGATTGCCCGGCGGGCAGTCGACACCTTTCCGTTCATCGCCGGACTGCGCATCGTGCGCAGCTGGGCCGCGTTGCGGGTGATGACCCCGGACGGCCTGCCGGTCTACGCGGCCTCCGAGGCCTTCCCCGGCGCCTATGTGGTGTCCTGCCACAGCGGCGTCACGCTGGCTGCAGCGCATGTGTTCGATGTCGCGCCCGGGATCGCATGCGGGGGCCTGCCGGCGAACCTGTCCTATTGCTCGGCCAGCCGTTTCGGCGCCTCAGTGCGGGCGTCCGGGGTGCCGGCGTCCGGGGTGCCGACGCCACCGTCACCTCAGAAACCCGGAGCGAGGGAGGCGCATGTTTCGCAGTCTGCGTGACGAGATCCTGCTGACCGTCACCCTGACCGTCGATGGCGAACCCTGCACGGTCCCCGTCGACGTATCGGTCGCCGTCGCCCTGCTGCAGCGAGGCTCGATCGCGCGTACCACCGCCCGCTCGGGCAGCGCACGTGCGCCCTACTGCATGATGGGCGTGTGCTTCGAGTGCCTGGTCGAGATCGACGGCGTATCGAATCGCCAGGCCTGCATGGTCATGGCCGAGGACGGCATGGCAGTGCGCAGCCAGCACGGGCTTCCCGCAGGGCTCCTGCCGGCGCCAGCCGAGCTGCCTTGAAGCCGGAGCAGTTCGACCTGGCGATCATCGGTGCCGGTCCGGCGGGCATGGCGGCCGCACTCGAGGCACGTCGCCAGCGGTTGCGCACCGTGGTGCTGGACGAGCAGTTCCAGCCCGGGGGTCAGATCTGGCGCAACGTCGAGGCGGTCACCACGCGCCGGCCGCAGGACCTGTTTCTTCTCGGACCGGACTACGCCGACGGCTATCCGATCGCGCAACGCTTCCGCACCTGCGGCGCCGACTACCGGCCAGGCGCCCGGGTCTGGCAGATCGAGATCATGCCGACGGCCCGGCAGGCTGGAGCGGGCGCATCGATGGCGATGCCCAGTTCGGAGGCCCTGGATACCGGACCGGACGACGACCCGCAAGTGCATGTCGAGCGCCGCCGCACCGGGGCCGATCGCCATGTCTGCTATACCGATGCGCGCGGTGCGCATCGCATCGCGACACGGCATGTGCTGATCGCCACCGGCGCGTTCGAGCGACCGATGCCAGTGCCGGGCTGGACGCTTCCCGGCGTACTCACCTGCGGTGCCGCGCAGGTGATGCTCAAGACCGCTGGCATGGTGCCCAGAACGCCCCTGGTGCTGGCCGGGGCCGGACCGCTGGTGCTGCTGGTGGCCGCCCAGCTGCTGCGTGCCGGCGTCAAGCCGGCCGCAGTGATCGAAACCGTGCCGGCGGCGAACTATCTGCGTGCGCTTGCCCGGATCGGTCCGGCGCTGCTCGCCCCAGGCTACATCTCCAAGGGCCTGTCGATGATCGGCGCGTTACGCCGTGCCGGGGTGCCGCGCTTCATCGGTGCGCTCGATCTGCGTCTCGAGGGGGCAGGGCGTGTCGAGTCGGTGCTGTTCCGTCACCGTGGCACTGAGCATCGTCTGCGTGCCGAGACCGTGCTGCTGCACCAGGGCGTGGTGCCCAATGCCAGCCTCTGGCAGTCGCTCGGGGTCGATCAGACCTGGGACGCCGTGCAGTGCTGTTTCCGGCCGGGGGTCGATGCCTGGGGCAACAGCTCGGTCGCCGGTCTGCTGGTCGCCGGCGACAGCGCCGGCATCGGCGGTGCTGAAGCCGCCCTGTGCGCTGGCGAGCTTGCCGCGTTGTCGATCGCCTGGCAGCAGCGCAGGATCGGCACCGAGGAGCGCGATCGCCGGGCGAAGACCGTGCGCCGGGCCCTGCGCGCGCACTGGAGTGCGCGTCCCTTCCTCGACCGGCTGTACCGGCCGCCTCAGGCGATGCGGGTGCCACCCGGAGACGACACCATCGTCTGCCGCTGCGAAGAAGTGCGCGCCGGTGAGCTGCGCGAACTGGCCGCGCGGGCCGTACCCGGGCCGAACCAGATGAAGGCGTTCAGCCGCTGCGGGATGGGTCCGTGCCAGGGCCGGTTGTGCGGGCTGACCGTGACCGAGCTCATCGCGCAGACCCAGCGGCGCGACCCGGGCGAGGTCGGCTACTACCGGGTACGTCCGCCGATCGTGCCGGTGACCGTCGGAGAGATGGCGGCGCTGCAGTCGGGCGATGAGCGGTAAGGCGTGATTGGTGAGGCGTGAGCGGTAAGGCGTGAGCGTAGGGCCTACCCTTTTCCCCTCGCTCGAGCCTGCAAGGCTACAGAAAGGTTGCGCCTGTATCGTCGCCACGACTGCTTGAACGTTTGCAGTTTCATTCGTGGTTTCGACTGTAGTTCGCTTCGCTGGCCAGTGCCAGGGCGCTACAAATTACCCTGGGAGCAACATGTTGTCGACATCCTGTCGGCGGGGCGGTCCTGCATGCGCAGCGCTCTGCGAGCGTCGGGCGCGAGTATTCGTGCGCGGGTTGCTCGTCCTGATGATGGTGGCACTCCTGCCGGCCTGCGATCAGGCCCCTGAGCCCAAGCCCCCGGTCGCGAACCGGGATCGGCAGACCACCAGCCTGAAACCGGAACAGCTGAAGTTCTTGAAGATCGAGGAGGTCGGCGGTGGCGGCGACGCGCCGGCGGCCACCGTGCCCGGCCGCGTCGCCTATCGTCCGCAGGGGCTGTCGAGCCTGGGCGCGCCGTTCGCCGGTCGTATCTCCTCGGTGTCGGTGCGCCCGGGCGAACTGGTCAAGGCGGGGGCGCCGCTGGTGGTGCTGCAGAGCGCGGACGCCTCTGCCGCGCGCGCTCAGCTCGAGCAGGCGACGGCGCGCGCGAGTGCGGCCGACGATCAGCTCAAGCGCCAGACCGAGATGATGGCGCGCGGGGTCGGGCTGGAAGTCGAGCGGTTCGAGGCCGAGGCGCGCGCGCGCGAGGCGCGAGCAGAACTCGAGCGCGCCCGGCGCACGATCGCGCTCGCCGGCGGCGGCCAGGGGGGCGAGGTGATCTTGCGCGCACCGGCCTCAGGTGTGGTCGTGTCGGTTCGAGCGACCGCTGGCGCGATAGCCGAGCCCGGAGGCGAGCCGCTGGTCGAACTGGCCGATCCAGGGCGGGTCTGGGTGGTGGCCGAGGTACCCGAGCCGGATGTCGCGCGGATCTCGGCCCGGCAACTGGTGCGGGTGCGGGTCCCGGCGATCGACGCCACCCTGGAGGGTACGGTCGATGGTATCGGCTCGGCGGTCGATGCCGCCAGCCGGCGCCTGCCGGTGTACATCACGCTCACGACGGCGCCGCGCGCACTCACGCCCGGCATGTTGACCGAGGTGCAGTTCGCCGGCTCGCGCGACGGGATCTCGGTGCCGGTGTCGGCGGTGCTGATCAAGGACGGCCGCCGGCGCATCGTTTATCTGCAGCGCGCCGACACCACGTTCGAAGCACGCGAGGTGCGCACCGGACGTTCCTCGGGCGGGCGGGTGGCGATCCTGGAAGGGCTGTCGGCGGGTGACCGGGTGGTCGTGAAGGGCGCACTGCTGCTCGACGGCGAAGCGGAACTGCTGCTCTGAGACGCCGATGCTGAAGCTCCTGATCGAGGCCTGCGTGCACCGGCGCATCGCCGCGGTGTTGTTCACCGCGGTGTTCGCCGCGTTCGGCATCCGCGCCTATCTCGATACGCCGATCGAGGCGTTCCCTGATGTCACTAACGCCCAGGTGACGGTGATCACTCAGATGCCCGGCTATGCCGCACCGGAGATCGAGCGGCTGCTTACCGTGCCGCTGGAGCGGGCACTGAACGGCACGCCCGGCATGACCCTGATCCGGTCGCAAAGTCTGTTCGGTTTGTCGCTGGTGACCCTGACCTTTCGTGACGGCGCCGATTCGTTCGTTGCCCGGCTGCTGGTCGCGCAGCGGTTGACCCAGGTCGAGCTGCCCGATCAGGTGCAGCCCAAGCTCGCCGCCGAGGCGACGCCGCTCGGGCAGGTCTATCAGTTTCGGCTGACCAGCGATCGGCATGACCTGTATGAGCTTCGCTCGGAACTGGAATACACGGTCACCCGGGTATTGCGCCAGGTCCAGGGCGTGGCTGATCTGGTCTCGTTCGGGGGCTTCCTCAAGGAGGTCCATGTCGAACCGGATCCGGCCCGTCTGCATGCGGCCGGCATCAGCCTGAACGAGCTCGACGCGGCACTGTCCCGGTCCAGCGGCAATGTCGGCGGCGGCTTTCTGCGCCGTGGCGAGCAGGAGCTGACCATACGCAGCCTGGGTTTCCTGGAGACGGCCGAGGACATCAAGAGCGTCGTGTTGCGCAGCCAGGGCGGTTCGGCGATCACGGTGGGCGACATCGCCGATGTCAAGCAGTCGCATACGCCCCGACGCGGCAGTGTCGGCTGGAACGACCAGAACGAGGTGGTCATCGGCACGGTACTGATGCGCCGCGGAGAGAATCCTTCGCTGGTGCTCGACGGCATCCACGCCAGGGTACGTGAACTGAACGAGGTGCTCCTACCCACCGGGATGCGCATCGAGCCAACCTACGATCGCAGCAACCTGATCGGACTCACCCTGTCCACCGTGCATAACAACCTGCTGCATGGCTTCATACTGGTGGTCGCGATCGTCTGGCTGTTCCTGCGCAGCGTCTACGGTTCGGCGATCGTGGCGATCGTGATCCCGTTGTCCCTGCTGGCGGCCTTCTTCGGGCTGCACCTGCTCGGCCTGCCGGCGAACCTGATCTCGATGGGTGCGATCGACTTCGGCATCCTGGTCGACGGGGCCGTGGTGCTGGTCGAGAACGTGCAGCATTCGCTGCGCCATCAGCGTCCCCGGGACCGACGCGAGGTGATCCGGGTGGTGATCCAGTCGGCGATCGATGTGGGCAGGCCGACGCTGTACGCGATGCTGATCATCATTGTCGCCTTGCTGCCGGTGTTCACGCTGCAGTCGGTGGAAGGGCGCATCTTCCGGCCGCTCGCCCTGACCTACGCTTTCGCACTCCTTGGCGCGCTGGTGTTCGCGCTCACCGTGGTGCCTGCGCTTTGCGCCTTCGCGTTCCGCCCATCCGATGCCGACCGGCCGGAACCGCGCTGGCAGATCGGGCTTGCCGAGCGCTATCGCCAGGCGCTTGGCTGGCTGCTTGGCCGGCGCTTCGTGCCCTTGCTGTTTGCGCTGGTGCTGCTCGCAGGCGGTGTGCTGGCCGCCCGGGGTGTCGGTACCGAGTTCCTTCCCGAGCTGGACGAAGGGGACTTCACCGTATTCGTCGAAATGCCTGCCAGTATTTCGTTGCAGCGCGGCCAGGAGATCCTTGCCGAGGTCCGGCGCCGGGTCGGCGTGTTTCCCGAGGTACGCGAAACGCTGTCGACGCAGGGTCGGCCGGAGGACGGCACCGACAACGAAGGGGTGAACGCCTCGGAGACCTATGTGCGGCTCAAGCCACGCTCTGAATGGAGGCCGGGCATCGACAAGGCAGCGCTGACCCGCGCGATGCGTGCTTCGCTTTCCGAAATACCCGGGGTGCGCTACAACTTCTCACAGCCGATCAAGGACAATGTCGAAGAGGCGGTGAGCGGGGTACGCGGCAAGGTGGTGCTCAAGATCTTCGGCCAGGATCTGGAGGCGATGCGCGAAGCGCTGGTGCAGTCGATCGCCGTGCTGCGCGACATCGACGGTGTCGTCGAGCTGGACCTGTTCCGCGATGCCACCACGCCGCAGTTGCAGATTCGTCTCGACCGCCCGGCCCTGGCGCGCGCCGGCATCGAGGTGGCCGATGCACAGCGCACGATCGAGACCGCGCTCGCCGGCGAGGTGGTCACCCGGTTCTGGGAGGGCGAGCGGGTCGTGCCGGTGCGGGTCATCCTTCCGCTGGCCCACCGTGATGGCACCGATCGCATCGGTGCACTGTCCCTGACCGGTGCCGGCGGGGCGCGCATTCCGCTGTCGGAGGTGGCGACCCTGTCGACGACCACCGGGCTGGCCAAGATCAATCGCGAGGGCAACACCCGTTTTCTCGCCCTCAAGTTCAACGTCGAAGGCCGTGATGCGGGCTCGACCGTTCAGGAGGCGATCCGTGCGGTCAGCGCAAAGGTGAAGCCTCCAGAAGGACACCGGTTCGTATGGGGTGGCGAATTCGAGAACCAGCAGCGGGCGACCGCCCGGCTCAAGCTGGTGGTGCCGGTGGCAGTGCTGCTGGTACTGGCACTGCTCTATGCCGCGATGAACAGCGGGCGCACCGTGCTCGCGATCATGGTGACCGTGCCGTTTGCCCAGAGCGGCGGGGCGTTCGCGTTGTTCATCGCCGGTGTGCCGGTCTCGGTCAGCGCGGCAATCGGCTTCATCACGTTGCTCGGGCAGGTGTCGCTGATGGGATTGCTGCTGCTGGGGGCGACCGAGGTACGGCGCCGTGCCGGCGAGGCACTCGATTCGGCGCTGGTCAATGGCTGCGCAGAGCGTCTGCGACCGGTGCTGATGGCGTCGATGCTGGCGATGTTCGGCCTGCTGCCCATGGCGCTGGCGACCAGCGTCGGGTCCGAGACGCAGCGCCCGTTTGCACTGGTGGTGGTCGGCGGCATGGTGACCACCCTGCTGGTCTCGCTGTTCGTGCTGCCGGTCGTCTATCGGCTGTTGACCCCCAGCAAGCTGCTTACGCCGGAAGAGGAGGACGCGTGATGCGATCGGCGGCGATCACTGCGGGTTGGTGGGGGGCAATGGTGGTGCTGGGGCTGGCCGGCTCGGTCCGGGCAGCCACTGCCGATCCGCCCGCATTGCAGGGTCCGGTTGTGATGCCTGCCGTGAACGCAGGGTCGCGGACCGCGGTGCCCACCGAAGTCGATCTCCCCCGCGTGCTGCTTCTCGCGCGTGAGGCCAGCCCGCGCCTGCAGATCGAGCGCGAGGCGGTGCTGGGTGCCGAGGCGCGCCGGATCAGCGCCGGGGCGCTGCCCAACCCCCGCGTTGCGCTTTCCCGTTCGCGGCCCGCGGGCGGCGGGCCGACGCTGTACGACGGGCGCAACCAGACCGACACCTCAGTCGAGTTTCCGCTGCTGCTGGCCGGACAGCGTGCGGCGCGGGTTGAAGCTGCCGAACGCTGGATCGAAGCCGCACGCGCGCGGGTGCAGGTGAGCGAGAACATGCTGGCCGAGGAAGCCGCAGTGAGTTTCCTGGCGATTCTCTCGGTGCAGGAGCGAATCGACACACTGGCCCAGGCGATCGAGCGGATTTCGCGTATCCGGGAGATCGTCGCGGCACGCGAAGCCAGTGGCCTCGCCAGCCGCTATGACCTGGCACGCGTCGAGGTCGAGCGCGCGGCATTGCAGGCGCGGCTTGCCGAGCAGGCAGGGGACCGGGCGGACGCGACCGGCGCGCTGGCGGTGCTGCTCGGTGTCCCCGGCTGGTCGCCCCAGGCGGTCGGCTCGCTGTCGCGGTTTGCCGAACGCGGTGCCGAGCGGGGTGCCGAGTCTCCTGGCGGGATTGACACCGCACGTCCGCCCACGAGTGGGCCTCCGAGCGCCACTCCTGGCGATCGCGCGAGCATCGCCGGCGCCCACCCGTCGATCGTTGCCGCGGGTCGGGAAGAGCGTGCTGCCACGGCGGTCATCGATCTCGCGCAGCGGGAACGCTGGCCGGTGCCGTCGGTTGGTGTCGGACGCATCTGGACCAGTGAGCCGTTCGGAGCGGCCAACTTTCTGGGCCTGTCGGTCGAGGTGCCGATCTTCGATACTCGACGCGGACCGGTCGAGCAGGCCCGTTCAGAGGCCCGCGCCGCAGGCTACCGCCGCTCGCTGGTTGAAGCCCAGATCAACGCCAGCCTGGACCGCTACGAGACCGTGCTGCTTCGCCGTCGCGAGGCGCTCGCGCGATTCGATGCCGATGCCGGCGCCCGTCTTCCCATGCTGCAGACGATGGCCGAGGATGCCTATCGTCTGGGTCGCGGCGGGATCCTGGAATGGCTGGATGCAACTCGCACCCAGTACGAGCAACGGCTGGTCAGGGTGGATCTGCTTTCTGCGCTGGCCGAAGCGCAGGTACGGCTGCGTGGCGCGCAGGGCGTTCTCGGGTCGGCCGGCTGGTGAGTTCGCCAGCGCGGCTGCGGGTTCAGCGGTCGGCGCTGCTGCGGGTCACCGCAGGCCCGGCGAACAGCGAACTGATCACCACCTTGCGGATCTCGGGCTGGTCGGGCACCACATAGAGAATCGGGGTGATCAACTCCTCGAAGATGCCACGCAGGCTGCGGGCACCGGTCTTGTACTCGAGCGCGAGTTCAGCGATCTCCTCGAACACGCGTGGCTCGATCACCAGTTCGACCCCTTCATTGGCGAACACTTCGCAGCACTGGAGATAGAGCGAGTTGCGCGGTTCGGTCATGATGCGCACCAACGCTGCCCGGTCCAGCTCCTGGAAGCGGGCGACCACCGGCAGACGGCCGGTGAACTCCGGGATCAGTCCGAACAGCACCAGGTCGGTCGGCTTCACCCGGGCGTTGAGGCGGTCCAAAATGGTCTTGTCGTCGCTGCCCGAAGTCGAGATGAAGCCGTAGCTCTGGTTGCGCGCCATGATGTCGTCCAGGCCGACGAAGGCGCCACCGCAGATGAACAGGATGCCGGTGGTGTCGATGTAGCGCGCCTGACCTTCGGCATCGCCGCCGCGCAGCCGCACCAGCGACCCTTCCATGATCCGCAGCAGGGCATGCTGCACCGATTCGCCCGAGGCACCGCGGCTCTGGCCGTCGGTGGTTCTGAGCTTGTCGATCTCGTCGATGAACACGATGCCGCGCTGGGCGGCAGCCAGGTCACCATCGGCATGGTCGAGCAGGCGCTGCAGGATCGCCTCGATCTCGTCGTTCACATAGCGGGTCTGGGCGAGTGCGGTGGCGTCTGCGGTGACGAACGGCAGGTCGAGGAACCGCGCGAGCGTCTCGCACATCAGCGTCTTGCCGCTGCCGGACGGGCCGATCAGCAGGATGTTGCTCTTGGCCAGCGGAGTGCCTTTGGCAGCAGCATTGGCCAGCTTGCGCTGGTGCGAATAGATCGCCACCGCGAGGGTCTTCTTCGCCTCGTCCTGGGCGATCACGTCCTGATCGAGATGGCGAACGATCGCCTTGGGGGTCAGGCGCTCGGGCGCGGATACCGGCGGGTTCGTGCTGTTCATTGGAGTCC
>JBBRCD010000092.1:0-17045 GCA_038205245.1 Burkholderiales bacterium
TCCTTTACCTCGCGGCTGCGGCGACCCGATGTCCTCGTCCTTGCACCAGTGTGCTGGGCGACCGGACCCAGGCACCAGCGCGTGGGGCGCCCGGGCCCAGACACCAACGCGTGGTGCGACCGAGCCCAGGCGCCTGCGCAGGGGCGAGTCGGCGGGGCCCCCTGCGGGGCGGAGTAAAGGGGGGGGGACGGTCCCGCGGGCAAGCGGGACCGTTACGGGGGACATGAGCGGAGCAGGGTGCCCCGCCGGCTCGCCCAGATACCGGCCGATACCTCACGGCGCACATACCGACCCGACCACGCCCACGCCCACGCCACACCACACTGCACCGGGGATGCTCCCTCCCTTCGCGAATCACCGCTGCAGGATGAATCGAATGACTGATCAATGCGCGCGCGACCGACGTTCCCACTCGATCATCGTTGTCGCGATGGTGCTGCTCGTCTCGTTGAGCGGCATCAGCGCCACTGCCCATGCCCAGCCATGGCCGTCGCGCCCGGTGCGCCTGATTGCCGCCTCGTCGCCCGGCAGCGGCGTCGACCTGGTCGCGCGGGTGCTCGCGCAGAAGCTCGCCGAACAGCGCGGGCAGCAGGTGGTGGTCGACAATCGTGCCGGTGCCGGTGGCAACCTGGGTGCCGAGATCGCCGCCAGGGCCCCGGCCGATGGCTACACGCTGTTCATGGGCACGCCGGCGCATGCGATCAACGCTGCGCTCTTTCGCAAGCTCAGCTACGACATCGTGCGCGACTTCGCCCCGGTGAGCCTGGCCACCACCGGCCACTACGTTCTGGTGGTCAATCCTTCGGTGCCGGCGCGCTCGGTAAAGGAGTTCCTGGCGCTCGCCCGGGCTCGGCCGGGCAAGCTCAACTATGCTTCGGCCGGTGCCGGCAATGCGACCCACCTGGCTGGCGAACTGCTGCGCTCGATGACTGGCATCGATATCGTGCATGTACCCTACAAAGGCAGCGGCCCGGCGCTGTCCGATGTGATCGCCGGCCATGTCGACCTGATGGTCGCCAACCTCACCGCAGCGATGCCACACATGAAGTCCGGCAAGTTGCGCGCGCTGGCAGTGATGGGCAGCGCGCGGGCGAGTAGCGCTCCAGAGCTGCCGACGATCGCCGAGGCCGGCGTCGCGGGTTACTCGGTCAGTGCCTGGTATGGCGTTCTGGCGCCGGCGGGCACGCCCCTGGAGATCATCAGCCGGCTCAACGGCGAACTGGCCAAGGTGCTGCGCCATCCTGAAGTGCGTGCGCGCCTCGCTGCCGACGGCGCTGATCCGGCACCGGGTACCGCCGCCGAGTTCGGCCGTCTGATCCAGGCTGAAGTCGCAGTCTGGACAAAAGTGATCAAGCAGGCAGGCATCACGCCGGAGCCTTGAGCCTGCGCAGCGCCGGTACGGCCGCAGGTGCTTACCGCGTGCAGCACCCGTTGATCGCGTTCGGCGTGCGGGTCTACTCGGTGGCGCCGATCTTCGCCTCGCGGATGATGCGGCTGAACTTCACGGTCTCGGCCTTGAGGAAACTCGCGAACTGCTCAGGACTGCTGGCCACCACAACAGCACCTTCCCCGGCGAGCCGGGTGCGGATCTCCGGTGTGTTCAGAATGCGCACGATTTCCCCATTGAGTCGTGCCAGCACGTCGCGATGCAGTCCGGCCGGAGCGAGCGCGCCGTACCAGTTGGTGAACTGATAGCCCTCGACGCCGGCTTCGGCGATGGTCGGCACATCGGGCAGGGCGGCGAAGCGCTGCGGTGTGGTCACGCCCAGGGCGCGCAGGCGATTGCTCTTGATGAGCGGCATGGCCTGCAGCAGGTTCATGAAATAGATCGGCACCTGTCCGGCGAGCACATCGGTGCCGGCCGGGCCAGCCCCTTTGTGTTGGCCTGGAGCTGCCTGCAACTCCTGCGCGTGCTTGTGAGCTGCGTGTACGCGCGGCGTGTACGCGTCGACAATCGTTTCCTTATGGTACCCGCGTTGCACTTCACGAGCGAGCGTTGGGAAAGGCGTTGGCAAAGGCGTGTCAACAATGGCGCTGGTACACTTCAATGCATCGAGGGACTGTTTCGCGCACGGCGATGACCGCTTCATTGCAGATCGATGTTGCATGTCGATGACCGGCCGGCAGCTCCATGGTGCACGCCGGAGGAGGCTATGAAGCGATCCATTTTGAACCGTCTGCTTATCGGTGCAGCGCTGCCGATGCTGGTGCTGGCTGCGGCGTCTGCTTGCGCCCAGTCCTTCCCGGTCAAGTCGATCCGGCTGATTGTTCCTTTCGCCCCGGGGGGTGGCACCGACATCACCGGTCGTGCCATCGCGCAGAAGCTGGCAGAGAGCTGGGGCCAGTCGGTGCTGGTCGACAACCGCCCCGGCGCCAACGGAACGATTGCACTCGAGATCGTGGTGAAGACGCCGGCAGACGGCTATACCCTGACCATGATCACGTCCAGTCACTCGGTGAACTCGACGCTCTATCCAAAGCTCTCCTATGACCTGGTGCGTGATTTCGCGCCGATCACCCAGGCGACCAGCCAGCCGTATGCGCTGATCGTGCATCCTTCGGTGCCGGCGCAGTCACTGAAGGAGCTGATCGCACTGGCCCGGGCCAAACCGGGCACGCTCAACTACGGCTCGTCCGGTACCGGTGGCTTCAGTCATCTGGCCGGCGCGATGCTCGCCTCGCAGGCCGGCATCCAGTTGACCCACGTGCCCTACCGTGGCGGCGCGCCAGCGATGACCGACGTGATCAGCGGGCAGATCCAGATGCTGTTCTCGACCATCCTGCAGTCGAACTCGCATATCCGCGCCGGTAAGCTGCGCGCGCTGGCGGTTACCACCAGCAAACGGTCCCGGGCGCTGCCTGAGGTGCCGACGATGAGCGAGGCTGGCTTGCCCGGATATGTGATCGCTGGCTGGTACGGGATCCTGGCGCCAGGGAAGACGCCGCGTCCGATCGTCGATCGGCTGAATCGCGAGATCGTCCGTATCCTGCAGTTGCCGGATGTGGTCGAGCGGCTGGCCGCGGACGGCTCAGAGCCGGTGGGCAGCACGCCCGAGGCGTTCGGAGCGCATATCCGCGACGAGATCGCGCGCTGGCGCAAGGTGATCGAGGAAGCCGGCATCAAGGCGGAGTAGGCTTGCCGGCACAGCCTGAGCATCGACCTTCAAGGGAGACCGTGATGCAGATCGCAACCGAACTGGGACGTCGCGCCGCCGCGCTGCGCTTCGACGACCTGCCGCCGGAAGCGGTGCACTGGGCCAAGGTCGCGCTGCTGGACACCATTGGCGTGACCCTGGCCGGGGCGCGCGAACAGGCGCCGCAGCGCGCTGCGCTGGCGCTGGCGGCGGGTCCCGGACCGGCGCTGGTGTTCGGTGGGCGGGAACGGGCGGGCATTCTCGATGCCGCGCTGATCAACGGCGTCAGTTCACATGTGCTCGACTTCGATGACTGCAACAACACCATCGGTGGTCATCCGTCGGTGCCGATTCTGCCCGGACTGATCGCGCTGGCAGAACGCGATAATTCGACCGGACGCGATCTGCTGGTGGCCTATGTGGCCGGATTCGAGACCGAGACCCGGATCGCGCGTGCGGTGCACTTCCATCACTACGAGAAGGGCTGGCATCCGACCGCGACGCTCGGCGTGTTCGGCGCTGCTGCGGCTGCGTCCCGCCTGCTCGGACTGGATGGCGAGCGCACGGCGATCGCGATCGCCATTGCCGCATCGTTTGCCTCGGGTATCAAGGCCAACTTCGGCACCATGGTGAAGTCGCTGCATGTCGGCCATTGCGCGCGCAACGGGTTGTACGCGGCGCTGCTGGCGAGTCATGGTTTCACTGCGAACGCGGGTGCGTTCGAGCATCCTCAGGGATTTCTGGAAGTTTTCAATGGTGCTGGCAACTACGATGCGTCCCGGGCGCTCGCGGGCTGGGGTGAGCCGTTCGACATCGTCGTGCCGGGTATCGCGATCAAGCAGTACCCGTGCTGTGGCAGCACCCATCCGGCGCTCGACGCGATGATCGCGCTGGTGCGGCGTCATCAGGTCGTGCCGGACCAGGTCGAACGGATCGAGGCCTGGATTCACGCACGGCGCCTGGCTCATACGAACCGGCCGCAGCCTGCCAGCGCCCTCGACTCCAAGTTCAGTCTGCAGTACTGCCTGGTGCGGGCGCTGCTCGATCGACAGATTGTGCTGGAACAGTTCGAGGGCGACGGTCAGGATGCGGGCTGGCGTGACCCGCGTGTGGCCGGTCTGCTCGGCCGGGTGCACGTCGCGCCCTACGGCGACGACCAGTTCGACCCGTCCAATCACTTCGGCGGGGAAGTGAAGGTGACGCTGCGCGACGGCAGGGTACTGCAGGAGAAAGTGGAGCAGCCGCTCGGTCGTACTTCGGCCAACCCGTTGCCGGTGGCCCGGCTTCGGGAGAAGTTCGCGGCATGCGCACAGCGCGCGTTGCCTGCGGGGCGTATTGCGGAGCTGGTGGCGAGAATCGAGGCGTTCGAGACCGAGCCGGATGTCGGCGCGTTCACGCGCAGCCTGGAATCTTGAGGGGGCTGAGGCAGACCTCATGCCGGGCCTCGTTGCCCGCGCCGGGACGACGCCGGTCATGCCGGCTGTAATCGGTCCGGGTTAGAATCCGTGTGAGGCGTGGTGGATCGCTGCATTGATAGGTGCGGCTGATGAGTGCAAAGGTAACGCCCGGTTCGAAGCTGGCGAGGGCGAACCCACTCCAACCCACTCCAACCCAACCCAACCCAAGCCAACCCAACTTTTGCGATCGGAGAGAAACGTGACGGCGGCGCATTACGATGTAGTCGTGATCGGCAAGGGCAACGCGGCATTGTGTGCGGCGTTGTCGGCGCGGGATCAAGGAGCGAACGTGATCGTGCTGGAGGCCGCGTCCGAAGACGAGTCCGGCGGCAACAGCCGGTTCGCCGGTGGCGTGATGCGCTTCGCTTATGCCTCGGTCGACGACCTGAAGCGGGTGACCGATCTCACCGACGATGAGGTCGCCAACAGCGATTTCGGCACCAATACGACCGACGAGTACTTCGACGATCTGTTCCGGCTGACCCAGTTCCGGACCGACTCCGGGCTGTCCGAGACACTGGTCACCCAGAGCCTGGACGTGATGGCGTGGCTGCGCAGCAAGGGCGCGCGCTTCGTGCCGAACTTCGGGCGCCAGTCCGGCATGGTCAACGGCAAGCGCAAGTTCTTCGGTCGTCTGCCGATCGAAGTCTCGGGGGGCGGCGCCGGACTGGTGCGCTATCTGGATGCGGCAGCCACCAAGGCCGGCATCGAGGTGTTGTACGAGACACGCGCGCTTTCACTCATCTATGACGGGGTGAAGGTGAGCGGGGTGCGGGCGAGGCGCAACGGCGAGGTGATCGAGTTCCACGCCGGGGCGGTCGTTCTCGCTTGCGGCGGCTTCGAGGCTAACCCGGAGTGGCGTACGAGGTATCTCGGCGCGGGCTGGGAACTGGCCAAGGTGCGCGGCTCGCGCTTCAATGTCGGCGACGGCCTCAAGATGGCGCTCGACATCGGTGCGGCGCCCTACGGCAACTGGTCCGGTTGCCATGCAACCGGTTGGGATCGCTACGCGCCCGAGTTCGGCGATGTCAGCGTCGGTGACCAGTTCCAGAAGCACAGCTACATCTTCGGTCTGCTGATCAATGCCGAAGGCAATCGCTTCGTCGATGAAGGCTGGGATTTCCATTCCTTCACTTATGCCAAGTACGGCGGCGAGGTGTTGAAGCAGCCTGGCCAGTTCGCCTGGCAGGTGTTCGACGCCAAGACGAAGCATCTGCTGCGCTCGGAGTACCGGATAAAGTTCGTCACCAAGGCAAGTTCCGACACGCTGGAAGGCCTGGCCGCGCAGCTGGAAGGCGTCGATGGCGCGCAGTTCCTGAAGACCGTGCATGCCTACAACGCTGCGGTCGACAAGACCGTCCCTTTCGATCAGACGATCAAGGACGGCAAGGGCACGACCGGCATCGAGCCGGCCAAATCGAACTGGGCGCAGGCACTCGACACGCCGCCCTACGAGGCTTACTCGACCACCTGCGGCATCACCTTCACCTTCGGCGGTGTGCGCATCAACCACGAGAACGGGCAGGTCGTCGACTCGCACCAGTCGCCGATCCCGGGTCTGTATGCCTGTGGCGAGATGGTCGGCGGGCTGTTCTACTTCAACTATCCGAGCGGTTCCGGACTGGTCTCGGGCGCAGTGTTCGGCCGGATCGCCGGGCGCGGGGCCGGGCAGGCGGCAGTCGGCACCCGGGCCGGCGGGGGCTGAACCGATGGCCCATGAAGCAGCAGGTGACAACCGCTACACACGCGGCATCGCCGAGTTCGTGTCGGGACTGCGGTTCGAAGACGTACCGGCCGAGGTACTGGCGCGGATCAAGCTGCTGATGCTCGATTCGCTGGGCTGCGCACTCTACGGCGCAGATCTCGAGTGGAGCCGCATCCTGCAGCGCACGCTGGGCGGGCTCGACACCACGCGCAGCGTGCCGGTGTGGGGCACGGATCTGCGGCTGTCCGCGCCGCATGCCGCGCTGGTCAACGGGACCCAGGTACAGGGTTTCGAACTGGATGATGTGCATCGGGCCGGCGTGCTGCATGTGGGCGCGGTGGTGCTGCCGGCCTTGATCGCGGTGGCGCAGATGCGCCCGGGCATGAGCGGACGCGAGTTTCTTGCCTCGGCCGTGGCCGGCTACGAGATCGGGCCCAGGGTGGGGCTGTGCATGGGGCCGGAACATATCGCCCAGGGCTGGCACTCGGGGGCGACGCTGGGCGTGTTCTCGGCGGCCGCGGGGGCTGCGCGCGGACTCGGGCTGGACGTGGACCGTACGGTGCATGCGCTGGGCATCGCTGGCACCCAGGCCGCCGGGTTGATGGCGGCGCAGTATGGCGCGATGGTCAAGCGGGTGCATGCAGGACGCTCGTCGCAGAGCGGCCTTTATGGCGCGCTGTTCGCCCGCGATGGCCTGACCGGCATCGTCAACGTGCTGGAGAGCGAGTATGGTGGCTACTGCACGACCTTCTCGCGCTCGACTGACCGGTTCCGGCTGGAAGAACTGACCGCTGGCTTCGGCTCGGTGTGGCAGACCATGGGCGTGGCGCTCAAGTTCTATTCCTGTGTCGGCAGCAACCACACCACGCTGGACGCGATCCGGGACATGCAGGCTGAACGCAGGTTCGGTGCCGAGGAAGTCGAGCGCATCCTGGTGCACGGTTCTCAGGTGACGATGGATCATGTCGGCTGGAAGTATGTGCCACAGGGCCTGACTTCGGCGCAGCTCAATCTGCCTTACTGTGTGGCGACCTGGCTGCTCGAGGGAGACTGCTTTGTCGACCAGTTCACCGAAGACAAGGTGGCTGACCCGGAGCGCATGCGCATCGCGCAGAAGGTCGCGGTCGCGCACGACGACGTGATCACCGCCAAGGGCGCGAAGTACCGGCATGAGGTACGGGTCGAGCTGTGGCTGAAGGACGGTACGCGTTTCGAGCGGCGCGTCGAGTCGGCACGTGGCAGCGAGTATCGCTTCGCCTCGGATGCCGATGTGATCGACAAGTTCGAGAAACTGGCGATCAAGGCATTGCCGAAGTCGCAGGTCGAGCAGGTGCGCGATGCCGTGCTCGGGCTGGAGTCCATGGCCGATGTCTCTGGCCTGGGTGAACTGCTGGCTGCACGCTGAGGAGAGCGGCAGGTTTCCGGAAGAACAGCGCAGGAGGTGAGCCGGTGCAGCGTAGTCTGATCGCGGTGGGCGACATCAACCTGATGAATGTCGTTGATCCGTCGGTGCCGTTCCGCCGGATTGCTGCGCCGATGGCTGCGGCTGATGTGCGGGTCGGCAACCTCGAATGCTGCCTGTACGACACGCCGGCCGATCACTCGCTGTCTCGCGAAGGCTTCTATGCGCCGAAGTCGGCCGGACCCGCGCTGGCGAGCGCCGGCTTCGACCTGCTCGGCCTGGCGAACAACGTCAACTATGGGGCCGAAGCCATTCTGAGCTCCTGTGCCGAGCTGGATCGACTGGGCATTGCTCATGCCGGCGCCGGCGCCGATCTGGTCGCAGCCGAAGCCCCCGCAGTGATCGAACGCGGTGGCGTGCGCTATGGGTTCACTCAACGCACATCGGTGTACTGGCCGATCGGCCATGCTGCGACCGAGCGCTCGCCTGGGGTGGCAGTGCTTCAGGGCAACACCGCCTACCAGCCATTGTTGCATCGGACGCAGCCGCATATTCCGCCGATGAACCGTCCCGGTCTGCCACCGCGCATCATCACCTGGACTGAGCCGGCCGCGCTTGCCCGCTATCGCATCGAGCTGCGCGAGTTGCGCAGCCGCTGCGACATCATGGTGGTCGCTCATCACTGGGGGCTGGCCGAGGACGTGCTCGAGTATCAGAGCGAGATCGCCCATGCTGCGGTCGACGAGGGTGCGGATCTGGTCATCGGCCACGGGCCTCACTATTCACTCGCGGTCGAGCTCTATCAGGGCAAGCCGGTGTTCTACGGGTTGGGCAGTTTCTCTTTCCATACCGGTCATGGCGGGCGCAAACATCCGGACTGGCGCGGCGAAATGGTGCAGGTGACCTTCGACGGGCACCACGTGGCGCGTGTCGCGTTCTGGGTCGTGCGCCACAATGAGGCCAATGAGACCGAGTGCTGCCCGCTGGACGGCGAAGCAGCGACGATCGAGCGCCTGCAGCATCTGTGCGATCGCTTTGGCACAAAGCTGCAGCGCGATGGCGAGCAACTGGTAGTTGAGGAGGCTCGATCGTGATGCTTTGGCCTTGGCCGGACGGCAACGCCCTGCTGCGGCGCGGTCGAGGGCTCTCGCCCCGGGCTGGAGTCAATGGTGAAACCAACATGGTGGTGCACATGCGCAAGTTCGAACAGTGGCGGCACAGTCATGTTGTATGGCTGGTCGGCGGCACGCCGCAGGAGCTGTGCGCCGTGATCAGGCGCGAGATCGGTCAGTGGCGCGAGATCGTCGCGCGCGCCGGAGTGGGCGCGGAATGACCGCGGCTGCAGAGCTGGCGCGCTATGCCTCGGCGCTTCGCCACGAGACACTGCCAGCCCCGGTCATCGCGCGTGCCCGCCAGTGCGTGATCGACACCGTGGGTGCCAGTCTGTTCGGCGCCCGGCTGCCCTGGGGGCGGTTGGCGGCCGGCTTTGCCGATCACCATGCAGGCAGCGGTTGCAGCCGGGTCATCGGTACCGCGGTGCGCTCGAACGCGCCGCATGCGGCGCTGGCCAACGGCGTGCTTGCCCATGCGTTCGAACTGGACAGCCTGCGCAAGCCCGGCGCGGGTGTGCATCCCGGGGCGACGCTGCTGCCGCCGGCGCTGGCGCTGGCCGAGGAGCTGCATGCCGATGGCAAGGCGCTGCTGACTGCGTTCGTCGCCGGCTGCGAAGTGATGTTCCGCATCGGCGTGGCGTCCAGGCATTCCAGCGAGACGCTTGGCTTTCACGCGCCAGGACTGACCGGCCCCTATGGCGCGGCGGTGGCTGCCGGACATCTGCTCGGGCTGGATGCAAAGCAGATGTGCAACGCACTGGGTATCGCCGGATCGCTCGGCGGCGGCCTGCTCGCCTTTGTCAAGGCCGACAACGGAGCGATGGTCAAGCGGCTGCATATGGGTCGTGCCGCCGAAGCCGGCGTACTTGCCGCCCGCCTGGCACGCGATGGCTTCGAAGGCCCGGACACGGTGCTCGACGGGCGCTTCGGGTTTCTCGAGGTGTATTGCCGGGACGGCGATCCGGCACTGTTCACCCGCGGTCTGGGGCAGGTGTACGAGACGCTGTCGATCTGCTTCAAGCGCTATGGCTGCCATATCACCGCGCATACGCCGGTACAGAGTCTGCTCGCGCTGCGCAACGAAGCGCAGTTCGATGGCGACGCGGTGGTGGCGCTGACCATCGAGGCCGGTGACAAGGTGCTGTCGCATCATGGCAACCGCGAACCGACCGACATCGCGGGTGCGCAGTACAGTGTGCCTTTCTGCGCGGCACTCGCGCTGTATTTTGATCCGACCGACCCCGCTGTGTTCAGCGAGCCGGCGATCCGGGACACGCGGGTACGCGCGCTGGCCGGAAGCATCGTGCTGGCCCCGTTTCACGACGACGCGGGTGGTCGCTCGGCCTGGGCGACCCGGGTGATCGTCGAACTGAAGGATGGTCGCCGGTTCGAACGGCTGGCGGACGACTTCAAGGGCACACCGGCCTCACCGCTGACCGACGATGAGCTGTCGGCCAAGTTCCTGCGCATGGCCGGCGCGTTTCCCCAGGCACAGCATCTGCTTGAACAGTTGTATTCGCTCGAGCAGATCGACGACTGCAGCGCGCTGTGCCTGTCCGTGCCTGTCTGAACATAAAGGAGTCTCGATGGAGCCCAGTGATTACGGCCCGTTTGCCTACTCGCCGATAAACCGCCGCCCGGCCTGGCACTGGCCAAACGGTGCACGACTCGCGCTCTGGGTGATTCCGAATATCGAGTTCTTTTCGCTGACCCGGCCGCTCCCCGGGCACCCGTGGGAGAAGGCCAGTGGCGAGGCGCCTACGGTGCGCGCCTGGGGTCAGCGCGACTACGGCAACCGGATCGGCATCTTCCGGATCATGGAAGTGCTCGAACGTTGCGGCATCCGTGCCACCGCCACCATCAACAGCGACATCTGCGACCAGCATCCGCAGATCGTCGAAGACGCGGTGCGCCTGGGCTGGGAATTCATGGGGCACAACAAGACCAACAGTCAGCGACTGACCGGCCTTGACGTCGACTCGGAGCGCAAGGTGATCCGGGATGCGCTGGATCGCATTGCCCAGGCCACCGGCAAACGCCCGACAGGCTGGCTGGGTTCCGGCCTGGCCGAGACCTGGAACACGCTCGATATCCTGGCCGATGAGGGCTGCAGCTATGTGTCCGACTGGGTGAATGACGATCAGCCGTACCGGATGAACGTCGGCGCGCGCACGCTGGTCTATCTGCCGTATTCGTACGAGATCAACGATTCGCCGCAGCTCTACTATCGCGATCGCTCGATCGAGGAGTTCGAGCTGATGATCAAGCGCCAGTTCGATGTGTTGTATCGTGAAGCCGAGCACTCGGCGCGGGTGATGGCGATCTGCCTGCATCCCTTCATCACCGGTGTTCCGCATCGCATCGGAGGTCTCCAGCACGCACTCGAGTACATCTGCAGCCATGCCGGGGTGTGGAAGGCCACCGGCAGCGAGATCGTCGATGCCTACCTGAGCACCGGAGTCGAACTGTGACAGCGACCGGTGGTCTGACCGGGGCACGGCTGATCTGCCTGTTGCTGGCCCTGGCCTGCGCCGGCACGGCACTGGCGGCGGCGGGCAGTGACTATCCACGCCGCCCGATCCGCATGATTGTTGCCTTCAGCCCGGGTGGGGGCACCGACATCACCGCTCGCATCGCCGCCCAGGGCATCGGCGAAGGCCTCGGCCAGACGGTCATCGTCGACAACCGGCCGGGCAGCGGCGGCATCATCGGCACCCAGATGGCAGCCCGCGCCCAACCCGACGGCTACACCCTGATCACCGGTGGCACCGGCTCGCATGCGATCAACCCCGCGCTGTATCCGGATCTGCCCTACGATCCGGTGCGCGACTTCGCACCGGTGTCGCTGGTGGCCTCGACCCCTTACTTGATGGTGGTGACCAATGCGCTGCCGGCGAAGTCGGTGCGTGAATTCATCAGCGTTGCCAAAGCCGACCCGGGCAGGCTCAACATGGCCTCGTCCGGTGCAGGCGGCATGCCGCATCTGGCTGGCGAGTTGTTCCAGTTGATGGCCGGAGTGAAGCTCACCCATGTGCCGTACAAGGGCACCGGTGCGGTATTTCCCGACCTGATCTCCGGTCAGGTGCAGGTGACTTTCGGCGATCTGATCGCCGCCTTCCCCCATGTCAAGGGGGGCCGGTTGCGTGCGCTTGCGATTACCTCGCCCAGGCGGGTGGCCAGCCTGCCCGAGGTGCCGACCGTGGCCGAGGCAGGTGTGCCCGGCTATGAAGCGGTCGGCTGGTTCGGTGTGTTCGCACCGGCGGGTACGCCGGGCCCGATCGTCGATCTGCTGCAAGGCGCGATCGCGCGCTACCTGGCGCGCCCGGAGGCGCGCGACAGGCTCGCTGGCCTGGGCGCCGATGTGGTCGCCAGCCGTCCGGCGGCCTTTGCCGCGGTGCTCAAGGCCGATATCGCGCGTTGGGCGAAGGTGGTTCGCGAATCGGGTGCGAAGCCGGAATGAATACGGGCGTGGCTGCTGCGCCAAGTGGTGCCGGGCTCACCGCCGGGTTGATCGCTCAGGTGCGTGCGATCGATGCCGCCACGCTGCCACCCGATGTGCGCCGGTTGGCCAGTCAGTGCATCCTCGACACGCTGGGCGTGATGCTGGCGGCACGCGACGAGCCGGTCGTGCGCCTCATAACGCAGATGACGCGCGAGGACGGCGGCGCTGCGCAGGCGAGCGTGTTCGGCGCCGGCCTGCGCACCTCGGCCGCGCAGGCTGCGCTTTGCAACGGCACACTCGCCCATGCGCTCGACTTTGACGATGTGAATCTGAACATCAATGGTCATCCGTCGGCGGTGCTGCTGCCGGCGCTGCTGGCGCTGGGCGAGGCGGTCGATGCGAGCGGCGCCGATCTGCTGCTCGCCTATGTGGCCGGACACGAGTTCGCCTGTCGCGCCGGCGCCGTCGTGCAGCCGGATCACTATGCGCGCGGCTTTCATTCGACCTCGACTGTCGGTGCGCTCGGCGCGGCGATCGCCTGTGCCCGGCTGCTCGGCCTGGACGCGCAGGCGTGCGCCCGGGCAGTGGGCATCGCAGCCACCCGCGCCTCCGGGCTGAAGGCGATGTTCGGAACCGACTGCAAGGCCTACCATGCCGGGTTGGCAGCAGAAGACGGCGTGCGGGCCGCACTGCTCGCCAGCCGGGGCATGTCCAGCCGGCAGGATGTGATCGAATGCCGCCAGGGATTCGCCGCCACCCAGAGCCAGGACTTTCATCCGGCGCGTGCGCTCGAACCCGCGCGCTGGTTCATTCGCGACAATCTGTTCAAGTATCACGCGGCCTGCTATGGCACGCATTCCACGATCGAATGTGCACAGTCACTGCGCGCGGCCCACAGGCTCGATCCGGCGGCAGTCGAGCGGGTGTTGATCCAGGTCGAACGGGGAAGCGACAGCACCTGCAACATCGCCCGGCCGGCGAGTTCGCACGAGGCGAAGTTCAGCCTGCGCTTCACCAGTGCGCTCGCGCTCTGCGGCGCCGATACCGGCGCGCTGGACAGCTACGGCCAGACGCGGCTGGACGATGCGCGGATCCGGCAGCTGATCGAGCGTACAGAGGTCGAACTGGTCGATGGCTGGCCGACGATGCACACCCGGATGTCGGTCACCGCGTCCGGGGCAACGTTCACCACCGAGTACGACTCAGGCGTGCCAATTGCCGATCTCGACCTGCAGGAACGCAAGCTGTCGGCGAAGTTCTCGGCTCTGGCGGGTCAGGCGCTCGGCGCAGCACCTGCAGCGCAACTGGCCGATGCGGTCCATTCGATCGAACAGGTTCGGGTGCGCGAATTGATCGCCCTGTGCGTCGGAGATGGGCGATGAGCGGTGCCGCCCACGAGGCACAGACTCGGGCCGCAGTGGCCGACGGGATCGCCCGGCTGGCCGACTGGGCTGCGCGCTTCGGGCTTGCCGACGGCGACAGCCGCCGCCTCGCCTCGGCCCTGCCGGCTGCGGTGCTTGGCCGTGCGGCGCGGGTGATCGGCGACAACCTGGCGGCCGCGCTCGCCGCATCGCCCGAACCTGAAGTGCAGCGTGTACACGCGCAACTGGTGCGGCGCGGCGGCGCGGGCGAATGTACGTTGCTTGCAGACACGCCGCTGCGCACCGACCGTTTCTCTGCCGCGCTGGGCAATGGCATTGCCGGCAGCTGGTGCGAACTGGATGAAGGCTATCGACTCGCGCCCTGTCATGCCGGGCTGTACACGCTGCCGGCGCTGTGGGCAGAAGCCGAGGTGGGCGGGCTCAGCACCGGCGAGACGCTCGCCTGTGCTGCACTGGCCTATGAAGTCACGGCGCGCTTCGCCCGCTGCTGGATCTTCCCGCAGATGACCCTGCACCCGCATCCGCAGACCGCCGCCATCGGCGGCGCGATCGCTACGACACTGGCGCGGCGCGCTTCGCCGGCGCTGACGCATGACGCACTCACTTCGGCGGTGACTCTGGTGACGGTCGGCGGCTATGAACATGCGCTGCATGGCGCGCTTGTGCGCAACGTGTGGGCAGCCGTCGGCACGGCGAACGGCATGCGTGCAGCCGACTGGGCCGAGTGTGGCCTGGCCGGCCTGCCCGACGGCGCCTTCGACGTGTTCAGCACCCTGCTGCACCAGCCGCCCGACCCGACGGCCCTGACCGCCGGGCTGGGTACGGAGTGGGCAATCACAGCCGGCTATCACAAGTTGCATGCCTGCTGCCAGTCGACGCACTCGGCGGTCGAAGCGATGCAGGAGGCGATGGCCGGTCTGCCGGCGGGCAAGGGTCATGCGGATGTGCAGTCTGTGCTGCTCGAGACGCACCGGCCGCAGATGAGCAATCCAAACCCGAAGACCACGCTGGCGGCTCGTTTTTCGTTCGAGCATGTGCTGGCAACGGTGCAGGTGCATGGGCACGCCGGTGCCGACGCGTTTGCAGCATCGACCCTAAACGCTCCAGCCATCGCCCGGCTGCGCGATTCGGTTCGCCTGGTGCGCTACGAGCCGCAGCGGCCAAGGCCCCTCGATCGGCCGGCTCGCGTCACCCTCACCCTGGACGACGGGCGCGCGGTGAGCGGCGAGTGCCTGAGCGCGCGAGGCGGACCCGACCGCCCCTTCGATGATGCGCAGATTCGTGCCAAGGCCGCGCAGATCACCTCGACCCGGCATCCGCATTTCGTCGACGCTGTGGATCAGCTTGAACAGCTGCGCCCCGACACGCTCGCACAGCCCTTTTCGCAATGGCTTGCCCGGGCGCTTGCACCTTGAGCGTTGCGGCGCCGCGGCTGCGGCCAGAGCCAGCAATCGTCATTCGCAGTGCCATGATCGTTCGAACTCAGGGAGGCTGGTGATGGACAGATGCAGTCAGTGGACGCTGAGGCTGTGCCGGGTACACGCGCGGGCTGGGCTGCGCTGCTTTCCCCTGCTGTTGGTGGCGGGGGCGTCGGCATCGGCGCTGGCCCAGCTCCAGGCCCAGACCCAGACGCAGACCCAGACGCAGACCCAGACCCAGGTGTGGCCGGCCCGGACCGTGCGCATCGTGGTGCCGTTCACTGCCGGTGGCACCACCGACATCGTTGGTCGGCTGATTGCGCAACGTCTGTCGGAAGCGCTGGGGCAGCAGTTCATCATCGACAACCGCGCCGGTGCCGGTGGCATGCTCGGCATGGAGATCGTGGCAAAGGGGACGCCGGATGGCTACACCGTCGTTCTCGGATCGACCAGTTCGACCGCAGTGATCGTCGGGCTTTACCCGAAGATGCCTTACGACCCGATCAAGGATCTGGCGCCGATCATGCAGGTGGCCACGGGTCCCTATGTGCTTGCCGTGCATCCGACGCTGCCGACGATGAATGTCGCGCAGCTCATCGCACTGGCGCGCAGCCGTCCGGGCGAACTCAACTTCGGTTCTTCCGGCAATGGCACGGCGCTGCATCTGAGCGCCGAGCTGCTGCGCTCGATGACCGGCACGAAGATGGTGCATGTTCCATACAAGGGCGCCTCGGCGGCGATGCCCGACCTGCTCTCGGGGCAGACACAGTTCATGTTCTCCGACATGCCGCTGTTTGCGCCCTTTGTTAAGGCGGGCAAACTGCGCGCCATCGCGGTCACCACCGCCAAGCGCTCGTCCTTGCTGCCCGACCTCCCGCCGATCGGCGAAACCGTGCCTGGATATGAAGCAACATCCTGGTACGGATTCATGGCGCCAGCCGGTACGCCGCGCGAAATCATCAGCCGGTTCAACGCCGAATTGATCAAGGTGCTGCGACTGCCCGACATCCGGGAACGCTATCGTGAGCTCGGTATCGAGCCTGTGGAAGGCACGCCGGAGCAGTTCGGCGCTTATATCGTGTCCGAGATCAAGCGCTGGAGTGCGGTGATCAAGGCGGCCGGTGTGAAGATCGACTGAGGCCACGGCCGAGCGATGTCACCCAACGAGCTCAGCGCAGGCGAGGCGCTGCATCGAATGCGCGCTGGGCGGCTGACGGCACAGGCACTGATCGAGGCCTGCCTGGAGTGCATTCATACGCGTGAGCCGCAGTTGGGGGCATGGGTGACGCTGGCCGGCGAGCAGGCGATAGCGGCGGCACGCGCCTGCGATGCGCAGCCACGGTCCGGCATGCTGCACGGGCTGCCGACAGGCGTGAAGGATGTGATCGACACCGCGGGGCTTGCCACCGAGTACGGCTCCCCGATCTATCGAGGCCATAGACCTCAGGCCGATGCCGCCTGTGTCGCGCTGCTGCGCGCGGAAGGCGGCATCGTGCTCGGCAAGACGGTCACCGCCGAGTTCGCTACTTCGTTTCCCGGCGCCACGCGCAATCCATGGAATCCTGAGCACACCCCCGGGGGGTCCTCCAGCGGATCGGCCGCCGCCGTGGCTGCCTGCATGGTGCCGCTCGCCTGCGGCACCCAGACATCGGGTTCGGTGATCCGTCCGGCAGCGTTCTGCGGCGTGGTCGGCTTCAAGCCGACGTTCGGCTGGTTGAGCCGGCAGGGCGTGAAGCAGGTGGCCGAATCGCTCGACACGCTGGGCAGTTTCGGACGCACCGTGGCTGATGCGGCGTTGATGGCAGCGGCCATGGCGCGCCGGCCGACGCTTGCCGAGGTGGTGCCTGCCGCGCCCTCGGGGCTGACCTGCGTACGCAGCGACGCTGCCACCGAAGGCCAGCCGGAGGTATGGGAGGCGATCGAGACGGTACTGCGCCGGCTGTCGGCCGTCGGGGTGAAGATCGACCGGCAGGAATTGCCCTCGCCCTGTGAG
>JBBRCD010000093.1:0-16521 GCA_038205245.1 Burkholderiales bacterium
GCCCGCGCTGCTTGCCAGTCATGCCGAATCGAAGTGGCTGCGCACTCTGGTATGGGACCAGCGGGTGCTGACGCCCACCCTGCTGCGTCAGGCGCGCGCCGCGCGCTGGTGGAATTTCGTTTACGGCGTGGATGATCCCGATTCGCTCCGCCTGCTCGCCAGCCATGGGGTCGATGCTGCGATCACCGATCGCCCTGACTCGGTGCCGGCCGGGATCCGGCAGCCATCCGCGCCGACGGTTCCACCGCGGAACAAAAGCCAGTGAGCCGTTTTGTCCTGGCGCTCGATCAGGGCACGACCAGTTCACGCGCGCTGGTCATCGGCGAGGATGGCGGGATTTGCGCCAGCGCCCAGCGAGAAATCACCCAGCACTATCCGCAGCCGGGCTGGGTCGAGCATGACGCGGAGGAAATCTGGGCGACCCAGCTCGGCACGGCCACCGAGGCCCTGGCGCGTGCCGGTGTCGCTGCGGCCGAGGTGGCCGCGATCGGGGTCACCAACCAGCGCGAGACCATCGTGCTCTGGGAGCGGGCCACTGGCCGCCCGCTTGCGCCGGCGATCGTCTGGCAGGACCGGCGAACTGCTGCGCGCTGCGAGCAACTGCGCGCCGACGGCGCTGAAGCCAGGGTCAGCGCCAGCACCGGCCTGGTGCTCGACCCCTACTTCTCGGCGACCAAGATCGCCTGGCTGCTCGATCATCTGCCCGCTGCGCGGGCGCGTGCGCAGGCTGGAGAACTCGCCTGCGGCACCATCGACAGCTGGCTCGTCTGGAACCTCACCCGCGGCGCACTGCATGTGACCGATGCCAGCAACGCGTCGCGCACCGCGCTGTTCGATCTGCATACCGGCGACTGGAGCGACGAGCTGTGCGCGTTGTTCGACGTCCCGCGTGCACTGTTGCCGCGGGTGGTCGATTCCAGCGGTGTGGTCGGCAGCACAGCACCCGACCTGCTCGGCGCGGCGATTCCGATTGCCGGCATCGCCGGGGACCAGCAGGCCGCACTGTTCGGACAGCGCTGCGTGAGTCCGGGCATGGCGAAGAACACCTACGGCACCGGTTGCTTCATGCTGATGCATACCGGCACCGTGCCGATCGTCTCGACCCAGCGGCTGCTGACCACGGTCGCCTGGCGCATCGACGGTCGCCTCGAGTACGCGCTCGAAGGCAGTGTGTTCATCGCCGGCGCTGTCGTGCAGTGGTTGCGCGACGGCCTGGGCATCATCCGCAGCGCGGCCGAAGTGGAGACGCTGGCTGCGAGCGTTGCCGATGCCGGTGGCGTCATCTTCGTGCCGGCATTCACCGGGTTGGGGGCGCCGTACTGGGACGCCGAAGCGCGCGGCGCCATCCTCGGCCTGACCCGCGGCACCACGGCCGCGCACATCGCCCGCGCGGCGGTCGAATCGATCGCCTTCCAGAGCGCGGACCTGCTGGCTGCAATGCAGGCCGAGTCCGGCGTTCAACTGACCGAGCTGCGTGTCGACGGCGGCGCCACCCGCAACGATGCGCTGATGCAGTTCCAGGCCGATCTGCTCGGCGTGCCGGTGCTGCGTCCGGCGCAGACCGAATGCACTGCATTGGGTGCGGCGCTGCTCGCCGCTCGCGCGGTTGGTATGGCCGCAGGCGAAGGCGCGCTCGATCAAGGCTGGCATCTGCAACGGCGTTTCGAGCCCTCGATGGCACCGGGCCAGGCGGCCGACCAGCTCGCTCGATGGCGGCGTGCGGTGGCGCGCATTCGCAGCTGAGCCGACCGTTGCGGACATTGGGGACAGACCCTGAGGGTCCGGCCCCGATCGCGCGCCCGATCGCGCGCCCGATCGCGACTGGGATGGTTGGGGACAGACCCTCAGGGTCTGTCCCCTGACTTTGCGATTTTTTGCCCCTGCGCCAAATAATAGCGTCAGAAGGCGTGATTTAGTGCCCGCCGTTAGTCCGAAAGGACTAATCCTGGGTCAAACGGGCTATTGCGATACGTCGTCCGTGGGACTAACGTGGTGACAGACAGGTCGGGCTCCGGAGAATCATCCGTTGAAACCCAGTGCCTGCAGAAGCAACGTACCCCACACACGAAACCGGAGAGAACGATCATGATCAAGTTCAAGAAGCTAGTCTGTGCCGCCAGTGCGGCGGTGATGTTGGGTGCGGGTGGCCTGGCTAATTCGGCAACCGCAGTGTTCACCGAACTCGCGCTGCTGATGGATGTATCGGGTAGCGTTTCCAACGACCAGTTTCTCGCCCAGCGCAACGGCTATGCTGCAGCCTTCGCCAATCCGTTGTTGCAGACCTCCATCGCCAACGCACCGGGCGGTGTCGCGGTGTCGTTGGTGCAGTGGTCGGGCGCGCAGCAGCAGGCGCAGCTCGGCGGAAATCTCCCCACCTCCTGGTTCCACCTGACCAACGCCGCACAGTCAAATGCGCTTTCTGTCGCCATCTTCGGCTGGACCCGCGCGTTCAGCGGCCAAACAGCGCCGGGTTCGGCGATCAACTTCATCACCCCACAGTTCGCCAGCAACGACTTCGCCGGTACTCGCCAGGTGATCGACGTCTCCGGCGATGGCTCGCAGAACGACGGCGCGCTCACCTCAGCTGCACGCGACGCTGCACTTCTCGTGGGGGTCAATCAGATCAACGGCCTGCCGATCCTCGGTGAAGCCGGCCTGTTCGCGTGGTACCAGACCAACATCCAGGGCGGCGTAGGTTCGTTCACGCTTGCCGCGGCTACCTTCGGGGATTTCGAGCAGATCATCCTCAGCAAGCTGAACTTCGAGATCACCGGCACCAACCCGGTGATCCCGGTGCCGGGCGCGCTGCCGTTGCTCGCATCCGGGCTGCTGGCTTTTGGCTGGTTCGCACGTCGCCGCAAGGCCTGATGCCAGTCAGTTGAGCGTCGGGGACAGACCCTCAGGGTCTGGCCCCGCAGCAGAAACGCCCCGGAGCAGGTGACCCGGGGCGTTTCTTTTTTCGGGCATCTGCGTCGGTTGAAAGCTTGGGCGTGGCTGCCTTCGGCGCCTTCGGTGCCTTCGGGGACAGACCCTCAGGGTCTGTCCCCCACGCCGAGGGGCAAAGCTGGACTTTTGGGGACAGACCCTGAGGGTCTGTCCCCGCGGCGCGGCGCGGCGGGAGATGAAACCTGAGGCAGCAGCTGAGCTTTGTCGTCGAAGCACATGAAACTATTGATTTTTCCCGCCAGACGTGCTCAAAATGCGGGCATTGAGTTCAAGGCATGGCCGCAGCGCCATGCGATTCGATGGCTCGTATCGCGGTGTTCAACCAGAAGGGTGGCGTCGGCAAGACGACGACCGCGCTGAATCTCGCGGCGGCGCTGGCACGCCGCGGTGCGCGTCCACTGGTGATCGACCTCGATCCGCAGGCGCATGTGTCCGGCATCTGCAAGGCCTCGGTGACAGGCGCGCTCGACTCGGTTTACGGATTCTTCGCCTCGACGCGGTCGCTGCGTGACCTGATCAAGACCAGCGAGGCTGTGGGCGAGATCATCCCGGCGCATCTCGACCTGTCCAAGGTCGACACCCAGTTCGGCAAGGGGCCGAACGTGTTGAATCGGCTCAACGCCGGCATCGTGCGCGAGCAGTTGAACACCGAGCGGCCGATCGTGATCGACTGCTCGCCAATGCTCGGTGTGCTCTCGCTGAACGCAATCTTCGCCAGCGACCGGGTGCTGATTCCGATCTCGGCCGACTATCTCGCGGTGCAGGGCGTGCTGCAGGTCGAGCGCACCCTGCGCGCGCTCGAGCATGTGCTCAAGCGCCGTGTCGCGCGCCGCTACCTGGTCACCCGCTACGATTCCCGCCGACGGATGTCGGGGGAGATCTATGACGATCTGTTCTCCCGCTATGGCGCCGAGGTGTGCGAGGTGCGCATCGCCGAGAGCGTGAGTGTCGCCGAAAGTCCGGCGCACAGTCTGGACGTGTTCGCCCATGCGCCGGGCAGCCGGGGCGCGCGTGACTACACGGCGCTGGCGGACGAATTGGAGGCGACCGGCTTTCTGTCCTGAGCCGGCGGCAAGCGGGGCAGGCGCCGCAGGCAAGGACTCAGCGCGTCGGCGGCTCGTTCGGCTCGGTCGGCTCGCGTGAGATCAGCGAGATCACCGATTCGAAGCTCGCGGCCTCTTCCCGGCCGTCCGGTGTGCTGGTCTGGCAGTCGAGGATGGTGCAGCCGAGGTACATCTGCATCAGCCGCTTGTCGGCCTCGTCGCGATCGCGGGCCTGGAGACTGACCGCTTCGACCGTGAGGCCGTTGCGGGTGCGGATGCGGAAGATGAAGCGGGTCATCGGCGTTCGCTTTCGGTGTGGCACCAGCGAGTCGACATTGCGTGCATCCTGGTTGCCCGCTTGGTGGTGTGCTCAGTTGCGTGCTCAGTTGCGCGCTCAGTTGCGCGCTCAGTTGCTGCTCGGCTACCTGCGCAGTTGCGTACTTGATTGAGTACTCATTTGCATACTCAGCCGGGTACTCGGTGGCCTGCTCAGTGGCGTACTCAGTGGCGTACTCCGTGGCGTACTCAATTGCCCACTTCGATGTTCTCCAGCGTCCCGCCCAGACCGAAATTCGAACGTACTGCCGTGCCGTTGCCGGTGGACAACTGGGCGTTGACCCGGCCGGTCAGCCGCCCGTCGGCACGGATGTCCGCGCTGCCGGTGGCAGTGAGCGGTCCGGACACGAGACGCATCTGGCGCAGTGAATGCGTGGCACCGCTGACCTGGAAGATGCCGGTCCACTCGTCGAACACAGTGCGACCGCCGCGGCTCGCCGAGTCGCGCAGCAGTCGCACCAGATCGATGCCGCCCAGCCAGCCGCGCCTGACCGTGAACGAGGTCGACACCTGGGGCGCATCCAGCAGGCCCAGAACGGTGGGCGCCTGCAGCGAGAACTTCATCGTTCCATCCATCAGCCCGCTCGCGGTCGCGTCGGTGGTGATCATCGGCAGCAGCTTGGCGACATCCAGGCGGCGCAGCAGAAACTCTCCGGTCGCTGTCGGCCTGGGCGTGTCCTCGCCCCATCGTACGGTAAACGACCCCTGCGCCTTGCCGGCGTACAGGTCGGCATCGACCTCGGTGGCCTCGAAGCCGTTGCGGGTGGCCGTGCCGTTCATCTTCAGCGAATCGATCGTGGCCTTGCTGCCGGCGAGCGGCTGCCAGTTCAACGCGGTGAGGGTGAACTTCAGATCGGCCTCGGTCGCACGCAGGTCGATCGCCACGCGCCGGCTGTAGGCAAGAATGCTGGCGCGCTCGAAGCTGCCGGTGCGGTCCCAGTGGACCTCGACCTCAGCCGGCGGCAGATCCAGGTTGGGGATGGCCAGGCGCAGGTTGCGCACCAGGATATGCTGGAACCCCAGGCTGCCTTCCCGCTGGCGCGCGATCACCTCGGGCAGCTTCGGGATGAAGTCGCGTGCAATGGTGACCGTCTCCAGTTCCACATCCTTGAGGGTGAGCGGCCCCCAGAACAGCGAACCGAGGGTGGGAATGGCGGTCACCTTGGCGATGGTTGCGCCAGCATCGCTGGACCCTACGGTCACCTCGGACAGCCGGATCACCGGACGCGGCACCAGTGACGCCTGCATCGAGCGGACCACCACCCGCTCGCCGAGGGCATCGGCGAGCGACTGCTCGACACGGGTCAGATAGAAATTGAACGGTACGATCTCGAACAGGCCAACGATCAGCGCGAGCAGCGCGACGGTGCCGATCAGCACCGGTTTGGCGCGTGAGGCCGGCGCTTCGGCCGCCCGCGCCTTCGCCCGCGCCAGCGCCTGCGCTTCTGCCTCGGCGAGCTTGCGCTGGCGCTCACGCTCGCGCTCGAACTTCTCGCGTTCGGCCCGGGCCCGGCCAGCGATCTCGCCCGCTTCGCGTGCCCGCCGCTTGGCCTCCTCTTCGGCGATCATCCGCCGCTGCTCTTCCTCGCGCGCGCGCTTTTCCTCCATCTTCAGGATGTCGGACATCTGATCGCGGGCGAACGCCTCGGCACGCTCGCGGGCTTCGACTTCCTGGATCGCTTTGATCTCTTCTTCCGTGGAGCGCCGCCCGGACAGGCCTTCCAGTGGATTGGCGTCAGCGGGCCGACCCTCCAGCCTCTGCTCGGCGCTTGCACGCGCCATCTGTTCCTCGAGTTCCCGGGTCAGCCGTTGCTGCGCCAGTCGGGTCTGCGCCTCGGCGTCTTCGTCCGCCTGGCGCGCGGCTTCGGCCAGCAGATCGGCGTCTACCATCGCCGAGGCCTCGGTCATCGCGGGTGCGTCGCGCCGCATGCTGGTGTCCGCGCCTGTGTTGACCACGGCGGGTGTCGGCTGAAGGTTGAACTGGGCTTCGAACGATGCTGCAGACGGCTCTGCGGACGACGCCTGCTGGTCCCACAGGTCAGAGTCTACCTGCTTCGAACCGGTCGTCGACCCTGCAGGCTGAGGCTCCGGCGACTGGGCGAAGAGTGCAGGTCGTACCAGCGCTGTTCCGGCCTGCGCAGGCACGCCCACATCTGGCACGCCCACATCAGCTGCGCCCCAGCGCGGCAGTGCCGCCGTAGGCAACAATTCGACTGGCCGCGCCCCCTGCGGGTCGGGCATTGCGCTTTGCAGCACGGCATGCGCCCTGTTGATTAGCGCTTCGGCTTCGTGCTGCGCCGGGGCCGCAGCCTGACCCCCTGCCTGACCCGTCGTAGCAGGCGTGTGTGCCTGCGCCCTCTGCCCGGCTTGGGTGCTCTCCCGGGCGCTGCGTTCGGAGACCGACAGCGCGCGCATGCGCGCTTCCGCGTCTTCCCGCAGCAGGCGCTCGGCTTCGACCAGTTTCTGTGACTGTTCGCGCGCCTGGCGCTCAGCATCGCCTTGCGCCTGCGCCCGCCGCTCGACCTCTTCGCGCGCGGTGCGCTCGGCGGCAGCCAACGCTTCCGCCCGCTCGCGCGCCTGGCGCTCGACCACTGCCTGTTCCAGGGCGCGCTGTTCTGCCGCTTCCCGTGCGAGGCGCTCGGTTTGGGCGCGCGCCTCGGCCTGTTCGCGCGCGCTGCGCTCGGCCTGCACTGCCTGGAGCGACTTCGCCTCGGCGGCCTCGCGTGCCGCCTGTTCCGACCGGGAACGCGACTCGGCTTCGGCGCGCAGACGCTGTTCGGACGCTTCTGCATCGCGGGCGCGTGCTTCGGCGTCTTCCCGTGTACGCTGTTCGGCGCGTGCCTCGGCCTGTTCGCGCAGCGTGCGTTCCGCCTCTGCCCGCAGTTCTGCTGCTTCGCGCGCTCTGCGTTCCGACTCGGCCAGTGCGAGCGCCTCGGTGCGTGCCTGCTCTGCGACCTGATCGCGCGCCCGCTGCGCCTCCGCGGCGCGCGCTTGTGCCTGCTCGCGCGCCAGGCGTTCGGCTTCTGCCTTCGCTTCTGCCTTCGCCTCTGCCTGCTCGCGGGCGCGGCGCTCGGTTTCGGCGACGGCAATCGCCTGCGCTCGGGCCTCGGTGGCTGCCTGCTCGCGTGCAGCCTGCTCGGCCCGGGCTGCGTCTTCGCGCGCCCGGCGCTCGTGGGCGGCCAGCGCCTCGGCCTGTTCGCGCGCGCGTCGCTCGGCCGCGGCCTTGGCTTCAGCCTCCTCTCGCGCCCGGCGCTCGGACTGCGCCAGAGCACGCGCTTCAGCATGCGCTTTCTCCTCGGCCGCCTTCCTCGCCTGGCGCTCGACTTTCGCCGCTGCTTCGGCCGCCGCTTCGGACTGAGCACGGTCGCGCCGCTCGGCCTCTATCCTGGCTTCTGCCTGCTCGCGCGCCTTGCGCTCGCTCTCGGCCAACGCCACGGCCTCGTTGCGTGCCTGGTCAGCCGCTTGTTCCCGTGCCTGCCGCTCCGCCTCGACCTTCGCCTCAGCCGCTTCGCGCACCTTGCGCTCGGTCGCCGCTGCCGCCTCGGCGCGCTCACGTGCCTTGCGCTCGGTCTCGGCCAGCGCCAATGCCTCGGTGCGGGCGAGCGCTGCCGCCGCGTCACGGGCCTGCGCCTCCTGGTCGGCCTTCTGCTTGCGCTCGGCATCGAGGCGCGCAAGCGCCGCCATCTTGCGCTTGAGTTCGGTCTCCATCCGCCTGACTGCAGCCAGGCGGGTCGCCGCCTCGGCTTCGGCGTGACGTACCGCCTCGGCGCGCGCCTTCGCGTCTGCCTCGGCGATCGCCAGGGTGTCGGCGCGCGAGCGGGCCTCGGTCTCGGCGCGGGTCAACGCCCCCTGACGCGCATTGATCTCGGTGTCGGATTGGGTACGAACCACCTTCTCTGCCTTGAGCCGGGCAAGGGCAGCCGCGTTGGCCTTGGCGTCCGCGTCGGCGCGCGCCTTGGCTTCAGCCTCGGCCTTGACCCGAGCCTCGGCCTGGGCCTTGGCCTTGCGCTCGGAATCCACCCGGCGCCGCGCCTCCTCCTCGGCCTGTTTCACCTGTTCGGCTTCGCCGCGGAGTTTCTCCAGCACTTCCGGCGAGGTGAAGTCGAGGTCCATTGGGTCGGCGGCCTTGACGCCCTCGGCAACGATCATGCCGTGCCCGATCAGTTCGGCCAGCACCGCACCGAGCGAGTTGTCATCCAGCCCGCAGACTTTCCTTAGAGCCGGCGCTGCTACCTTGTCGCCGATCAGCGCGTAGATGCGCGTAGTGGTCGCGCTCAGCACCGCAGCCGAGCGCGGACGCGCAGCGCCGATCCGCTTAAGCCAGGTGGCGTCACCGAGCAGGGGCACGCCACTCTGGGTGGTCGCTGGCCCGCTGCCGGATTGCGCCTGGGACGTCTGTGCCATGGGGGTCTGGGTGTGCGTCGGGGCTGCGCTTCAGGCGCGGCCCGCGTGCCGGGCTGTCATTGGACCGCTGCCTCGGCGGCGAATCCTGCCCGATAGCGCCTTGCATTCTCGACATAGTGCTCGGCGTTCATCTCGATACGGGCAATCTCCTCGATCGACAGGTCGCGCACCACCCGCCCAGGCGACCCCAGGATGAGCACACCGTCCGGGTAGGTCTTTCCTTCCGGGATCAGGGTGCCGGCCCCGACCAGGCAATGCTGTCCGATCACCGCGTGGTTGAGGATCACGCTGCGGATGCCGATCAGGCTGCCATCGCCGACCGTGCAGCCATGCAGCATCACCATGTGGCCGACGCTCACGTTGCGCCCGAGGGTCAGCTGGATGCCGGAATCGGTATGCAGCACCGACCCATCCTGGATGTTCGACGCTTCGCCGATGGTGATCAGGTCGTTGTCGGCGCGCAGGATCGAGCCGAACCAGACCGACGCCTGGTGCTTGAGTGTGACGTTCCCGATCACCTGGGCACTGTCGGCGACGAACGCATCGCCCTCGAGCGTCACCCGGCTGTCACCGAGACGATAGATCACAGTACCTCCAATACAGATGCACGCGCCGCAAAAAGGATGCTGGGACAGCGCCGGACGGACCGCGCATTAACCCATGCTGATCATGATGTTGCAAGGATAACCCGGGCATGGCGCCTGCCGCTGCGGCGAAGGTCGACCGCGGCGACTGGCGCCCGGATGCACCCTGCGGCACTCTGACGGAGCCGGTCCCGGCCGGTCGTCTCATGGCCGACCGGCTGTCCCCGATTCAGCGTTATCGGCGCAGTGCGGCGGGTTCTTGAGGGGTACCCGCCGGAGTTGCGCTGGCGTGGACAGCGACCGGGGCGACGATCGGTGCATCCACCTTCGCCGCAATCTGTCCGACCGGCAGCAGAGGCACGATCAACAGGGCGACGATGTTGATGATCTTGATCAGCGGATTGATGGCCGGTCCGGCGGTGTCCTTGTACGGGTCGCCGACGGTGTCGCCGGTGACCGCCGCCTTGTGCGCGTCGGAACCCTTGCCACCGTGATGGCCTTCCTCGATGTACTTCTTGGCGTTATCCCAGGCGCCACCGCCGGTGGTCATCGAAATCGCCACGAACAGGCCGGTGACGATGGTGCCCATCAGCAGGCCACCGAGCGCGATCGGCCCGAGCAGGAAACCGACCGCGATCGGTACCAGTATCGGCAGCAGCGACGGGATCATCATCTCCTTGATGGCTGCCTTGGTCAGCATGTCCACCGCGAGCGAATAGTCGGGCTTGGCCGTGCCTTCCATGATGCCCGGGATCTCCTTGAACTGCCGGCGCACTTCGACCACCACTGCGCTCGCCGAGCGACCGACCGCCTCCATCGCCATTGCCCCGAACAGGAACGGGATCAGGCCGCCGATGAACAGACCGATGATCACCATCGGGTCAGACAGGCTGAAGGTGAAGGTCACTCCCGGGTTGGTGATCTCGAGCTTGTGGGTGTAGTCGGCGAACAGCACCAGCGCGGCCAGACCGGCAGAGCCGATCGCATAGCCCTTGGTCACCGCCTTGGTGGTGTTGCCGACGGCGTCCAGCGGGTCGGTGATGTCGCGCACCGACTTGGGCATATCGGACATCTCGGCGATGCCGCCTGCGTTGTCGGTGATCGGGCCATAGGCGTCCAGGGCGACGATGACCCCGGTCATCGACAGCATGGCGGTGGCCGAGATGGCGATGCCATACAGGCCGCCCAGTTCGAAGGCGCCGTAGATCGCCAGGCACACGGCAAGTACCGGCCCTGCGGTCGACTTCATCGAGATGCCGATGCCGGCGATGATGTTGGTGGCGTGGCCGGTGGTGGACGACTGCGCCACATGGCGTACCGGTGCGTACTCGGTGGCGGTGTAGTACTCGGTGATCACCATCATTGCCGCGGTCAGCAGCAGGCCGATCAGCGCACACAGGTAGAGTGCCATCGGCCCGACGTCCGCCTCGGCCATCATCGAGGTGGTGATCGGGTAGAAGGCGATCGCCGACAGCACGCCGGCCACGATCACGCCCTTGTACAGCGCATTCATGATCTTGCCGCCAGGCGAGGCCTTGACGAAGAAGCAGCCGATGATCGAGGCGATGATCGACGCGCCGCCCAGCACCAGAGGGTAGAGGATCGCGTTCGGCCCCAGAGTGGCCAACGACGTCGCGCCGACCAGCATCGTGGCGATCACCGTCACCGCATAGGTCTCGAACAGGTCGGCGGCCATGCCGGCGCAGTCGCCGACGTTATCGCCGACGTTGTCCGCGATCACCGCCGGATTGCGTGGGTCATCCTCGGGGATGCCCGCCTCGACCTTGCCGACCAGATCGGCACCGACGTCCGCCCCCTTGGTGAAGATGCCCCCGCCCAGGCGGGCGAAAATGGAAATCAGCGAGCTGCCGAAGGCCAGCCCGATCATCGCATTGAGCACCGTGGTGCCGATGTCGTAACCCAGGCTGACCAGCAGGCCATAGTAGCCGGCAACCGACAGCAGCCCGAGCCCCACCACCAGCATGCCGGTGATCGCGCCGCCCCGGAAGGCGACCGCAAGCGCCTCGTTCAGCCCGGTGCGTGCCGCCTCGGCCGTTCGAACGTTGGCACGCACCGACACGTTCATGCCGATGTAGCCTGCCGCGCCCGAGAACACCGCGCCGATCAGGAATCCGAACGCGGTGAGCCAGGACAGCACAAGCCCCAACAGCACGAACAGTACCGCCCCGACCGCGGCGATCGTCGTGTACTGCCGGTTCAGGTAGGCGGCGGCACCGGCCTGGATCGCCGCGGCGATCTCGCGCATCCGGTCATTGCCGGTCGGTTGCCGGAGAATCCACTGGGTCGATACGATCCCGTAGAAGATCGCGGCGGCGGAACATGCCAGGGCAAACCACAACGCTGTCGACATCTGGAACTGACCTCCGTGAATGCTGGTAAAACTGCTGGTGCAACTGCTGGTGCAACTGCTGGTGCAACTGCTGGTTCATGCATGGTTCATGCTGGTGCAACTTCGTGGACCAGTCGAGTAAGCGCGTGCTGCCGGTGCGCCATGCCCGATTCAGATACTGAACGGCGCGAGCTTTCTGGCGACCGGCGTGTTCTTCAACCGCACGAAGCGGGGTAAACCGTTGCGAAACGGCGGCGGTGCCTCGCCCTGGATCAGCGGCTGCAGGTAGGCACGCGCTTTCGCGGTGATGCCAAAGCCATCGCGGCTGATGAAGCTGCGCGGGAGCATGCGTTCCTTGCCGGCCACCCGCGTGAGGGCTACCTTGTCGATCGACCAGCGGTAAGGCTGGTCGGAGGTGCGCCTGATCGACATCATCACTGCGGATTCGCCGCGCAGCGCTGCCTCGACACCGGCACGGCCGACCGCATACGCCTGATCGAGATCGGTCTTCGATGCGATATGCCGCGCGGCGCGCTGCAGATAGTCGGCGAGCGCGAAGTGGTACTTGTGCCCCAGCTTGTCCCGGGTCAGCCTGGCGATGAGCTCGCCGGCACCGCCCAGTTGTGCATGGCCGAACGAGTCATGCAGCCCGGACTCGGACAGGAAACGTCCTTGCGCATCGCGCAGCCCTTCGGACACACCGATGCAGCAGTAGCCACGTGTCTTGACCAGGTGGTCGACCCGGGCGAGGAACCTCGCTTCATCGAACGTCACCTCGGGCAACAGAAGCACCAGCGGGATCGGATGCGCTTCGTCGTCGGCCAGACCGACCGCAGCGGTGATCCAGCCGGCATGGCGGCCCATCACCTCGAGCACGAACACCCGGGTCGAAGTGCGCGCCATGGAGGCGACGTCGAAGGCCGCCTCGCGCATCGAGGTGGCGACATACTTGGCGACCGAACCGAAGCCCGGGCAGGTATCGGTGCCCGCCAGGTCGTTGTCGACCGTCTTCGGGATATGCACACAGATCAGCGGATGGCCGAGCGTCTTCGAAAACCGGGCGACCTTCAGACAGGTGTCGGCCGAGTCGTTGCCACCGTTGTAGAAGAAATAGCCGATGTCGTGCGCCCGGAACACCTCGATCAGTCGCGCGTATTGCGCGCGATGCTCATCCAGTCCCTTCAGCTTGTAGCGGCAGGAGCCGAACGCGCCACCCGGGGTTTGGGTGAGTGCTGCGATCGAGGCGGCACTCTCGCCACTGGTGTCGATCAGGTCCTCGGTCAGTGCCCCGATGATTCCGTCCCGCCCGGCGAACACCCGACCTATCCTCGCGCGATGCCTGCGCGCGGTCTCGATCACACCGGCGGCCGAGGCGTTGATCACCGCGGTCACGCCGCCGGACTGGGCGTAGAGCGCGTTAACTGGCATTGCCCTTGCCGCCGGCGATCGCGGCGAGCAGTCGCTGCCCGACATCTTCGACCGAACCGACGCCCGGGATGCAGGCATAGCGGGGTGCGCCCGGGTCATCGGCAGCCGCGAGCTTCTGGTAGTAGTCGACCAGCGGCCGGGTCTGCGTCCGGTAGACATTGAGCCGGTTGCGCACTGTCTCTTCCCGGTCGTCGTCCCGCTGCACCAGCGGTTCGCCGGTGAGGTCGTCGACGCCGGGCACCTTCGGTGGCGCATAGGCCAGATGGTAAGAGCGTCCCGAGCCCGGATGTACCCGTCGTCCGCTGATGCGGCGGATGATCTCGCCATCATCGACTGCGATCTCGAGCACGTGATCGATGGCCACCTTCGCGGCGCGCATCGCGTCGGCCTGCGGAATGGTGCGCGGGAAGCCATCGAACAGATAGCCGGGCTGGCAGTCCGGGGCAGCCAGACGGTCCTTGACCAGTCCGATGATGATGTCGTCCGAGACCAGTTCACCCGCATCCATCACCTTCTTTGCGGCCAGTCCGAGCGGCGTGCCGGCTTTCACCGCGGCGCGCAGCATGTCGCCGGTGGATATCTGGGGAATATTGAACCGCTCGCGAAGGAAAACGGCTTGCGTGCCCTTGCCGGCGCCCGGGGGTCCTAACAGGAGTATCCGCATGGTCGAAAAGCGCTCCCGGCGGGCCTTCAGGCCCGGACGGTGGCGACTCCTTTGGTCAGTGCCCGAGCGGGCCGCGCGGGCGTTTTGAAGTGTGATCCGAAACTGTGATCCGGAAAACTGTTGCCCGGATGTGATGTCGGAACCGGGTGCAGCCGTATCCCGATAAAGGGGCCGTCTGCTTGTAGTGTACTGGCCATGCAACCGGCCGGATTATACGCATCGGCTCCCGCAGCGGTGAGGGGCCGGCAACCGGGGCCGGCAACCGGGGCCGGCAACAGGGGCCGGCGCCGGGGCTTGCTGGCGCGTCTTCCCGGACGACCGGGTCTGCGCGTGGTTCCGCGCCGCGGTCAACCGCCGGGCAGGCCGGACCACTGCGCGCGCACCCGGGCGAGATCCTCCGGGGTGTCCACGCCCGCAGCCGGCGCGTCGGCGGTGATCTCGACCACTATCGGCTCGCCATGCCACAGCGCGCGCAATTGCTCAAGCGATTCGAACAGCTCGATCGGCGCTGGCGGCAAGGCCGCCAGGCGGCGCAAGGCAGCCGCCCGGTAGGCATAGAGGCCGACATGGCGGTAAACCGGCAGGCCGGGCGGCAGGGCGTCGGGCGCGGCCCCGGCCGCGGCGAACCCCTCGCGCGCGGTCCCACGAGCGGCGAACCAGTCGCGCGCGTAGGGAATCGGCGCGCGACTGAAGTACAGGGCGAAGCTGCGCCGATCGAGCACCACCTTGACCCGGTTCGGATCGAACATCTGCGCGGCAGTCTGAATCGGATGGCAGGCGGTCGCGATCGCTGCAACCGGCGTGCGCTGCAGGCAGTTGGCGACTGCGGCGATGAGCGCGGGATCGATCAGGGGTTCATCGCCCTGCACGTTGACCACCAGGGTGTCGTCAGGCCAGTGGAATCGGGTCGCGAGTTCGGCCAGCCGGTCGGTACCCGAGCGATGGTCGACCCGGGTCAACGCCGCCCGGATGCCATGCGCCTCGGCCGCGGCGATGATCGACGGATCGTCGGCGGCGATCCAGACCTCGGCAGCGCCGCTGGCGCGCGCCTGTTCCGCCACGCGCACCACCATTGGGCGACCTGCGATATCCGCCAGCGGCTTGCCGGGCAATCGGGTCGAGCCAAGCCTGGCCGGGATGACTGCGATGAACCCGGCAGCGCTGCCCGCGGCTGGCGCGGTCACCGCCGGCGCAGCGTGTCGAGTTCCTCGGGCGAGAGCTCGCGCGCCTCGTCTTCCAGCATGATCGGGATGCCGTCGCGGATCGGATAGGCCAGACCGGCGGCCTGCGACAGCAACTCCTGGCGACTTCGGTCATAGACCAGCGGCCCCTTGGTCGCCGGGCACACCAGGATGTCAAGCAGCTTTGCGTCCATCGGCTTTTCCTCAGCGTTGGGTCATCGGTGTTGCGGCGCGTGGCCGGCGGCGTGCGGACGGCAGGCTTCAAGACGCGCCAGCAGCAGCTCGCCAAACGCCGGGTCGACTTGCGCTTCTACCGCGAGCACCCAATGGTGCGCCTGGGCGAACCGCCTGCATTTTACGGCATCCTTCTCGGTCAGGATCACCGGCTCGCCGTCGAACTCCAGATCGGCGGCGACGAAGTGATGGTGGTCCGGGAACGGATGCTCGGCAAAACTCAGGCCGAGGGTGTCGAGCAGGCGGAAGAAGCGGTCCGGGTGTCCGATGCCGGCGACCGCGTGCAGGCGGGTACCGCGCAGGGACTCGGCGCTGATCGAGATCGACGGGTCGTCGAGGCGGTACACCCGGGTGGCTGCGATGCGCATCTCGAACTGCGCAGTGCGCGGCACTGGCGCATCGATCCCGGCGGCGCCGTTCACGACGAGCGCGTCGACCGTGCGCAGTCGTCCAACCGGTTCGCGCAGCGGCCCCGACGGCAGCATCTGGCGGTTGCCGAAACCCAGGCTGGTATCCACCACCGCGACTTCGACATCGCGCCCGAGCCGGTAGTGCTGCAGACCGTCGTCGGTGACCACCACATCGCACTCCGGATGTTCACGCAGCAGCGCGCGCGCGGCGAATGCGCGGTCAACGCCGACCCACACCGGCGCCGGCGTGCGCTGGGCGATCAGTACCGGTTCGTCGCCGACACGGGCCGGATCGCTGTGCGCCGAGACCGGCTCGCATACCCGCTCGTCTGCCGCGCTGCCGCCGTAGCCACGGCTGACCACGCCCGGCCGCCAGCCCTGGGTCATCAGGTAGAGCACCAGCCAGATGGTGAGCGGCGTCTTGCCGGTGCCACCCACCGTCACGTTGCCGATCACCACCACCGGTACGCCGACCCGTTCCACCTTCGCCCAGCCCAGCCTGAAGGCAAACCGGCGCAGGGTCACCGCCAGCCGGTACAGCCAGGACAGTGGCAGCAGCAGGGCGCTGCACGCGCTCAGCCGTGACCAGTGGCGTTCGGTGTCGAAGCGCGGCATCTGGGCTGGGCGCTCCGTGCTGTGCGCCGGCGGCCGGGACGCGCTCAGCGTCCGCCCGCACCCTGGGTGGTGAACGTGATCTGCACATAGCCGGCGAGGCGGGCTGCCTCCATCACGTTGACCACCGCCTGATGGGTGGCGGCGGCGTCCGCACTGATCACGATGATCGGGTCCTTCACCTCACCGGCGGCCTTGCGCAGCGCGAGGCCGAACTGGTCCGGGTTGCCGAAGATCACCGGTTCGCGGTTGACCAGGTAGCGGCCGGTGGCATCGATGGCGACGTTGATCTGCTGCGGACGCTCCGGCGGCGCCTCGGCCGAGGCCTG
>JBBRCD010000094.1:0-16348 GCA_038205245.1 Burkholderiales bacterium
TCAGGGCATCCAGCTGCTTCGTGTACTCAGGCAAGACTGGACAGGCGGACCTTGCCTGGCGCCAGGCCGTTCGCGGCGAGCAACTGGAGCGCAAGCGGGCGGGACCCTCCGCCTTCCGGCCCGATCGCGATGCGCAGACCATGCAGATCGGTCAGCCGATCATAGGCGGCTTTACCCCGGTGGAACACCCACACTGGCTTGTGATAAAGGCCGCCCAGCGCCACCAGGGAAGGCATCTTTTCGGGATCGCCCAGCCCGCCCTGGACGAGCGCGACATCCACGCCGTCAGCCTCTGCTGCCAACCGCTTGAGGTTGTCGATCGAGCCTGCGGTCGGACGTAACTGCAGATCGAATCCCTTGCGCGCCAGGATGTCCCGATAGCGCAGCGCATAGCGGTGACCCGGGCCGAGCCGTGAGCAATGGGACGCGGGGCGTGGGTACCGGACAACTCGCAACCCCGGTTCGGCAACCCCGGGGTCGACATCCACAGCGCGCGCGACCCGCTGCGACCGGCGCTGATCAGACGCTCAAGGCGACCCGACGCCCAGACGCTCCAGTGTCGGCCGCATCGCCTCCCGCAATCGCCCGCGCTGGGTGAACAACCAGACTGCCGCCCCAGCGCACACCATGCCATTGACTGCCAGGGTCCAGCGTGGCCCGATCATCTCGGCCACCGATCCGGCCAGCAGGTTGCCCAAGGGCCCGACACCCATGAACAGCATGGTCGACAGGCTCATCACCCGACCGCGCTTGTCGTCATCGACCAGCGTCTGCATGATCAGATTGACCGGCAGCGTGGTCATCAGCACTGACAATCCGACCAGCATCACCAGCGGCACTGACAACCAGAGCCGATCGCTCAAGGCGAATGCGGCGAGCGCCAGACCGGCGCCTGCCATCGCGAGGGTGAGCACGGTAAGCAGCCCGGCGACACTTGGCCGCGCGGCCAGGTACAGACTTCCGGCCAGCGCGCCCAGGCCGGACAACGCGATCAGGCCGCCCAGCGTGCGGGCGTCTGCGGCATAGACCTCGGCCACGAACGCCGGCATCAGCGCCTGGTACGGCGTCACCAGCACGCTCACCAGTGCCAGCGAGATCAGCAGCATGCGGATCGGATACGACTGCCAGGCGTAAGCGAAGCCCTCGCGCAGGCCGGCGAGAAGCGGCGCGCGCCCGATCACTGGCGGCTGCGGCGGCACCCGGATTGCCACGATGCTGGCCACCACCGCCACATAGGTCACCGCGTTCACCGCGAAGCACCAGGCCGGGCCGACTGCGGCCAGCATCAGCCCGGCGATTGCCGGGCCGATCATCCGGCCGGCCTGGCCCATGGTGGCGGTCAGGGAAATCGCACTGGACAGGTCCTGCCGCGCATCGATCAGGTCGAGCAGAAAGGTCTGGCGCACTGCCAGTTCGAGCGCGACCAGCGCACCCAGGATAGAGCCGAGCAGCATCAGGTGCCAGGGCTGGATCGATCCGCTCACCGCCAGCAGCACCAGTACGATCGCCTGCACCCCCTGCAGCACTTGAGAGACGAGCATCAGCATCCGGCGGTCAGCATGATCCGACCACCAGCCGGCAAGCGGCGACAACAGCAGCACTGGCAGGTTGGAGGCAAAGGCGAGCAGGCCGAGCGAGAACGCCGATTGGGTCAGCTCGTACATCAACCAGCCGGCAGCGATCTGCTGCACCCAGTAGCCGATCATCGACAGGCCCTGCCCGGCGAAGAACAGCGCGAAGTTGCGATGCCGCAACGCGCGAAAGGCGATCTTCACCTGACCTTCAGGGGGCCCTGAGGGGACCTTGACGCCGGCGCGGCAGTGCAGCCGCCCCCTGCCTTGCCGCGCGCCTGCTCACTCGATCTTGACGTTCGCCGCCTTCGCGACCTTCGCCCAGCGGGCGACCTCGTCCTGAATGAATCGGGCGAATTCCTCCGGCGTATTGCCGCCCGGATTGCCGCCTTGCTGGCCGATCCGCTCGCGACCCTCCGGTGAGCGTATCCATTTCACTGCCTCGGCGTTCAACCGGCCGAGGATATCCTTGGGCAGGCCAGCCGGCGCGACCAAGCCCTGCCACGAACTGCCGTCAAAGCCCTTCACCCCGGACTCGTCCACCGTCGCCAGGTTGGGCAGCGCTGCATAGCGCTCGATAGTGGACACTGCGAGCGCGCGCAGCTTGCCGGTGCGTGCCGCGTCCAGCGAAGGCCCGATGCCGGTGGTGAAGCCCAGCTCGACCATCCCCGCCATCTGATCGATCATCGCCGGGGCCGCGCCCTTGTAGGCGATATGTGTGGCCGTGGTGCCCGACATCAGAAGGAACATCTCCATCAGCATGTGTGGCGAGGTCCCTGGCCCGGTCGATGCATAGTTGAGTGCGCCCGGGCGCTTCTTCATCAAGGCGATCAGGTCCTTCACGTTCTTTACCGGCAGCGACGGATGCACCAGCAGGATGCTGGGCAGGCGCGCAATCAGGGTGATCGGTGAGAAATCCTTGAGCGGATCGAACTCGAGTTTCGGAAACACCGACGGCGCGATGCTTTGCGCCACTGTGAACATGGCGATGGTGTAGCCATCGGCTGGCGCTCTGGCGGTGAGTGCGGTGCCGATGTTGCCGCCAGCACCGCCGCGGTTGTCGACCACCACCGTGACCCCCAGTTGCCGGGTCAGCGCATCTGCGGCCAGCCTGCCGAAGATGTCGGTCGACCCGCCGGGGGGAAACGGCACGATCATCCGGATCGGCTTCGATGGCCAGGCCTGCGCCTGGGCGCCGGGGGCGAGCAGGGCGAAAGCCGCCAGTCCCGCGACCGCGGCAGCGAGGGTGGCGGTGGACGACCCGGCGAATCGGATCTGCACTGAGTGGGGCATGACTTCCTCCAGATATTGCTGCCGGCAGTTGTTTGTATCCGCCCAGGACGCCGGGCGGCCTCTGCCGTGGGTTGTGGTTGTGGTAGCGCGTTGGTTGTCGTAGCGCGTTGACAAGTGCCGCCGCGTCGGGCATCCGGAGCACTTGCAACGCCCCCGGCCCTCACGGCAGACTCTCCTTATTGTCGTGGAGAATTGCAATGAAGTCACCGCCGCCCAGCGCGACCCTCATCGAGCCAGGCGCTGACTCGCCTGTCAGCGGACAAGTACGCGTCTGGGACCTGCCGGTGCGGCTGTTTCATTGGCTCCTGGTGCTGTTGCTCGCCGTGTCCTGGTATACCGGCAAGACCGGTGGCGTTTACGAAATGACCTGGCATATGTGGTCTGGCTACGCCCTGCTCGGCCTGCTGCTGTTCCGGATCGCCTGGGGTGTCATGGGATCGAGCAGCGCCCGGTTCAGCCAGTTCCTCTATGGGCCGAGGGCAATGGCGAGTTACGCCAACGGCCTTGTGCGCCGCAGACCGTCCCAATACTTTGGCCATACGCCTCTGGGAGGCTGGATGACCGTTGCCATGCTGATCAGCCTGCTGGTGCAGGTCGGCACAGGCCTGTTTGCCAACGACGACATCCTCACCGAAGGGCCGCTGATGTCCTGGGTGAACAAATCGACCAGCGACTGGCTGACCACGATTCACTACTTCAACTTCAACGTACTTCTGACACTTGCCGGCGTGCATGTTGCGGCGGTGCTGTACTACGCGCTGGCGCTGCGCGAAAACCTGGTGTGGCCGATGTTCACCGGAGTGAAGAAACTGCGCGCCGGCCAGACCCCCCCCGAGTTCAGGTTCGTCGGGCTGGGCGCGGCAGTGGTCGTGGGCGGCGCGGTGGCCCTCGCGGTCTACACCCTGGTGGGGTGACCGGCGGGGGTGCGGCAAGGCAGCAGGGTGTCGACCCGCTTACTTTCCCTGGAACCGGTCGTGGCAACTCTCGCAGGTTCTGACCAGTTCCAGTCCCTGAGTCCGCATGGCCTTCTCGTCGCCGCTTTTCGCCACCGCGACCGTTTTCGCGGCCTCCGCCTTGAACCGATCGACAGCCACTTTGAATCCCGCTGCGTCCGACCAGATCAGCGGCAGGGCGCGAGTGTTGCCGGTGTCGCTGCCCGGGATGAAGCCATCCGCGACCGAGGCGGTGCTGTTCTCGATCGCCAGCGCATCGCGCAGGAACATCGCCTGGTCGAACGGGCGTGCACCCTTGATCATCTGGATCATTTGACGAAGGTGCCACTGCTGCACCTGCATCGACCCCTTGCGGAACGCGATTGCCTGCGCCGGCGTCTGCGCGTACGCGATTTCAGTCGCCAAGGTCATCGTCGCCGCGAACGCCGCGGTGGCGATCGATGCTGCGATGCGTTTTTGCCATTGTTTGTTTAATTTTGCACTTTCGTAAGTACGATTCACGGTGGGGCGAGCGTAGCAAGGCTCGTAATTGTTGTCACGGCGCAATTGGCTGAGCCGCAATTGGCTGAGCGAAAGAGGGGTGGACTGAAGTGGCGCGATGCCCGAAGCGCCGAAACCGGGGAACCAATTCGGCCGCTGGCGGTCTTACCCTACAGGAATGAAAGCATTTCATCCGAGACAAGAACCAGTGAAGAGGAAGCGATGACCGACCAGACCCGGGGTAGCGCGCGTTCGACACACCAGACCGCTGACGGCGAGATTGCGCAATACGCCCCTGGAACGTCCGCATTTCTCGATCTGCTGACGAAGGATGACCGAGCCCGACTGCTTGAGCGGTGCTCCCGCCGGCTGCTGACCCGGCGCCAGGTGCTGTTCTCGGCCGGCGACCCGCGTAACCATGTCTATGTGCTGTCCACCGGGCGGGTCAAGCTCCTCCGTCGGACCGTGCAGGGGACCGAGGTGATCATCACCTTGTGCGGCCCGGGAGAACTGGTCGGCTATAGCGGCCTGTCCCGCGCACCAGCCCGGCTCGCCTCGGCACAGGTGATCGAGGCTGGCGAGGCGTTTGCCCTGGACGAGACCGAGTTCCGCGCCCTGCTCGCCAGCCGCCCGACGATGGCGCTCGCGGTGATCGAATCGATGCGCCAGCGGATGGAGTCGGTCGCCGACTCGTTGACCGATGTGGTGTCGGAGGACGTCCCGAACCGGATTCTGCGGCTACTGCGGCGCCTTGCGCGCAAGCAGGCCGGGCCCCGGGTCGGCGAGTCGGTGCTCGACCTCAGACTGACCCACCAGGAGCTGGCCAACATGATCGGCGCCCGCCGTCAGACGGTCACCACCGCCATCAATGACCTGCACCGGGCCGGGACCCTGCGCCGTGAGCAGCACCGAATCGTGATTGCGCCGGAGGCCCGGCCAGCCCGAGCCCGAAGCCCGGTGGCGGGCGCGCTGCGCGCAGCGGTCGCAGCGTCGATCATGGTTGGCGCTGTCCTGCTCGGCCTCGATCCGGCAGCGCTCGCCTGACCGTGCCCAGCGGCGGGCCGGCCGCCAGATCGAGCTGCTAACCCGCCTGGGATCCGACCAGGTCGGCGGGTCGGTCGATGTCGCGCAAAATGCCGGGGTCGTCAACCTCGACCGCCTGAAGTTCGCTGGCGTGGCGCGCCAGCACCTGCCGGGCACCCTCGTCACCGGTCAGCCCGGTTAATTCGTCTATCAGCGACCGGTGAAACCCGACCGGATGGCCCCGCGTCCCGCGCCAGGTTGGCGCGACCAGCCGCCGCCCAGCCGCCACCGCGAGCGCGACCTGACGAACAGTCGCCGGCTGCAGGAAGGGCATGTCTGCCAGCGCTACAACCCAGCCCGCCGCCAGTGCGGTCGCGCGGACGCCCGCGGCGAGGCTGACGCCCATGCCCTCGACCGCTTCCGGGCACTCGATACAGTCGACCCCGGCGTCTCGTGCCAGCGTCGCCATGGTGGTATCCGGCCGCACGACGCAGGTGACCCGCGGCCAGGCTGAGCGAACCAGGTCGAGGGTCGCCGCCCCCACCGGTCGGCCATCGGGCAACAGGGCAGCCAGCTTGTCGCTCCCAAAACGGCGCCCGAGACCTGCCGCCAGCAGCAGCACCACCACCCCGCAGGGGTCGTCCGGCCCCTCCGGTCGCGGGTTCGCCGCACTAAAGACGATGCCTGTGCTGCCGTTAAACAACTCGCCCCCGTACGGTCTCGCCGACGCGCGAGTCGGCGCCCGCCCCCCCGATTGCCCGGAGCGTTCCAATTGCTGAACCGATTCTCGATATCTCAACGCCTCGGCGCACTCGCGGTCCTTCCGGTAGTCATCATCATCGCACTGTCCATCCTTGCCCTGCAGGGCGCGAGCCGCTCTGCGGAGTCGCTCAGGGTGGTCTATGAGGACCGGATGGTGGCGCAACAGATGCTGTCCGCCGTGCTGTCGAACCTCGCCCGCGCCCGCGGCGACGCGGCGTTCTCCCTGGTCGAGAACACCAAAGAGGCCGCGGCTCTGCGGGCCGACAGGATAGAACAGCGACTGGTCGCGGTCGAAAAGGATATCGCGGCGTACATGGCGAACCCGGCGACCACCGAGGAGAAGGCCATGCAGTCGCGTGCGATGCCGCGCATCCAGCGCTTCATCGTCGAAGGACTGCGCCCGACCGCCTCGGAACTGCGTCAGGGGAACCTGGCGGCGGCGAAGACGGTCATCGCAGCCCACGTGGAAGCGCCATGGGTCGGCGTGCGTGATGCGCTTACCGAGCTGATCGACCTTCAGGTCAACGAAGGCCGCAAGCAGTACGACAAAGGAACTGCGCACTACGAATCAACCATCTACGTGAACGTAGGCGCCGCAGTGATCAGCATGATCCTCGTGTTCGGCGTGTGCCTCGCGGTCATCAGGTCCATCCTGAGGCCATTGCGCACGCTGAGTGCAGCGTTGAAGAACGCGCAGCGCGACAACGATCTCACAGTGCGGGCGAAGGTGGACACGGAAGACGAGATTGGCGACGCGATGAACGCCTTCAACGCCCTGATGGCGCAATGGCAGGGCACTGTCGGCACGCTCAAGCAGGACGCCGCCAGGTTGTCCGTCGCCACGATCAGCGTTGCTGCCGCAGCCAACGACATTGCAGTGAAGGCGCAGGCCCAGAGCGAGGCGGCCTCCTCCACCGCCGCCTCGGTCGAAGAGGTGTCGGTCAGCATCAGCCAGGTCGCCGATCATGCGGCGGAAACCCGCAACATTGCGCAGACCGCCAGCAGGCTGTCGGAAGACGGCCGCGACACCATGCGCAAGGCTGCCGAGTCGATGGGCAAGCTCGCCGGATCAGTGCAGGACTCGGCGCACATGATCGAGTCTCTGGCCAAACGCTCGGCTGAAATCTCCACCATCGTCGATGTGATCCGCGACATTTCAGAGCAGACCAACCTGCTGGCGCTGAACGCGGCGATCGAGGCCGCGCGCGCTGGCGAGCAGGGACGCGGTTTCGCCGTGGTCGCCGACGAGGTGCGCAAGCTCGCCGAGCGTACCGGTAGCTCGACCACCCAGATCTCGGCACTGACTGCTGCGATCCATGAGGAAGTGAAGGCCGCCGTCTCCCAGCTGCAGCAGAGCACCTCGCAAGTCGACGAAAGCGTGCGTCTGTCGGGCGAGGTCGAACAGGCGCTGGCCCAGATCAACGAGGGTGCAGGATCGAGCCGCAACTTCATCGGCGACATCGCCGCCGCAGCCGCCGAGCAGCGCGCGGCAAGCCAGGATATCGCCCGTCATGTAGAGCAGATCGCCCGTATGTCGGAGGAGTCCAGCCGCGCCATCGAGACCGCGAGCAACACCGCGCGCAACCTCGAGCGGTTGGCCGACGCGGTCAACGCCCAGGTCGCCCAGTTCCGCGCCTGAGCCTTCATAGGCTCCACCCGCAGATCACCCGAAGGCCCACCCGATGTCCGAACTGTTGCAGAACATCGATGCCCGCACCCGGCTGGCCGGCACCAACAAGCTCGAGATGCTCATGTTCTCGCTGGGGGAGGACTCCCGCAGCAAGCGCACCGAAACTTTCGGTATCAATGTGTTCAAGGTACGTGAAGTCATGCGCACCCCCAAAATCACCCGCGCGCCCGACATGCCCAATGCAGTCGAGGGCATGGTGAGCCTGCGCGGGGTGTTGGTACCAGTGATCGACCTGGTGCGCTACACCGGCCTGGAAACCGAGACCCGGGCCGAGGTGATGATCGTCACCGAGTACAACGGTCGTACACAGGGGCTGCTGGTGGCGGCAGTGGACACGATTCTGCGCATTGACTGGTCGATGATGAAGGTTCCGCCCCCCATGCTGGCGCAGAAGATGGACGGCCTGATCACCGCCGTGACCGAGCTTCCCGATGGCCGCCTGGTGATGATGATGGATGTCGAGAAAGTGCTCGCCGACACCAGCGGCGTCAACGATGACGATCTGTTCCAGCACCTCAAGCCGGTCGAGAAGGAAGGTCGGGCGGTGTTCTTCGCCGATGACTCCAGCACCGCGCGCAAGCAGATCGCGCGCACCCTGGACGCACTCGGCCTGCGTCACCAGCAAGCGGTGAACGGGCGCCAGGCCTGGGAGCAGTTGCAGAAACTCGCCGAGCAGTCGGCCACGCGCGGACAGGCGCTCTGCAGCAGCCTGCACCTGGTGCTGACCGACGTCGAGATGCCCGAGATGGACGGCTACATGTTGACCCGATGCATCAAGAACGACGCGCGGTTCAAGGGTATCCCGGTGCTGATGCACTCGTCGCTTTCCGGGAACTCGAACTCGCAGCTTGGGCGCTCGGTCGGCGTCGACGAGTACGTTTCCAAATTCGAACCTCAGCGGCTTGCGGCAACCCTGTCGCGCATGCTCGCCTGAGCCACGCTGGAGGCTCATCAATGGACCAGGCAGGCAGCACCAACATGCTCGACTCGGTCGATGCACGCACCCGGCTCGCCGGATCGAACAGGATGGAGATCCTGTTGTTCTCGCTGGGGTCGCGCGAGACCTTCGGCATCAATGTGTTCAAGGTGCGCGAGGTGACCAAGGCGCCGAAGGTGACGCGCACACCGAACATGCCGGTCGGCGTTGAGGGCGTGATCAGCCTGCGCGGCAACATCATTCCGGTGATCGATCTGGCGCAGTTCGCTGGCCTGGCCGACCCGGCGCTGAGCTCGCGCGAAACCATGATGGTGACCGAGTACAGTCGCCACTCTCAGGCGTTCCTGGTCCACGATGTCGAGCACATCATCCGGGTGGACTGGGACCAGGTGAAGCCTCCCGAGACCCGCGTCTGCGCCGCGGACAGCCCGATCACCGCGATCACCCGCCTCGATGGCGGGCGTCTGGTGTCGATCCTGGATGTCGAACATGTGCTCTCCCGGGTCTATGGTGAGCCGCTGGTGCCCGAGATCGCCCCGCTCGCGGGTGAGCGTGAATCGACGGTGTTCTATGTCGACGACTCGCTGGTGGCGCGACGCGAGATCAGCCAGGTGCTGGAGAAGCTTGGCGTGAAGTCGCTGCAGGCGACCAATGGCCGCGAGGCCTGGGACCGGCTGCTGGCCATGGCAGCACGCGCCGATGCCGAAGGCACGGCGGTATCGGCCCAGATCGGCCTGATACTCGCAGACGCCGAGATGCCCGAGATGGACGGCTATGTGCTGACCCGGCTGATCAAGTCGGATGCGCGCTTTCGCGACATCCCGGTGGTCATGCACTCCTCGCTTTCGTCGAGCGCGAGCCGCGCCATGGGGCAGAGCGTCGGCGTCGACGCCTATGTCGCCAAGTTCGACGCGAGCGTGCTGGCCGAGACGCTGCGACCGATGCTCAAGCGGGCAGCCTGACCGGTGCGGGCTGACCCGCCGACCGTCGAGCCCCGACCGCCAGCGCCCGACAGACAACGACCCCGGCACCACCTTTCAGAGACCGAAGCACCGGAGCGACAGCATGAGCCAAGAAAACCTGAAATTTCTAGTTGTCGATGACTTCTCCACCATGCGCCGCATCGTGCGCAACCTGTTGAAGGAACTCGGCTTCACCAATGTCGATGAGGCGGAAGACGGGGTTGCCGCACTGGCCAAGCTCAAGGGCGGCAAATTCGACTTCGTGATCTCCGACTGGAACATGCCGAACATGACCGGGATCGAGCTGCTGCGCGCCGTGCGCGCCGACCCGGCGCTCGCCGGCTTGCCCGTGCTCATGATCACCGCCGAGGCGAAGAAGGAGAACATCATCGAGGCCGCCCAGGCCAAGGCCAACGGCTACATCGTGAAGCCGTTCACCGCCGCCGTGCTGGACGAGAAGCTCAACAAGATACTCAAGACGCTAGAGAAGGTGGGCTGAAACGATGAACGACGGCTCGGTATCGATACATGATTCGCCCGACCTGGAGGCACTCTTCGACAGCATCGTGGCGGCGAGCACCGCGCCCGTCGAGGCGACAGCAGCATCGTGCGCCGCGGGCAACACCGGCGGCAACGCCGGCGCGGCGCCGAGCGAGGTGCTGGCGACCATCGGCAAGCTCACCCGCACACTGCATGACAGCCTGCGCGATCTCGGCCTGGACAAATCGCTGCAGCAGGCTGCCGAGTCGATTCCCGGAACCCGGGATCGGCTCGCCTACGTCGCCACCCTCACCCAGAAGGCTGCCGAGCGCGCGCTGACCGCGACCGAGACCGCGCGCCCGTTGCAGGACGCCCTGGAGTCCGAATCCAGGGCGTTGGCGACCCAGTGGGACCGTCTGTTCGACAAGCAGCTCTCGGTCGAGGAGTTCAAGGTCCTGGTCGGTTCGACCCGGTCCTATCTGGCCGCGGTGCCCGCCCGGACCGAAGCGACCCGCACCCAGCTGACCGAAATCATGATGGCGCAGGACTTCCAGGACCTCACAGGACAGGTGATCAAGAAGATCACCGAGGCCGCGCACGACGTCGAGCAACAGTTGCTCGAGCTGCTGGTCGAGCAGATGCCACCGGCGAAACGGGCCGAGGCCGAAGGCATGCTCAACGGACCGGTGGTGAACAGCGCAGGCCGCACCGATGTGGTTACCAGCCAGGATCAGGTCGACGAGCTGCTGGAGTCACTCGGCTTCTGAGCCGCGGTGAACGCGCAGTGACCACGCATTGACCACGTATTGACCATCGTGCCCGCCACCACCCCTCCGCCACCCTACGCACCCTGTCCAGGTCGAGACCGAAATGAGTGACTTTTCCGGTGATCAAGAACTGCTGAGCGACTTCCTGGTGGAAGCGGGCGATCTGCTGGCAGATGTCGACAACAAGCTGGTTGAACTGGAGAAGCGGCAGGACGACGCGAACCTGCTGAACCATATCTTTCGCGGCTTCCACACGATCAAGGGCGGCGCGGGTTTTCTCGGTGTGCAACCCCTGGTCGAGCTGTGCCACCTGACGGAAAACCTGTTCGACAATCTTCGCAACGGCACGCTCAGGCTGGACGCGGCCCTGATGGATGTGATCCTGGAGGCCACCGGCACCGTGCGTGACATGTTCGATACGCTCGGCAATGCGGGTCAACCGGGGCCGGCCGATGCTGGTCTGCTCAATAGACTCGGTCTGGCCATCGTCGGCGAACTCAAGCTGACCTCGGCGGAGCCGGCAGCCCTGGAGGCGGTGCCACAACCCACCCCCGCCCTGGTCCCGGCGTCCGATGACGGCCTGGACTGGGGCGCGCTGCACAGCGCGCTTACCGGCCAGCCAGCCGCAGTCATCAGCCTGCCGGTGCAGCCCGCGCCGCGGCCGAAAGAAGCGCCTCTTGCTGCAGCACCCGCTGCAGACCCGGCGCATGGCCGGCGCGACACCGACCAGCCGGACACCCGCGCTGATCGCGCCGGGCGGCGCGACAACGACAAGCTGGTGGTCAAGGACAATACGCTGCGCATCGACACCGCCCGTCTTGATCAGGTGCTCAACCTGTCTGGAGAGATCGGCCTCACCAAAAACAGGCTCACCTGCCTGCGCAGCGAAATCATGCAGGGCAAGACCTCGCTCGAGGTGTTCCGCGCACTGGATGAAGCGGTAAGCCAGCTCGACCTTCTGGTCGGCGACCTGCAGAACGCGGTGATGAAGACCCGCATGCAGCCGGTGGGCCGGTTGTTTCAGAGGTACCCGCGAATGGCACGCGACCTTGCCCGCCAGCTCGGCAAGGAACTCGAACTGGAACTGGTCGGCGAAGACACCGAACTCGACAAGACTATGGTCGAGGAACTGAATGACCCGTTGGTGCATCTGGTCCGAAACTCGGTGGACCACGGAATCGAGTCGATGGAAGAGCGCCGGCTTGCCGGCAAACCGGAGAAGGGCACAGTCCGCCTGTCCGCGCGCCAGGCCGGCGACCATATCGTCATCGAGATCTCCGACGACGGCAAGGGCATGCGTGCGGAAACGTTACGCCGCAAGGCAGTCGAGAAGGGACTGATCGATGCAGAAGGTGCGAGCGCGCTCGACGATCGCCAGGCGTTGCATCTGATCTTCATGCCCGGCTTCTCGACCAAGGACGAAGTGTCCAGCGTCTCCGGGCGCGGCGTCGGCATGGACGTGGTCAAGAGCAACATCCAGAAGCTCAACGGCCGCGTCGACATCACCTCCGAACCTGGTTCAGGCACCATTATCACGATCTCGCTGCCGCTCACACTAGCGATCCTGCCAGTGCTGGTGGTTCGGGTCGGCGACCAACCCTTCGCTGTGCCGCTGTCGATGGTGCGCGAGATCATTCCGATCCGCGTCAATGATGTACAGGCGGTCTCGGGCCGCGCCACCATGGTGGTACGCGACGAAGTGCTCCCGGTCAGAACACTGTCCGGATTGATCGGCTGGCCGCAGCCCGAAACGCCGCGCTACGGCGTGCTGCTGCAGGCGGCGCTGTCGTCGCTGGTACTCGCAGTGGACGGCTTCGTCGGTCGCGACGACGTGGTGATCAAGCCGCTTGATCAGATTCGGCCCAAGGGTGTGGCCGGAGCGACGCAGGCCGGTGACGGCTCGGTCGTGCTGGTGCTGGATATGGAAGCCCTGCTCGCCGAGGTCGGCGCGGACGATCCGGCAACGCTGTTCGCCCGGGCCGCCTGAGCGGACACGCGCGCACGCGGCGACTGGGACGGAAGCGGGCGCAGCCATCGTCCGGGCGACGACAGGTCGCGTGCTAACATCGGGGGCTTCCAAGTCTTGCTTTCAGCGCGCCCACGATGTCCGGCTCAGCCACCCTGCCCCAGCCCTCGCTGCGTGCTGTCGCCCGCCTGAAGGAAGTCTGGCTGATTGCCGCCGGCCACGGCATGACCCACTGGTATACGGCGACCTTCTACCTGCTGCTGCCGCTGATCGGCACCGAGCTGGGGCTGTCATACGTTCAGATCGGCTTCATCATGACCGTGCAGCATACGGTCGGTGCGGCCTCGAATCTGCCCGCAGGCATGCTGGTCGACCGCTACGACCGCAAGGGGCTGATGATGGCCGCGTCGCTGTTCTGGGTCGGCTTCCCCTATCTGCTGATGGGCTTCACCAGCACCTACTGGGTGTTGCTCGCCTGCGTGACGCTGGTTTCCGTCGGCAACAACATCTGGCACCCGACGGCGATCTCCACCCTGGCGCAGCGCTACCCGCAGAGCAAGGGCCTAACCCTGTCGATCCACGGCATGGGTGGAAATGTCGGCGAAGCGTTCGCCCCCCTGGTCGTGGGCGCATTGCTCGCCGTGTTCACCTGGCGCGAAGTGGTGGTGATGAACGTCGTGCCCGGTGTGTTCGCCTCGCTGCTGATCCTGGCCATGCTTGGCGTGCTGCCGACGCTGCGCCGGCCAGCGCGCGGCGACGCGGTGGCAAGCCTCGCGGGCGGCGCCGACCTCGCCACGACGCACGCCGCAACCCACGTCACCGGCAAGCCTGCGAAACGCCCCTGGTCGGACCAGTTCGCCGACTTCGGGCTGTTGCTGAAGAACCGGGCGATGCTGTTGATCTGTCTCGGGTCGGTCTTCCGCACCATGACACAGATCGGCCTGCTCACTTTCCTGCCGCTCTATCTCATGCACGATCTGGGCTATTCGATCGCCGCCACCGGCTTCGTCCTGTTCGTGTTACAGGTGGCCGGCTTTGCGGCCTCTCCGGTGGCCGGCTACCTGTCCGACCGGGTCGGCCGTGCCCGAATTGTCGCCGGCTCGATGGCGATGAGTGCCCTCGTCCTGGTGGTGATGCTGCTTGCGCCGGGTTCGATGCTGTTCGTGTTCTGCACCGCCTTGCTCGGATTCTTCCTCTATGCCGTGCGCGCGGTCCTGCAGGCCTGGATGCTCGACTCCACCCCGGCCGCCTCGGCAGGCACCAGTGTCGGCGTCCTGTTCAGCGCCACCGCGGTGGGCTCCGCCATCTCGCCGCTGGTCGCCGGCTGGATCGCGGACACCTGGGGACTGTTCTCGGTGTTCTACTTCCTCGCCGCAACCATCGTGATCGCGAACTTCTTCGTATTGCTGATGCCACGCGAGACATTCACGCGGCATCACACGCCTTCAAGCAACGCCACCCAGGAGACAGCATGAGTACCAGCACCGCGACCGTCCCCGGCCAGGAACACTGGACCAAGAAGGGGGATATCAACCTCTATCTCTGGGAGAAACGCGCAGCCGCCGGCACAGGCAAAAACGGCACAATCCTCTGGGTGCACGGCTCGTCGATGGCATCGACCCCGACCTTCGACCTGACCGTACCCGGACGCCCGGATTCGTCGGCAATGGACTGGTTCGCCAGGCGCGGCTTCGACAACTGGTGTGTCGACATGGAGGGCTACGGCCGCTCCGACAAGTCGCGCGACATCTATTTCGATATCTCGAATGGCGCCGACGACCTGCAGGCGACCACCGACTACATCACCCAGACCCGCGGCACCAGGACCTTCCTGGTCTATGGCATCTCGTCCGGCGCGCTGCGTGCCGCGATGTTCGCCGAGCGCAACCCGGAGCGGGTTTCGCGGCTTGCGCTGGACGCCTTCGTGTGGACCGGCGAAGGCGCACCGACGCTGCTGGAGCGGCGCAAGAAGCTGGCCGACTTCATCGCGATCAAGAAGCGTCCGATCGACCGCGCGTTCGTGCACTCGATCTTCAACCGCGATCACGCGGGCTGTGCCGAGGAGAGCGTGGTCGAGGCCTTCGCTGACGCGATCCTGGCGCTGGATAACGAGATGCCCACTGGCACCTATGTGGACATGTGTTCGAAGCTGCCAATAGTCGACCCGGCGAAGATCACCGCCGCAACCCTGCTGATGCGTGGCGAGTTCGACGGCATCGCCGCCCTGGACGACCTGATCGAGTTCTACAAGCGACTGCCGAACGCGGACAAGCAGTTCTCGATGATGGCCGGCATCTCGCATGCGAGCTTCCAGCAGAAGAACTTCCTCATGTGCTATCACATCCTGCATTCGTTCTTCAGCCAGCCGGAACCGCTCTATCGCGGTTGATGAGCACTGGCTAGACATGCTTCAGCCGCTCGTAGACCTCAAGTATCCGGGGCATGGCGCGCCAAAGTGCTGCCACTGCCTCGGGATCGAAGTGCCGGCCAGACTGCTCGTCAATGGCACTGCGGGCACGCTCGATCGACCATGCTTCCTTGTAGGGTCGGCGCGAGGTCAGCGCGTCGAACACGTCGGCTACCGCAACGATGCGCGCAGCGAGCGGAATGTCCTCGCCGGAAACCCGGCGCGGATAGCCAGTGCCGTCCCAGCGTTCGTGATGGCCTTCGGCAATCTCCACGCCATAGCGAAACACCTGGCGACCGTGCGCGTTCATCTGCGCCTCACAGCGACGCAGCACTTCGGCGCCGATCAACGGGTGGCGCTGCATCTCGGTGCGCTCCTCATCGGTGAGCGGTCCGGGCTTGAGCAGGATGCTGTCCGAAATGCCGACCTTGCCGATGTCGTGCATCGGCGCGAAGCGACGAATGTCGGCAACATCGGCCGCGCTGATCCTGCCTGCCTCGCGCCCGCTGCGCCCCATTTCCTCGGCAATGATTGCCGAGTAAAGACTCATGCGTACCAGGTGATCCCCGGTTTCCGGATCCCGGCTCTCGGCAAGCCGAGCCAGTCCTTCGACAGCGGCTACCACCAGCGCGTCAGTGAGTGACGTACGATCAAGCACGCCGCGCAGCTGCGCACCGATGTTGGACAGCAGTTCGGTGAACTCACTGGTGTAGGCGCCTGCAGCATGCGTCGCGAACACCAGCACGGTCTCGCCGTCCGCGTCATCGCGCAACGGTACCAGCAGCGCCGAACCGAACCCCCTGGCGGCCAGTTGCGCTTCCAAGGATTCGGGCGCCGCATCAGCCAGACGGTGCACCGCCAACGCACTGTGACCCGCTTTCGGGTCCGCCAGAACGCTATCCAGCCTGATCGGCCCGGGTGCCTCGCCGAGCGAGCTGCCGCTCCAGTGGCGCAGCTGCCAGCCGGGCAGATCATCACGCTGGCGCACCAGCAGTCCGACCCAGGACACCGGTGCCAGCTGGCTGAACTCAGCGCGCACGAAGTCCAGAGTCGCTGG